>JBBIUP010000013.1:0-34634 GCA_037440185.1 Meiothermus sp. | reverse complement strand
AGACGCATGTTACGCACTGGGGCGTGGGCCGCGCGCGGCCCACGGGTGCTTGGGGCTCGAGTTTCCCAGCGGCAAAAAATAAGCCTGGAACAGCACTTCTCCTTGTGGGGATTGCGGAGTTCTTTCTGAAAACCGCTCTAGGTCGAGCCGAGATCATCACCTTCCAGACAGCTTGAAAAACCGTGTAGCTGACCTTCAAACAGACGGCGCGCTTCTCGCTGCTCAAGGTCTCGGGCGATGCCAAGGCCTGCCAGGAGTGTGTCTCGCAGGCCTGCGTCCCGATGTGCCCGATGGACATCCGCATCCCCGAGTACATCAAAGCAGGACAGCGGGTGCTTTCCACCGAGTGCATCTATTGATAGGCCTGTGTAGGTGTGTGCCCAATACCCTGAGGCTCTTGGCAGGTTTCGATGTAGGAGGCTCAGACCCTTTGCAGGAACAAGCCTTTGTCGAGGGTTGGCATAGCCGCTTTCAAAGGCGCAAGAAGCCGGTCAAGCCCTGAGAAACGCGAGGAGGGCCTGGGTGGTCTCGCTGGGGTTTTCCTCGCACAGGAAATGGCCTGCCTCGAGGGCTTGCCCCTGCACGTTTTGGGCGTATTCGCGCCAGGCTGAGAGCACATCGCAGGTTTTGTGCACGACACCCTTGTGGCCCCACAACACCAGCAGGGGGCCTTCAATTTTACGGGTGTCGCCGGCGTGGTGCTCGAGGTCAATGCTGGCGGCTGCCCGGTAGTCCTCGCAGGTAGCATGGATAGTGGCGGGATTGCGGAAGCAGCGTTCGTATTCGGCCAGAGCCTCGGGCGCATAGATCGAAAGGCCCGTTCCCCAGCCGCCCAGCTTCTGGTGCAAAAACCCGATGGGGTCGCAGGCAATCAAGCGTTCAGGGAAGTCGTGAGGCTGGGCCAAAAAGAACCAGTGGTAGTAGGCCAGGGCCAGCTCGCGGCTCAGGTGCGAAAAAACGTAAGGGGTGGGGGCAATGTCCAGCACCGCCAGTTTTTGTACACGTTTGGGGTGATCCAGGGCCATGCGGTGCCCCACCCGTCCGCCACGGTCGTGCCCCACCACACAAAACTCTTCAAAACCCAAAGACTGCATGACTTCAACCTGGTCTTGCCCCATCTGTCGCTTGCTGTAGTGGGTATGTTGAGGGTCTCCAGGAGGTTTCTCGCTGTCGCCATAGCCGCGCAGGTCGGTTGCTACCACGGTGAAATACTCGGTCAGGGCAGGTGCGACCCGGTGCCACATGGTATGGGTCTGCGGATAGCCGTGCATTAACAAGACCGGTGGGCCATTCCCGCCGATTACCAGATTAATGCGTGCCTGCGAAGTTTTAACTTGCTGTCGCCGGAAACCATCGAACATAGGTTCACCTCTGTCGCGTTTCCCACCATTACAGCGCATAGCAAAAAAACGCCATACGGCATATTCCAACATCACCTCAAGTTTTGCGCTCGATTACCAGGGCGGTGGCGTTGTCGGGTGCGCCCGCGTCCAAGGCGGCTTGCACCAGGGTTTCGGCGGCGGCTTGGGGGCTGCTGGCCTTGGCCAAGATGTCGGCGATCTTGGGGTCGTCCACCTCGCCCCACACCCCGTCGGAGACCAACAGCAGGGTCTCGCCCAAGCCCAGGTTGGCAGTGGGCTTGCCGGAGGTGGTTTGCAGGCTCATCACGTAGTCGTCCTGCGGCTGGCGCAGGCTGCCCAGCGAGCGCAGGACCTGGTTGCGGTCGGGGTGATGCTGGGCCTCTTCGCGGGTGATCATGCCGCTGGCGACCAGGCTGGCCACCAGCGAGTGATCCTGGCTGAGCTGCCTGAGGTTTTGCTTGTCCCACAGGTAGGCGCGGCAGTCGCCCACGTGGGCCAGCGCGTAGCGGGTGCCCACTAGCAGGAGGCCGGTGATGGTGCAGCCGCCATCGCGCCCGGCCAGGGCATCCAGTGCGGCTTTGTTGCTATCCCAGACCAGCCGGATGGCCCAGTCTGCCTGGGCTTTAGGGTCGTCGAGGGGATGGGGTGGATTGCCCGCTACAAAGGCCTCAACGGCGGCCTGGCTGGCCACCTCACCGGCGGCCATACCGCCCATCCCATCCGAGACACAGGCCCGCAGCAGCAGCGCGGGGTTGCCGTGCGACTGGATGCGTTCGAAACGGTAGGCATAGGAATCTTCGTTGACCGGGCGGGTTGGGTTGAGGCCCACGCTGGTAGCAGCCCCCAGTTCCAGCACCGGATCGGGCGGGCGGTTCAGGGCCTTGAGCAGCGCGACGGCCTGCTGTGGCGTGGGGCGCTCGTCCACCGGGGCCAGTAGCTGGTTAAGCACCTGCGGCACGCCCGCCAGCGGGATTCCAGTTAACAGCAGTTCGCTGGCCCCTTCGACGGGCAGTGCGGTTCCGCTCAGCAGCTCGAACAGCAACGCACCCAGGAGATAGACGCCAGTCCTGGGGCTGATGGCGGCCTCAGCCAAGACTTCGGGCGGGGTATAGCCCTCGCGCCAGATCAGCTCGGCGCGCTCGCCAATTCGAGCCAAACGTGGGGGTGGGATCAGCTTGAGCCCGTCGGGGGTTTGCAACAGCGAGCGGGGCTCCAAGTCCACCAGGGTCAGGCCCTTGAGCTCTAGAAAGTAGACCAACTGGGCCAGCGGCTGCACCACTTCCAGCGCCTCGTCCAGCGGGAGCTGCCGCCCGACCTGCTGGCCCTCGTCGGCTTCAACCGCCACGCCCTCAGAGCCTGCATAGATCAGCCTGGGCAGCAGGCGGTGGTTGCCCAGCCCCGCTAGCAGGCTGCCCTCGTGTTTGGGTTTGACCAGTAGTCTGGTTTCCCCTTGTACCGCGGTGATCCAACCCCCTAGATAGGCGTTGCCTGCTTTGAAGGTCAGGTGGCCCCAGGTGTGGGTGGAGCCGGGCTCGAGTTCATCGTTTTCCACTGTAGAGGGCAGGAGGGTTTCTTCCAGGAAATCCCCCTCTTCTGCGGCAGGGTGGGCCTCCGGTGAGGGGATGGGGGATTCCACTCCCGTGGGGGCGATCTCTTCGGGGGGGAGGCCCATGTCGGCATGGGTCATGCCTTCGGCCTCTGCCTGCAGAATTTCCTGGCTGTCCTGTTCGTCTACAGGACGCTCGTCTGGCATCTTTAGCCCTCCTTGAAAACCAGGATCACATTACCAAAAGCCAGCTCGTCACCATCCTTGATCTCGGTGGGCTCGACCAGGCGCGGCGAGTAGGCCTCCTCGCCCGCTCGCTTGATGAACACGCCGTTGGTAGAGCCCAGGTCGCGCACTTTCCAGACCCCATCAAAAAACAGTTCGGCGTGGCGGCGCGAGATATTTTCGGCCCCCGCTACCCCGGTCAGGTCAATCTCTACCGGGCCGGTGGAGGCATCGAAGCGTCCCACCACCAGGCGGGTGCCTTGCAGGGGAATGGCGTCGTTGGTGAGGGCACCAAAACGCTTGAAGATGAGTTGGCCGGGCCGAAAAGTGGGGGCTGCCGGTGCAGCAGGTGTAGCGGAAGTGGATTCAGCGGCCTCGGCCCCTGGAGCACCTTCGCTGGGCGGTGCTTCAGAGGCGGGCTCGGTGGAGGGTGCTTCGGGAGCTGCTTGAGCCGGAGGCTCGGAAGCTGGCGTCTCGGTTACAACGGGTTCTGGGGCGGGGGCGGCTTCGGGGGTGAGCTCCACCCCACAGCTTTCGCAATACTGGGTTCCATCGGGATTCTCGGTTCCGCACACCTTACAAACAATCATGGATTACGCTCCTCTCTTCGCCGTTCGCGGGTCAAGCGAACGATACCACCAAAACATAGAATCAGCACGGCCACTGCAAGGCCGCCGGGCTCGAGGATTTCCCCCTGGGCAGGGTCGGCCCAGCGAAAAGCTGCCACCAGGCCCAAGACAACCGCCAACGGGAGGCTCAGGCGCTCCAAGAGCAGCACCCCCAAATAAACGCCTCCCAGGATGATAGCTATCACAGCCCCTTGTTCGGGCAGCAGTAGGTTGTTGTAGATCAGCAGCCCCATGCCTCCCAGCACCATCAGAGGCAGGAGCCAGACCACCTGCGTTACCAGAAAACTCAAGGTGTAGAAAACCCCCAGCAGGGTTGCTGCGTAGAACCCGGCCCGCAGCCAGGGGAAGACCTCGGGATAGCCAGGCACCAGGGCATTAAAGTCGCGCTCGAGCTGTTCGTCTACGGGCTGCAAAAAGGCTTGCAGCGTGATGGGACGTACTTCAAAGAACAAATAAAACAGCGCCAGAAAGGCTACCAACGTGAGCAAATTGAGCCGGAGGTTGAGCAGCCGGGAGGCAGCCGAGGGGGCTGGAGCCGGACTTGGAGTTGGGTTCGGCGTGGGCGTGGGGGTGGGTTGAGGTTGCGGAACAGGTGCAGGGGCAGGTTTGGGGGTGGGTGCGGGGGCTGGGCTGCGCACGGGAGCCAGGGTGAAACGGGCCTCGAGGTGGTTGCCAGCGCGCAGCTGCACCTTGACCTGCTGTGGCTGAAAGCCCCTGGCATCGGCATACAGGGTATAGGTACCTAGCGGCAGGCCGCGCAGATCAGAGTCGCCCTGTACGACTTGCTGGAAATTGTTAGGGCCTTTCAGACGCACGGCAGTCTGGGGCGGGCTCACCCGGATCGAAAGACTTCCAGTAGCGGGGGTGGGGGCTGGGGTGGGCTTGGGGGTCGGAGTGGATCGTAGGCGCCCCCCTTGTAGCAAGCCACGGAACTCCGCCACGCTTTGGGGGCGCTGGTCTACGCGGATTTCCAGGGCACGGTTTACAGCGGTCTCGAGGCCATCGGGGGTCTCGCGTGGCAGCCGCAGGGGCTGGTTGTGTTGCACCCGGTCGGTGGCGGCGGGCGGTACCACCCCCATCAGCGCATGGTAAAGCGTGGCTCCCAGAGCGTAGATATCGGTATAAGGGCCAAACTTGCCTGCGCTGCCGTACTGCTCCAAGGGAGCATATCCGGGGGTGACCAGCCGGGTGTGGCTCACGGTCTTGTTGCGAGCAAACTGCCGTGCCGAGCCAAAATCAATCAGCACTACCCGCCCGTCCTGGTGCAAAAACACATTGTCCGGCTTGATATCGCGGTGCAGCATCCCTGCGCTGTGTACCACCTCCAGCGCATCCAACAGCTTGAGTGCGATATCCTGCACCTCGCTGGTGGAAAGCTTGCCTTGTTTCTCGATACGCTTGCCCAGGGTCTGGCCCTTCAAAAACTCCATCACCAGATAAGCGGTGCCGTTTTCCTCGAAAATATCGAACACCCGCACGATGCCCGGATGGTTGAACTTGGCCATCACCCTGGCTTCGTCCTCAAATTTCTCCATGGTCTCTATGAAGCCCGCCCCAATCAGACTGGTGGGCGGCACCACATTGCGCGAACTGGCTTTGCGCGACGACCCTTCCGGGAACAGTTCCTTGATAGCGACAGGGCGATTTTCCTGGGTATCGGCTCCGAGGTAGGTTATGCCGAACCCACCTTGCCCCAATACTTTTCCAAGGGTGTAGCGCCCGCCGCGTAACCGTGTACCCACCGGCAGGTGTTGTTCTCCCGGCATGGCAATGCTCATGCCGCAGGTTGGACAGATGGCGGCATTGGCAGGTACGGGGCTAGCGCAGTAGGGACAACGGTCCATGTTCAAGCAGGGGGATAGGGAGGCAAGGGGATAGAGGAGCGAAGCGGCTTCATTTCACGGTGATTCAGCAATGCCCCCATTCTCCTCTTCTCCACACCGTCTTTATCTTTTTTCTCAAGCGCTTGGTGTCTATGCTCCCATCAAGCACCGGTCATCTTGCGAATTTCTTCATCGGAGGGCAGGTCACCCCCACCAGGTGCAGCCTCTGGATCTTGTTTGAGCACCTGGGTCTTGGCCCCAATCTTGATGGTCTTGGCGGTACCGATGCTGATGGTCTTGCTGCTCTTGAGCTCGCCCACGGCCTGGTCAAGGGCCCGGGTCATGGCGGTGTTGCCCAGCTTGACGGTCATGTTGCGGGCCAGTTCCAGCGTCTTGGCAGCCTTAGCGGGGTCAGTACGGGCCTCCTGGGTGGCTTGCTTGACCAGCATCTCGATGTTGCGCTGTTGCACCCACTGCATCACCTGGGGGTCAATTCTGGCGGTCAGGGTTTCGTCGGTGGTGAACTCCACCACGATGTCCCTGGGGGGCACTTCGCCCCGATAGCCCTTACCGGGTACCTCGTAGGTCAGGCCCATCTGGGCCAGACGGATGCGCGAGGCGGGGCGGGCGGGCAGGGTGAACTCGAGAATAAACACCGTCCAGTCGCCCTTGGCAGCGTTGCCGAGGGGATGTGGTGTAGCTTTAAGGTCTACTTCGCTCTGGGTAGGATAGACCCGCGTCACCCGATCCAGCGTTACGTCCTTGACGGTCTTGACCGCGAGCGCGATGTGGGTAATGACCTCGTTGGCGGCATTCTCCAACTCGCCCAGGATGGCCTGGGGCAGATCGGTAGCCCGCAGACTGGGTGGCAGCGGATTTTGCGTGTCGGGCACGATATGAAAGGGCTTGCCCTGGGTGCGGTCGGTAATGTTGGTGAGGAGGTCGTCGTTCCAGTCGTCGCCCACCCCGATGGCGGTGACAGGGATATGGGCCTCGGCCAGCTGCTGGGCGGCCTGTTCGACCAGCGGCTCATCGAAAGCCTGCCCGTCGGTCAGGAGCAACATCCGGCGGCTGCCGCTCTCTTTGTGGAGTTGCTTCATCCCTTCCAGCATCCCGGCCCCCATATGGGTTCCACCAGAAAACTGGGTAAGCTGTTCAGCGGCAGCGATCAGCTTGGCCTTGTTGGCAGCATCGGTGAAGGGCTGTACCACCCCTGCGTAGTCGTCGAACTTGATCAGGGCTAGACGATCTGAAGGCTGGAGCTGACGGCTGTTGAGCAGGTTTTGCAGGGCCTCCACCACCAGATCCATCTTGCTTTTGGCCCCGCGCACCACTTCATATTCTTTGCCGTCAATGCGGACGTTTTGCCCGGTGCGATGGGTGGGTTCGGTCACCACTTCACGCATCGAACCCGAGGTGTCCACCACAAAGGCCACAGCCAACTGGGGCCGGGCTGCCCCAGCTTCAGCTTGAGGGCGCACCTTGAGGGCGAGAAACATCTTCTGGCCGGGCATGTTGGCCATCAGGTATTCGCGGTGGGGTTGCAGACTGGTCTCGAGCATAAGCCTCCTAGAGTGCAATTCAGGCAGTTTTGGGGGGTGATTTTCTCAGACCCAATGGAAAGATTCCCTTTTTTCCATTCAGAGCGTCATATACTGCTTTATCAGGCACGAGCACACCAAGGACGATTGTAGCTTAAGCAGCGGATAACGTCTCGGCGGGAGGCGCTTTGATGGTGTGTGATCGTTGCTTGCGTCCTTTACCACGCATCTCAGAAAGAAACCCGCAGGTGACAGCAAAACCAGCTTCGGCCCCAACTGCTTTTCAGCATCGGCAAAACGCCAGGGGCCGTTAGCAACCTTCAGGTAGGCTGGTTAAGGCATCCAGCTCGGCATGTAATACCAACTCTGTGCGTGGGCGGCTCATATAGCGCCCCCGTCGCGGTTCTCACCATCACACTACATACCCTGCAGCATGATGTGCCCAGTACAACCCAAACCGTTGTACGGGGTATTTGGAGCAAGCTCTTGTGGGCACCACCCTCACTTGCTGCGCCGGTTATCGCCGGGCGGCAATGTCTGTGAAGTGCGTGATCAAAGCAGGGTACAATCATCGAACTTTGGGAGACTCGGTAGCTTGTGGGGGGTCGCCTTTGGCTTCGCGGCGGGCCTTTGACCAAGCTTGCCGCTCAATCCTGGTTACACTGCAAGGGTGCGGCTGGTTTGGTTGCTCCTGATCTTGGCGGGCGGAACCTTCTGGTTCATCCGGGATGTGCAGGCCCGCCCTATTGCCCGCCCACCGGGGGTGCTGGCCCCCCAGGCGCCCTTCCAGGCCCAACTGACCCAAGAGAGCGATGTGCACCTGGAAAAACCGGGTTTTCGGTTCAAGCCAGTGGCCTACTTCGAGATTGAAGCCAGGGTGCTGTCCAAGCGCTTGTACCGCTACGATGCCGCCGCCGCAATTTCTCCGGTAGACCTAGCCCTGGGTTGGGGTCGCATGTCCGATACGGCGGTGATTCGCAAGCTTAACATTCGCCAGTCGGATCGTTTTTATTTTTATTCCTGGAGCCAAGACCCACCCATCCCGGTGGGCGAAATTGTCGCCAACAGCGCCAACATGCACCTGATTCCCGGCAACGCCAACATCGAGCAGCGGCTCGAGCGCCTCAAGCCCGGCAACGTGGTGCGCATCAAAGGGTTTTTGGTGAATGTCACTGGGGCCAATGGGTTTGCCTGGAATACCTCTACCGTTCGCTATGACACCGGCAACGGGGCCTGTGAGATCGTCTGGGTGGCCGATCTGATCGTGCAGTGAAGGGGCCGTACCTTGCAAACCTCGCATCATACACCCGATTGACCATCTTGTGTATGTTATTTACATAACCTAAAAGCCGGTGTTATACTCCTTGGATGGACAGGATTATCGTCCGTGGTGCCAAAGAACACAATTTGAAGAACATTACCGTTGAACTGCCCCGGGGGCAGTTCATCGTCATTACCGGGGTTTCGGGCTCGGGCAAGAGTACCCTGGCCTTCGACACCATTTATGCCGAGGGACAGCGGCGGTATGTGGAGTCGCTGTCGTCGTATGCGCGGCAGTTTTTGGGGGTGATGGAAAAGCCTGATGTAGAAAGCATCGAAGGGCTTTCACCAGCCATCTCCATAGACCAGAAAACCACCTCGCACAACCCGCGCTCGACGGTGGGCACCGTGACCGAGGTGCACGATTACCTGCGCCTGCTGTTCGCCCGCGTCGGCACTGCCTACTGCCCGCACTGTGGGCGGCCCATCGAGCGGCAGTCGGCCTCGGAGATCACCGATCGGTTGTTCAAGCAGTCCGAGGGCACCAGGGCCATCCTGATGGCCCCGGTAGTGCGGGGGCGCAAGGGCGAGTACCGCAAGGAGTTCCAGCAACTCCAGAAAGAAGGCTACGCCCGCGTGCGGGTGGATGGAGTGATCTACACCATCGAAGAGGCCCTGGGCCTGAAGCTGGAAAAATACGAGAAGCACGATATTGACCTGGTGGTAGACCGGGTGGTCTTGAAGCCGGAGGAGCGTGTACGCATCGCCGAGTCGGTGGAGTTGGCGCTCTTGCGGGGTGAGGGGTTGATGCGGGTCTTGTACCCCGACAGCGGCGACGAAGAGCTTTTTTCGGAGAAGTTCGCCTGCCCCGAACATGGAAGTGTGCTCGAGGAGTTGGAACCGCGTATCTTCTCCTTCAACGCGCCCTATGGGGCCTGCCCGGACTGTTCGGGCCTGGGCTATAACCAGGTCTTCGACCCCGACCTGATTGTGAATCCCGAGCTCTCGCTGGCCGAGGGGGCCATCATCCCCTGGAGCAAGGGCCGCGACAACGGCAAGGGCTACCTGTGGGACAGATTGCGGGCGCTATCGGAGCACCTGGGCTTCGACATGAAAACTCCCTTCAAGCAGCTCTCGCCGGAGGCCCAGCATGCTGTGCTGCACGGCCTGCCCGAGCCCTTCGAGGTGGTGTTCCGGCGCAACGGCCGCGAGACCATGCGCTTCATGGTGAGCTACGAAGGGGTGGTGCCGTGGCTCGAGGGCCGCTACAACGAGACCGAGTCCGAAGGGCTGCGCGAGGCCCTGGAAGCCTACATGACCCTCAAGGCCTGTCCGGCCTGCGGCGGTACGCGCTACAAGCGCGAGGTGCTCTCGGTGCGGGTGGGACAGTTCAACATTGCCGAGGTTTCCAACCTGCCGGTGCGCGAGGCCAAGTTGTTTTTCCAGGCGGTAGCCCACAACAATATTGTGGAGGAAGGGGAAAAACTCGAGCCCTTCCGCATCCGCCTGGATAACCTGGTCGAACCTGTGGAGAAACGCAATCTCAACGAGTTTCAGGTACAGGTAGCGGCCCCCATCTGGCGCGAGATATACAGCCGGTTGGGTTTTTTAGAAGATGTGGGTCTGGACTACTTGACCCTCGACCGCGCGGCCAACACCCTCTCGGGCGGCGAGGCCCAGCGCATTCGCCTGGCCACCCAGGTGGGCTCAGGCCTGACCGGGGTGCTCTACGTGCTGGACGAGCCTTCCATCGGCCTGCACCCCCGCGACAACCAGCGCTTGCTGGGCACCCTCAAGAAGCTGCGTGATCTAGGCAACACCTTGCTGGTAGTTGAGCACGACGAGGAGACCATGCGCGAAGCGGACTGGATCGTGGACATGGGGCCAGGCGCCGGCGTACACGGCGGGCACGTGGTAGCCGAAGGCATCCTCGACCAAATCATTGCCCACCCCGAAAGCCTGACCGGAGCCTATCTCAAAGGCACCAGGCACATCCCGGTACCCAAGACCCGGCGCAAGGGCAACGGCAAATCGCTGCTGGTCAAAGGAGCCCGTGAGCACAACCTCAAAAACGTCAACCTCAAAATCCCCCTGGGTAAGTTCGTGACCATTACCGGGCCGTCGGGGTCGGGCAAGTCTACCCTTGTCCACGACATCCTCTACTCGGCGCTGGCTCGAGACCTGATGCGGGCCAAGGCCATCCCTGGCAAGTTTTCCGGTATGGAGGGCATGGAACATCTCGACAAGGTCATCGAGATTGATCAGTCACCCATCGGGCGTACCCCGCGCTCCAACCCGGCCACCTACACCGGTATTTTTGACGAGATACGTGACCTCTTCTCCAAGACCCCCGAAGCTCGCAAGCGCGGCTACGAGGCCGGGCGCTTCAGCTTCAACGTCAAGGGTGGGCGTTGCGAGGCCTGTAGTGGCGATGGCACCAAGAAGATCGAGATGCTCTTCCTGCCCGACCTCTACGTGCAGTGTGAGGTCTGCAAGGGTAAGCGCTACAACAAGGAAACCCTCGAGGTCAAACTGCGCGGCAAGAACATTGCCGACATCCTAGATATGACCGTGGAGGAAGCCCTGGGCTTCTTTGAAAACATCCCCACCATTGCCCGCAAACTGCAACTGATGGTGGATGTGGGCCTGGGGTATATGAAGCTGGGTCAACCCTCGCCCACCCTCTCGGGTGGTGAGGCCCAGCGCATCAAGCTCTCTACCGAACTGGGCCGCCGTTCCACCGGGCGTACCCTCTACATTCTGGACGAGCCCACCACCGGCCTGCACTTTGAGGATACCGCCAAGCTGTTACAGGTGTTGCACCGCCTGGTGGAAGGGGGCAATACCGTGGTGGTGATCGAGCACAACATGGATGTGGTCAAAACCGCCGACTGGGTGGTGGACTTGGGGCCGGAGGGCGGCGCGCGTGGCGGTCAGATAGTGGCTGAAGGTACCCCCGAGGACGTGGCCCAGACCAGCAGCCCCACCGGGCACTTCCTGGCCCGCATTTCCGAGATCCGGCAGAAGGTGGGCGTAGCAGCGGATTAGGGCGGTTTTCAAATAGATCCCACAACTGGTGGCTTGGAAAACCGCCGCTGGGTCACGCGGCCTCGAGCGCTGTTGCGCCTTTGGCGACAACCGTCCTATCATTGCGGTTCCCACCAATAAGCCGTACTGCCCAATTGCAATCTGTACGGCTCAGCAACACCTGCTGCCGCACGGGAGGATGCTGCGTAAGGCTCAGCAACACCTGCTGCCGCACGGGAGGATGCTGCGTACGGCTCAGCAACACCTGCTGCCGCACGGGAGCGTAACGGTGGGCACCGCGATAAAGAGCACATAACGCTGGTGTAACGGAAGCCCTGCTACCCTTGCGAAGCCTGCATAGTCCTGCATAACCCTGGCCCTTACCGGGGGTCGTTGTCTTCGTGCAAGCCGAACAGGAGCAGCGTATGGCAAAGACCAAATCTCAGAAGAGCGGGCAGAGTCATTTCGATCAGTCCATTGCCCAACTCAGCCCCAGCCTGCAACGCGAGATGCGGGAACTCCGCAAACAGGAAGCCAAGATTCTCAAGCTATTGAGCGATTCTCACAAGGCCGAGCAGTATCTATCCCATCCACTACAACTGCTGCAAGCTGGAGGAATTCAGGTGCCCACCTTGCTCAAGCGGCGGCTGCAGCAATTCGACCCCAACCTGGCCCAGCACCTCAGCCGTCAGACCTATGCCCTGCCCAATGGCCAGACCGTCACCGCCCGCATCCGGGTGCGCTTTACCCAGGGGCCCAGGGAGGGTTGAGATGCCAGGCAATCAGACCCAACGCTTCGATGCCGTGATGGAGTTTACCGAGCAAAGTGTGAACGATGTGATCTCCACTTTTTTTGACTCGGGTGGCCTGCTGTCCAGTTTCTTGAATGCTGTGGGGCTGGGCTCGGCCGAGGGGGCTTTTTCGCTGGATATGCTTTTTGATCGGCCCAGCGATGTGCCCTTGCCTGGTGGGGCCAGCAACATAATTGACCTGCGCTTTGATATTGGCGCGGATGGAAGCCTGGGGCAGTTGCGGGCGGTGGCAGGGCTCCACATGAACCGCGCCACCTCCAACGACTTTGATATTGCCGAGGTGGATTTCCGCAACCAGTTGCACTTTACAGGTTTTACCGCTGGTAGCATTCCTATTCCACTGTTGCCCAATTTGTTTGCCAACTTCTTGCGTAATCAGGTGGGGGCTATCCCGCTCTTTCCGGTTCCAGTCAAACGCACTGCTACCGACCCGGCGGATTTGCCTACCCAAGGAGATATTCGCATTATTGACGACACCTCTGCTGCCGATCGCGATGCGCTGGCGATCATGTTGACTTTTGCCGGAGGTAGTGTAGGCAATGCGGCGGGCCTACAGCACTTTATCAACCCCGGCGACACCGGGGCCATTGCCATTTTCTTTCGCTGGCTGGCCCGCATCCTCAGACCCAGGGTGGCCAGCGCGCTCCAAACCGACCAGGCCAACTTTGACATCGGCGACGATTTTCTGCGGCTCAACCGCACCATCCAGGTTTCTGGGGGCGGCGAAACCGCCGACCTGACCAAACTCGAGCTGCGCCTGCGGAATGGTTTCATCGAACTGAAGGGCGAAATTGCCAAGTCGGGCTTTTGCTACGATGCCACCGGCAAGATTGCAGGCCGCATCCGGGCCGAGGTGGTGGGTGGCGAGCTGGTGTTCAAGGCCGAGATTGATAATCCAGATGTGGATGTTGATATCCCCTGGTATTGCTGGCTGGGGGCAGCCGCGATCGGAGTCATCGCTGGTGGGCTGGTGGGGGTGCTGGTGGGGGCTGTGGTGGGCGCAGTGGGTGGAGCCGTGGTGGGGGGTGTGGTGGGCGGTGCCGTGGTGGGAGGCATCGTGGGAGCCATCCTGATCGGCATCCTGGTGCCGGTGCTGCTGGCCATTGCCGAAAATGTGATCGAGACAACGGTGGAGGGCATTGCTGGAAACCTGGCCGACAAGCTCCGACAAGACCTCCAGGTTCCCGCTATTGGCCTGAACCTGATCTTCCAGCGGGTTTTTATTGATGATGTGGCCATCAACTTTGATGCCAGACCCATCGAAAAAGTACCGATTCGGGCCTCGGGGGTGCTCGAGGTACGCAACGGGCAGTTGATTGATCTCGACAACGGCCAGGTGGGTTCGGAAAGCATGGGCAGCGCCGATCTGGAGTGGCGTGGCAGTGGCTTTGGTCGTCAGCTTCGCACCCGTTGTGGAGCGCGGTTGGCCCGCACCGGCCTTCAAGATTTTGCCGGGATTTTGCGCTGGAAACTGTACCCCTTTCACTATGCGGATGCCACAGTTCCCTTGCACGAATTAGCCATCCCGCTGCCCTTCCCCGACCTGCCCTTTTTGCCGGAGTCACAAAAATACCTCGAGACCCGCCTGGTCTATGCCCTCAAGACCGCCGAGGGCCGTTACAGCGTGGTGCAGGTTAGCGAGGTTTTCGATGACCGCATCCGCTTGCGCTACAAAACCTACGAAAAACCCATGCCCTCAGTGCAACTCTCTGGCGAGTTTGCCTGCGATGGCTGGCAACTCCCCGAGGTGGTGGCCGACCTGGAAAACATCCGCTTCGAGGCGACCCCACGCACCAATCTGCGTTTTCAGCCCTCCAAGGTCGCTCACCCAGCCCTGGCACGGCTGGGGCGCTGGAGAAGAACGGTGATTCGTCAGACCTCCCGAACCGGCCATTTCCGGGCTGCCGTAGAGAACTTTAGCGGAACCCTTCGTTACCACTGGCACGTGGCCGGAACCGACCTGCTGAAAAAACAGGGCACCCTGGATATAGGTAGCCAGAAAGCTACCTACCAGATAGACCAGGATCACCTGATCCTGACCCTGCAAGCCCAGAAATTACCCAGGGCGCTGGAATTCCTGGTCAAGGTGACGGTAAACGACCAGGCCGGTAATGCCATTAGCGCCTCCAAATGCGTCAAGTTCGCGCCGTTCTGCAAAAGCGAGGTTGGCGTAATTCCAGTGTTTGATTTGCAGGTGGACACTTTCCATCAGCGCTTCTCGGTAGTGCGGCTACCCCTGGCAACCCTCGAGCCAACCGTGGAACCCACAGCCCAACAACCTTCCAAGACCGCCAGCCGTAAGCGGAAATAGAGTGCTTTTCAAAAAAGCTTCATACCAAAGGTGTGCTCAGGCCGTAGGCTTCCAGCATCCTGAACATCAGCTCGCGGGTTTCTTCGTCGTCGGCGTAGTTCACACTGTCGCTCGAGATCACCAGCACCGGCGAGAGGTTGTAGGCCTCGATCCAGGCTTCGTAAAGACGATTCAGCGAAGCCAGGTAGAGGGGTGGGATGCTTTGTTCGTAGTCCCGTCCCCGGCGGGCAATGTGGGCTTGCAGGTTTTCGACGGAGGAACGCACATAAATCAGCAGATCGGGTTTGCGCAGCGCCGGAGCAATGCCTTCGTAGAGGGCCAGGTAGGTCTGCCAGTCGCGCTCGGAGAGGTGGCCCGAGACCCGCAGGTTCTGGGCGAAGATGAAGGCGTCCTCGTAGATGGTGCGATCCTGCACCACATGGACGGCCGGGTTGACCTCCTTCAGGTGCTGCTCCAGCCGCTTGGCCAAAAAAAACACCTGCGACTGGAAGGCCCAGCGCCCCATGTCGGCATAGAAATCGGCCAGGTAGGGGTTCTCGTCCACGGTTTCGTAGACCGGCAAAAGCCTGTAGCGTTCGGCCAGCAATCCGGTCAGGGTGGATTTGCCGGAGCCAATATTGCCTGCAATAGCGATGTACATAGCAGTCTGGCGTCTATATGTTCAGGCTCGAGGGTTGAGGGTGGCGGGCCTTGGACGGGCTACCGTCAGAGGGGTGATTCTATCTTGCGGATGGTATCGCGGCCTTCTCCGCTGTTTGCCGTTGCGATTCCCAGCCGTTCCTGCACGCGCCGTACCACCCAGTCGCGGTCGGCCTCGCGCTCGGCAAAGTTGAACTCCTGGGTTTCAATGATCCACAGCGGGTGTGGATAGGTGGTGAAGTGGCGCTCATAGAACTCGTTAAGGCGGGCCAGGTACTCGGGGTCTATCTGCTTCTCGAAGACCCGCCCCCGGCGGCGGATGCGTTCCAGTATCACTGGTAGGGGTGCCCGCAGGTAGATGGTCAGGTCGGGTGCGGGAATTTTGGGCGAGAGGTTGGTGTAGAGATCGTTGTACAGATCCCACTCGGCCCCGGAGAGGTTCATGGCAGCAAAAATCGCATCCTTGTCGAAGAGATAATCGGCTACCACCCCCCCAGCAAACAGGCTGGGCTGCGAGAGGGGCAGCAGTTGTTTGTACCTCGAGAGCAAGAAGAAGACCTGCACCTTGAAGCCGTAGCGAATGGGGTCTTGATAAAACATCGGTAAAAAGGGGTTATCCTCCACTACCTCATGTAAACTCTCGACCCCCAACCGCTGGGCCAGCAGCTTGGCCAGGGTGGTCTTGCCCACCCCAATCACACCCTCGATGGCTACATACATCTGCTTAAGGCTAAGAGCTAAAGTCCCAAAGCGGAAGTCTTGACAAGTGGAAGCTATTGCGGTTTGCAAAATGAATCCGCTGGAGGGCGGTGTCATTCAAGCGGCCTGGATTCTCTTTTCCGAGGTGAATCTCGGCCAGGCTATGCTTGGAACCTGGGGTTTGGGAGAGATATGAGCGAGGAGGCAAGGGTCAATGACTTTTGCGGTTTACCGTTTTTGACAGGCACCTCAGCGCCGGGCAATCATCGTGACGCTGCATCAGCGCCGGGCAATCATCGTCACCGTTACATCCAGCCGCCGTCCGTTGCGCCAGACGGTCAAATTGACCCGATCGCCAGGACGGTAGCGGGCAATGGTCTGGGTTACTTCGCTGGCATTGCGCATGGTACGCCCACCCACCGCCAGGATGATATCTCCCAAGCTGACCAGTTTGCCGCGCTGGTCGCGCTGGGCGGGGCGCAAGCCAGCCCGCGCTGCGGGGCCGCCGGGTTGCACCTTTTCGATCATGGCCCCACGGGTGGAGAGCAGGCCCACCCGCCCCAGCAGGATGGGGTCGAGTTCCCCCAGGTCGAGCAGGGTTGCCCCCAGGTTGCCGCGCTGGGGAACGCCGAAGCGCTCGAGGTCGTTTACGCTTTGCCGCACCAGATCGCCCGGAATCGCTACGCCCACCCCCCCCACCCCGCTCAGATCGCCCAGGGTAGCGTTGGCCACGCCAACCACACGGCCCTGCAAATCAAGTACAGGGCCACCGGAGTTACCCTGCACGATGCGGGCGTCGGTAAAGAGCAGGTCGCCAATTTCCGAGCCGATCTCGGGGTCGAGGTCGTTTTTCTCGGCGGAGGTGGGGCCGGTTCCGGCCAGGATGCCATAGGATGACAAATTGCGCTGCCCGAAGGGGCTGCCAATGACCACCAGTCCCATGCCCGCCGGCAAATTCTGTGAACTGCTGAAGGAAAGTTGGGCCGGGGCGGTCACGCCCTGCACGGTCAGAATGGCGATATCAATACCCTTGTCCACTGCAAACACCTGGGCCGGGAAGGAGCGCCCGTCAAACAATTCCACGCTGATGTCGCGTAGATCTTGCACCACGTGATAGTTGGTGATGATGCGGCTGGGGGCATAAAAAAAGCCGGAGCCGTTGGTAGGGCCTTCGTTGCCGGTCTGGGGGTCGCGCAGGATGCCAAAAATCTTGACCACCGCCGGCAAGGCCCGACGAATCACCTCCACTCGAGCCACCTCTTCGGGGGTGGTGAGGCGGGGCGCCTGGGCGAGAGACGGGGTCAGGGCCAACAGGATCAAAAGGGCAATCGTGCGCATCATCAGCAAACCGATCTCATTCTCATATGCCGATGGTGAGTAATCAATAGCAGTTCCTCAGGAAGCCCGAAAAGTGAGGTTTTATTTCTCTGGAACGGGTTTTTGTTGAACAAAAAGCCCCTTTTGGATGTTCAAGAAACCTTAATCTGCTCTAAGTTGCGCCCTAGCGGGTTCACAAAGGTGCAATTCCTGCCTGCATGGCGACGCTCTTGCCTTTCATTTCGACCATAAAGACACCTACATAACCTCGGGGGCCTGCAAACCGAGCAACTCCAACCCTTGCTTGAGGGTGTGGCGCAGGGCTCCCACCAGCTCCAGCCGCACACCACGCAAGCCCTCGGGCGCAGTCAGTACTGCTGTGGCGGGCTTTCCGTCGGGGGTTTTGGCGTTGTAGAAGCTGCTCCAGGCAGCGGCCAGTTCCAGCAAATACTGTGCCAGGATGTGGGGGGCCTTGTTGCGGGCGGCGTCTTGCACAACCTCCGTGAAGCGGAGAATAGCCTTGGCCAGCGTGATTTCGTGAGGGGTGGTCAGGGTGAAGTCGGGTTTTTCCTGCAAAACACCCTGTTCTTCGGCTTTGCGCAGAATCGAACCGGCACGGGCATAGGCGTACTGGATGTAGGGGCCGGTATCGCCCTCGAAGCTCAGGGCCTGGTCGTAGCGGAAGTCAATCTGCTTCTTGGCCTCGCTCTTGAGCATGGCAAAGCGCACCGCTCCCACCCCGATCTGCTCGGCGGCCTCCTGGGGGTTGGGGTGATCGGGGTTTTTCTCAGCAATCACTTCTAGAACGCGCTTCACCGCTTCGTCCATCACCTGGTCTACCGAGACTACGATGCCTTTGCGCCCCGACATCTGCTTGCCCTCGAGCAGCACGGTCTCGTAGGCCAGATGGAAGCATCCTTCGGCCAGGTCGTGGCGGCCCTCGACCTCGAGCGAAGCTTGCACCACTCGCAGCGCGTGGCTCTGTCGGGCGTCCACCACATTGATGGTCTCGTTGGCCGAGCCAAAAGGCATGGGAGTGCCGTCGGGGTGCGTGGTGAACAGTTCCCTTCCGCTGGGCTGGGTGTCGTAATGCTGGAACTTGATGCCCTCGAGGAGGCCCATCTTCCAGAACTGCAAGGCAATGTCCTTGGCGGTGTAGGTGCTGGTTCCGTTGGAGCGAATCAGCACCAGGTAGGGGTCTTCAAGGCCTGGAATGAAGGCGCTGGTGTCCATCACCAAGGCCCCGGCATACTTACCCTCGGTGGGCCGCGAGACGTAGGGTGAGCCCTCGAGGGCCTGCATGGCCTTGCCCAGCAGACCCTCGCGAACGATGTCCGACTCCCACACCAAGGCATCGTACTCGGCCCCCAGACGGTACATGGTCTGGAGTTGAGAGCGCAAGATTTTGTCCACCTCGGGCCGCAAATCGCCCGCCTCCAAGCGGTGCAGCGTCTCCTGTACGCCCTGCTCAATCACGGCCTTCTTCTCGGGGTCTTCCATCTCCTGGTGCAACTGCACGTAGGCGTCGCCCACCCAGTGGTCGTACTTCCCATAACCCTCGGAACTGCCCAGACCGAAATACCGGAGCGCGTAGAGGCTCTCCGCTGCCTGCCGCCCGGTGTCGTCTATGTAGTTCATCACCTCGACCTTGCGCCCGGCGAAGCGCAGGATTCGCGCCAGCGAGTCGCCCAGGCAGATGTTGCGCAGGTGCCCGACGTGCAGCTCCTTGTTGGGGTTGACCGAGGTGTGCTCGAGCAGTACCTTGCCCTCGGTTTGGGGGAAGGGTTGAGTGGGTTCGACGGCGGTTTGCACCAGGAAGGCGGGGTCTAACTCAAAGTTTAGGTAGCCCCCTACCACAAAGGTGCGCTTCACCCAGGGGGGTAGTGGAATGTTTTGCAACAAGTCGGCAGCGATCTGCGGAGGCGCCTTGCGTAGGGCGCGGGCCAGGCTCATGGCGACCGGGGTGCCGTAATGGCCTTCCTTACCAGTCGGGGTCTCCTGCACAATGATTTCGGGCAATTCGCTGAGACCCAGGGCTCCCAGGGCCTGGGCGATGGCTTCTTTGAGCTGGGTTTTGAGGTCGAGGTGGGGTACTGACACCGCAATAGGATAGCAGAAAGATGCACCTCAAATCTGCCGGCCTGCGGGTGTTCGACCTTCCATCAAACAGACTTTCGCAAACAAAAAACCCCGCGTGTAGCGCGGGGTTTTACTGGCCGCTTTGGGGAGGCCGGGTGTGAAGGGCCTAGGCCGAAACCACCTCGAGGGTATGACGTTTATTCACACTTTCACCTCCTCTACCCTCGAGTATACGCGATGATCCGGTCGAGTTAGGGTCGAAAAACTCTTTGGGTATCCAGTGGTGCCATTGCGGGCTGGAAATCCCTATAGATCCATTCGTATGCGACGCTCGAGGCTCTGGGCACTAAAGCTAACCGGAAGCAAGTAGTCCTCGAAGCCTGCGCTGAGGATGGCCGCAAGTTGTGCAGAGGTGAACTCGAGGGCAGGTTGTTGGGTGAGGGGAGCATCCATGGGCAATCATACTACCCAGTAAAGTGCTGCTTGGGGGACGGCAAAAATCACGATAGTATTGAGGCTGTGAAACCCCTCGAGCACCTCCAACCCCAACTGCCCGCCATTCTGCAAGACCTCGAAGCCATCGTCACCCTTGAAGCCCCCTCCTATGACCTTGCCGGCCTCGACCAGGTAGCCCAGTGGATTGCCCAACACTTCCGTCCTTTTGGCTCCCTGGTGCGCGAAGAGACCCCCAATGGGCCGATGATTCGAGTTTTGGTGCAGGGTTCGGGCCAGAAGGTACTGGTGCTGTGCCATTTCGATACGGTGCATCCGGCAGGGGCCTTTGCGGTGCCCTGGAAGATCCAAGGCGACCGGGCCTATGGCCCGGGCATCTACGACATGAAGGGCAACATTGTGCAACTGCTGTGGGCTTTGCGTACCAACCAGGCCCTGGGGCTCGGGTGGCCAGAGCTCGAGCTGCTCTTTACCCCCGACGAGGAAGTGGGTTCGATGGCGAGCCGCCAGGCCATCGAAAGCGGGGCCTTGCGCAACGATCTGGTGTTGGTTCTGGAAGCCCCGATGGGCAATGGCGATCTCAAAGTGGCCCGCAAGGGGGTGGGCCAGTACAAGCTCACCGCCCACGGCAAGCCCGCTCATCAGGGGGTGGAGCCCGAAAAAGGTATCAATGCCATCGTCGAGCTAGCCCACCAGATTCCCAACATTGTGGCCCTACAGGACTGGGACAAGGGCACCACCCTGGGGCCCAACGTCTTCAAAGGCGGCACTACCAGCAATGTGGTGGCGGCCTCGGCCACGGTGGATATAGACGTCCGGGTCTGGACGATGGCCGAAGCCGAGCGGATTGAGCGCGGAATCAAGGCCCTGCAACCGGTGTTGCAAGGAGCCACCCTCTCGGTGGAGGGCGGCCTGAACCGCCCCCCCATGGAACCCACCCCGGCCTCCACAAAACTCTTCGAGATGGCCCAGCGCATGGGCGCGGAAATAGGATTGCAGCTGGGCCCTGGGCGGGTGGGCGGTGGTTCGGATGGCAACTTTACCGCGGCCCTGGGCGTACCCACCTTGGACGGGCTGGGCTTGTTTGGCGAGGCCGCCCACCAGCTCACCGAGAACGTATACATCCCGCAGATTCCGGCCCGCATCGCCCTGCTCTGCGGAATCCTGAACGAGCTGTCCAGGGGTTGAGATGGGTTATGCGGTTCAACACCCTGATTCCTG
This sequence comes from Meiothermus sp., assembly GCA_037440185.1. Classification (GTDB taxonomy): domain Bacteria; phylum Deinococcota; class Deinococci; order Deinococcales; family Thermaceae; genus Meiothermus. The sequence continues at coordinate 13,691 of JBBIUP010000013.1, read as the reverse complement.
AGCTTACCGTGACTGATCTGCGTACCAGCCTGAATTTCTACCAAGCTCTGGGCTTCCGGCTCGAGTACGAAAGATCCGAAGACAAGGTCGCCTTTTTGAGCCTCGAGGGAGCACAACTCATGCTCGAGCAGTTCCACCCCACAGGCTGGAATGTGGCTCCGCTGGAGCGCCCGTTTGGGCGCGGTATCAACATCCAGATCGAAGTGGCTGACATCGGCCCGTTGCTCGGGGCCCTCGAGGATAGGCTCTATCCGCTTTACAGCCCGATCAAGGAGCACTGGCGCAGGGTGGATAGCCAGCAAATTGGTGAGCGGGAGTTTCTGGTGCAAGACCCCGATGGCTATCTACTGCGCTTTTCGCAATACCTGGGAGAATTCGATGCTGAGTCCTAGTGCCCAAAAAGTACAGGATGTCTTGAACGAAAGAGGGTTTGCCCACCTGCAAGTGCTCGAGCTTTCAGCTTCCACCCGCACTGCCCAGGAAGCCGCCGACGCGGTAGGTTGTACGGTAGGCCAGATTGTCAAATCGCTGATTTTTCGGGGAGCCACCAGCGGACAACCCTATTTGCTGCTGGTCTCGGGGGCCAACCGGGTGGATGCCCACAAGGTGGAGGAAAGCCTGGGCGAGAAACTCGCCAAGCCCGATGCCGACTATGTGCGCGCCGTCACCGGCTTCGCTATCGGGGGCGTACCACCGCTGGGCCACGCCCAGCACCTGGAAACCCTGATTGATCCCGATCTATTGCGGTACGAGCGCATCTATGCCGCCGCCGGAACCCCTTTTGCAGTGTTTGGGCTTTCCCCCAATGAACTGCTGGCCCTGACGGAGGGTCGCATGGTGCAGGTTACATCGCCAGGGAAGGCTGGGTAAGGCCAAGACGGGAAAGCAGTGCGATAAGCTAGTGGTATGTTTGGCTTGTTTCGTAAACCTGATGAGCATGTCCAGCGCGAGGGCGATGCTGCCTTTCGGGTACGGGTTCGCACAACACGCAGTGGTGATATCGTGGAATTGCGGCTTACCAAGGGCAATGAAATCTCTACCTCCGACGAAGGGGGGTTCTATGTGCGCAAGAACATTGTATCCTCCCAGCATCTAGACCGGGCCGTGCTGGAAATCTGGTTTGACAATGCCTATCGGCCCAAGCGCAAAGCTGTGGAAGGGGGCGAACTCGTTCCCATCAAGGAGTGGATGTAGCCCCGGAGGTGCTTTCGTAGTGGCCCAAAAAGCAATAAAAGAGACCTACGGACGCGCCCCAGGCCAAGTCGCTTGCGCAATCCTGGTGCAAAGCACTAGCCCAGCCGGAACCTAAGCGGCGCGGCAAGGGAGAGCGGTGCCCACAAGAGCTTGCTCCAAATACCCCGTACCACGGTTTGGGAGGTACGGGGTACATTACGCTGCAGGGCGTGCAGCGTGATGGTGGGCACCGCGACGGGGGCGCGTTTAGCGCCCCTCACGCGCAGAGTTTAATTCCGTATGAGAGATGGTGCTGTCTCACACCAATTGCAGTAAAAATACTACAAACCCTGGCCTGAAAGCAGCGGTTTGTACGGACTGGCATAGGCAACTACTGCAACTCGTCCTCGAGGTTTTCCATCAGCCGCCGCGCTGTACCGGGCTGCTCTTCAGAGCCAAAACTGTCCTCACTTGCAGTGGGATAGGCTCGCCGTCCACCTCCTGTACGCTCGAGTTGGGATTGCAACTCGCGTAGATCCAGGTAGCGGTCGCTCTGGTTGCGCAGCTCGAGGTCGGTCAGTTCGGGTACACCCAGCAGGTGAATCTCCTTGCCCTGGGCCCGCAAGGCCGACAAGGTGTGGGCCAGGTCGCCAGAGCCACTCGCCACTACAGCCCGTTCCCAACGGGGCGCTGTTATGAGCAGATCCGTAGCGATCATGGCCTCGAACCGGGGGTCGCCGTGGGCTTCGCGGCTGCGCACGGTGTAGCCCATAAACACCAGGGCATCCAGGAATTTCTGCTGACGCTCGTCATTGCTGTCGGTGACGGGTGCGTAATAAAAGGCGTTGTACAGGTCTTCGGGTCTCGAAAAAACCCCAATCGCCTTTCGGTGGTCTATGTTCCACCCCAAACGCTTGGCAGCGTCATACATGTAGGAACCGTCAATAAACAAAGCCGTCTTCATTGTTTCTGTCTCACTTCCTGTTCTGCGGAGGGGTTGTCCGCTACGCTAGATGGGTATGGTACATCTAGACGGCCCAATCTACTACCTCGGTTCGCTCGAGCGACCGTTACTCATTCAGACAGGGCCACCCCTAGCTCTGCTCTTTACATCATGCGACATTGCGCGGCAATTTCCAAGCACTTTACCCGATTTGCCAGGCCTCGAGGTGCAACCAGTACAGGACTGGCGGGGAAAAGAAGAGCTTCTCAAAGCCTTGCTGTTGCAAGGTATCGAAGTATATCTGCTCGACCCCGACCCGCACAAACCCCTGCAAGCCGCACGTCATGCAGTACGGGTGGCGCTGATCTACGTACAAAGCCACAAAAACCAGACTGCCTGTCTGTGAGTCTGTAGAGCGCAATTACCGGCAGATGTCCGGTTTGAAGTGGAGGTGCTTTATCCGGGTCAGCGTTATACGAACTGGGTACAAGACTGCGAATCAAACTTGACCCAATTTTTTAAGCTCCCAATGCTCCTCTAAATCTCCAAAACCACCTTGCCAAATACCTGGCGCTCTTCCAGTAGCCGGTGTCCCTCGGCGGCCTGGGCTAGCGGTAAAGTTGCCCCCACGACAGGCTTTAACTTTCCCTGACCTATCCATTTCAAAATGGGGAAGAGGCGGCTTTTGGAGCCCATCGTGGAGCCAAAAATGGAAAGCTGGCGGTAAAAGATGTGCGAAAGCGGGGTGGGGGCCTCGTAACCCGAGGAGGCCCCTACCAGACTGATGCGTCCACCCCAGGCCGTGGCCTTGATCACCCCCTCCCAGTACAGCGCTCCGGTGTGATCCACCACTGCATCGGCCCCCTTGCCGCCAGTGAGCCTACGTACCTCTTTGAACCAGTCGGGGTGGGTGTAGTTGACGGTCTCGTCCGCCCCCAGGGCTCTGGCTTTGGCCAGTTTCTCTTCGCTGCTAGCGGTGGCAATCACCCGCGCCCCATAGAGCTTGGCAATCTGAATGGCCGCAACCGAAACCCCCGACCCTGCGGCCATCACCAGCACATCCTCGCCGGGCCTGACCTGAAGCTTGTCCACCACCATCTGCCAGGCCGTCAGGAAAGTGAGCGGTAGCGAGGCGGCCTCAGCCCAGCCCACATTGGTTGGCTTAGGTAGGACGTTGGCTGCGGGTACGGTTATAAGCTCTGCATACCCCCCCCAGCGATGCTCTCCCAGGATTTGATACTGCGGGCAGAGGTTGTCCTGACCGTCCAGGCAGCGCTCGCATCGGCCACAGGAGACCCCAGGGTTGAGCACGACTGAGTCCCCCGGTTTCACGCCCTCTACCCCTGCTCCAACCGCTTCCACCACCCCGGCAATATCGCAACCCAGGATGTGGGGAAGGGGTAGCTTGGGGCTGGCGACCCCCTTGCGTACCCACACATCGAGGTGGTTGAGGGCTACTGCCTTCACCGCCACCCGCACCTGGCCAGCCTCCACTTCTGGGGCGGCAATTTCGCCGTACCGAAGAACCTCGACCTCACCCCTGGACTCCATCCACACCGCTCGCATAGGAGCGATTGTGACACCCCGCCTTGGAGACAGTCAACGAAAATTGGTCAAGAAGAAAAGTACAGTGGGGTGCTGATATAGAGGCCTCTGTGGGGATCGCGTTAAGTGTGGCGCAGCGTGGATTCTCTTTTCCGAGGTGAACCTGGCCGCTGGTTCGTGAATATCGCTCTATTCCACGACCCGTGTACCTTCGCTGCCTGCCAGCACGGCTTGCAAGATACCCTGGGTTCCTTTGGCAATGGTGGCCCAGGGGGCACCCTTGTCCAGCGCGTTCAAGGCTGCTTCGACCTTGGGAATCATGCCGCCGGAAATGGTTCCATCCTGGATCAAAGCCCGCACCTGCGACTGACTGAGCTGAGCAAAGCGGCTTTGGGGGTCTTGGGGATTGTGCAGAACCCCTACCACATCGGTCAGGAAGACGGCGGGAAGGTGCAAGGCTCCGGCGACAGCCCCGGCTGCGGTGTCGGCGTTGATGTTGAGGGGGCCATGCTCGTCAAGTCCGATGGGGGCAATGAGGGGGGTCAGGCCGGCCTGTATCAGCTTTTGTAAGACAGTGGTATTGACCTTCGTGACCTCGCCCACCCGGCCCAGCTTTGGGTCTAACAAGTCGGCTTTCAGCAGCCGGGCATCGCGTCCAGTGAGAGCCACTGCGGGCCGTCCACGCCGCGATAGACCCTCGGCCAGTTGCTTGCCCAGGGTGGTGAGTACCATCTCCACGACTTCCATCTGCTCGGTTGGTGTAATCCGCAACCCATGATGAAAATGGGTCTCAAAACCCATCCGATTCAGCCACTCGGCAATGCGCGGGCCGCCCCCATGTACCAGCACCAGGGGGCCAGGGTAGGTGCTTATTTCATCCAGCAACTCGCCTGCTTCCCTAAGGCTACCCCCGATTTTCACGAGCAAAGCCTGTTCCATAGCGCCAATCATACCCAGTGCAGGGCGTTTGTTTGGCTTGACACCACCCAAAGGGCGGTGTTACCCTTTTGAAGCTTGCATAGGCAAGCTCACAAGGGCGATTAGCTCAGCGGGAGAGCACACGCTTCACACGCGTGGGGTCGTAGGTTCAAATCCTACATCGCCCACCACGTCCGCAACCGGGGCTACAGAGCCCCGGTTCTGCTTTGCCTACCCGCCCAGCGATTTCTTTAGCTCTTCCACCACCGCCCGCAAGTTGCGTACCTCCGCTTCCAGGGCTTCCACCCGGCTTTCCAATTCGCTTTTTTCTTCAACCCGCGCAATGGGGGCGGGGGTTCCGGCCAGGAGGTGGGCATAACGTACTTCGCGCTCGCCGGGCTGGCGCTCCAACTGGGTGGCCAGCGGATGGGGGGCCAGGCTGATCAGGGTTTGCATCACCGCCTCGGCTTCCTGGAGCGAAGCGAACTTGTGGTTCATGCTTTCGGCTCTGGCCCGTAGCTCACCGAGGGTTTGGGGGCCGCGCAGCATCAAGATGGCCATCACGATGGTAGAAGGGGTTTCCAACTTGAACTCCCGATCCAGAAACTGCCGGTACTTGGGAGCCCTGGCATTATGCTCGCGGAACATGCCGCACAGCCGCTTGCGCTGAAGGGAGTCCAGGGCCTCGCTGACCTCTTTGTCACTCAGGTGGGTGACTGGGTTGCGGTTGTTTTTCTGATTGGCCCCCAGCCGTATGGCATTTTCGGTCATGGGATAGTAGTCCGGGGTGGCGTATTGCTTCTCAATCAGCGTGCCCAGTATCCGTACTTCAGCATCGTTCAAAGGATTCACAAACAGGATTTTATCCCATTGGACAGGACAATTTTACGCTGGATCGAGAACGCGTCTTTGGGGCGTTACGTGGGCGTTAATTCACTTTTTACCTCGAGGGCCTACACTGTCGTGACCATGAGCTTGTCCGAGAGCGTTGCCCAGATGGCCGCGATGGGAGATGCCCGCGCCCTCCGGGTGTTGCAGCAAACCCGCGAACTGGCCGAGGTGGTGTGTGCCTGTGTGGGCGATCGTCGTTTTCTACAGCCCCTGATGGATGCAGGTCTTAACAACACCCTGGATTTGCAACTGCTCAAGCAGAGTGCCGAGCAACACCATCTTAACCGCAACCGGCTGGCCGAGTTGCTGGAAAGCTATCGCTAATTTGTCCACAAATCCACCGAGGGCTGCGGCCCTCGGTTTTTTGAAGGCTGCAGTGAACCAGATTGTGTCAAATAACCCAAGCATGGCCCGGTGGAGATGCATACTAAGGAAACCACTTCGGAGCGGTGCATTGGACGATGTATCTCAAGGGGAGATACGATTCACCAAACCACCCAAAAGCCATTGCCTGGCCTCTGAAGCTGCCAGGGGGTTACGGCTCAAGGGGAGCTGTGGCCCCTTATCTCTTTGGCTTCGCTCTTACGTACAGTAGGATGTGCCGGATGAGCCTGGAAGGTTTCCCCGACGAAGCCCTCTTGGCCCTGGTGGCTCGAGGAGAGGAAGGTGCATTGAGCGTCCTGTACGACCGCTATGCCTCAGCCATGCTGGGGTTGGCCTACCGCATGGGTTTTGGCAAAGAAGCCCAGGAAGATGCGGTACAGGAAATCTTTTTGCGCTTGTGGAACAAGGCGGCTTCGTTCGACCCCAAAAAAGCCACCGCACGAAGCTGGATACTGGCGGTGGGGCACCACTACTGCGTGGACAAGGTGCGCTCGGAGGCCAGCCGCCCCAAGGCCCTCGAGCCCTTCCAAAACGAGGACGGCCCGGAGGAGGCCTTCGATGTGCCGGGTGAGGAGTTGGGCGAGGAGAACGCCCTCAACCGGGTGCGCTTGCAACGCGCACTCAAGATCCTCAACCCCGATGAGCGAGCCATCATCCAGGCCCTGCACTACCAGGGCTACACCTACCCCGAAGCCGCCCAACTCCTGGGAATGCCGCTGGGGACGCTCAAGGCTAAACTGTCCAAGGCCATGATGAAGCTGCGGGAGGTGCTGCGTGAGGCTTGAAGAACTGCGCGAATGGCTGCCACTATATGCCCTCCATGCCTTGCCCGAGGACGAGCGCAAGCAGGTGGAGGAGGGACTGGAGCGCTACCCTGAGCTGTGGGCCGAGTTGAGGGTCTTGCAGGAGACCGCTGCCGATCTGAGCCAACTGGTTGCAAAGCCACCATCCCCCGAACTCAAAGCCAGGGTGCTAGCCAGGGCGCGTTCAGACGACTCCGATAAATCTCCCATGGAGCCTCGCCTGTTTCCCAAGAACCCCCCACAGCCAGCCGTCTGGCGGCGCTGGGTGGCCTCGGCAGCGGCGGTTGCGGTGATTGGTTTTTTGGGTTGGTGTGGGATGCTGGCCTATCCGTGGGTGGAAGCCTTCACCGATCCGCACAGCCAGTTTGTAACGTTGGTGAACGAAAAAGATCAAGCGGTGGGGCGTTGTATTTTGCGCAAAGATGGTTTAGCTCTGATCTGGGTTAACCTGCCCCCCCCACCCCCCGGAAAGACGTATCAGCTTTGGGGTGTGCAAGGTGAGCAGCATATAGGGCTGGACACCTTCCGAGGTGGGTTCAAGGTGTTCCGTATGCCCTCGGGCTACGAAGTTGTGCACATCACCGAGGAGCAAGCTGGCGGAAGCCAGCATCCCACCCAGATTCGGGCCTTGCCGATCCAAAACTGAAGGGTTGTTGTAACCCCGGTAGTGGGGTACGCCTCTACCTGGAGATGGCGGAGGGGATACCTGGGACGGTTTTCTAACCTCAATTCAGAGATAGAAAAGGGGTAAAAACGCTATGTGGTTGAGCCAAGTTGCCCTTAAGCCCTCCCTACACGGTAGGGAGGGTGGGTGTGTTCCGCTTTAGCGCTCGAGGTCGTCCATTCAAAGGGTGGTATACGCGGGTCAGCACGGAACAGACCCCGCCCAAGTGTTTGCACCAGCCCACCCCTACGTCGTAGGGGTGGGCTTCAGGGTGCTGTTAGGCTAGTTGTCGAGTTTAAAGCTTCTGGAACAGTCTTTTCAGTTTGTCCGACCACTCTGAACTAGTGTTATGTAGATAGCCGTAAACCTAGCCCAGATAGGCGATTAGCCGCCCAAGGCTAATCACCGCTATCCAGACCCCTAGCGAGATCAGGGCGGCCAGCTTGGCGGCAATGGGTGGGTTCGCGCCCTGGTTCCACCGCTGCACGCCGCGCCCGACACGGGTGTGGAAGACCCAGGCGTTGAGCCCTGCCACGCCAATCAGAGCCATCTTGCTCAGAAATATCGGACTCACCCCAATGCTCTGGGCATCGGGCAGGAGCAACAAAAAACCACTGGGAGCTGCCAGCGCAAAGCCCACCCAGGCTACCGGGAGCAGGTGAGCGGCCATCTGCTGCACGGGAATTTGCCTGGAGGCCCCCAACAGCCGCAGATCGAACAGGGCAGCCGCCCCCACCAGCGCACAGAATCCCAGGATATGCAAGATTTCTACCGTAGGGTACAGCCACTCCGACTGGCGCATCGACAGCGCAAGCGGGGTGGCGTGCAGCCAGCCCAGCCAGGCCGTCCAGGTTTCTTGCATCAGCGTAGTTCGACGGTTTTGCCATCCACAATGATGCGTTCGGCCCGCATTTCCTCGCGTTCAGTGCGGTGTGGATAGCCCACCACCGTGACCCGCGCCCCCACCTTGAGGCTGCCACTGGGCAGTCCCCTGGCCTCCATCCTCGAGGGCGGGGCCAGCACCACGTACCACTTGCGCTGCATCATCAGGCCGGTGGGGGGAACCTCAATCCAGATGGTGGCATGGGGGAACTCGAAGGTGATTTCGGTGACGGTGCCGGTGGTCTGAAACTCGCGGCTGGCATCGTAGCTGCTCCAGCCGTGATGGGCCAGGGCCAGACCCAACAACAGTCCTGCAAACCAGATTTTTCGCATGGTTCCTCCTTCAAAGCCAGGCTGCGCCAAAGTCGTTTTCGAAGTCGCGCCAGACGCTGTGGATGTGGGTGCCACCGTCGCGGGAATTGTCGTGCTCGAGCAGAAAGCCACTGCCCTGAATGCGGTAGTAGTGACGGGTACGCGGCTCGAGCGCCCCAGCCCAGCCAAAGCGGGCCTGCGGCAGTTCACGCTGCACCTGCTCGAGGCGGGCCGCCGCCACGGCTGGGGGCATCATGTTCAGGTATTCACGTATAGCTTCCAAAGCCAGGGTTTGTGGGCCTGAACCCAGGCTGCCCAGTGCTATGCCCACAGCCTCCAATGGACGCACCTGGATGGCATTGCGGGTGACGGTATCGCCAGGGGTGCTGGCGGAGAAAATCAGCCGACTGCGGCCCTGCGCGTCCAGTGAGCGCACCAGTTCGCGGGCGGCTTCTTCCTCGCGGCGCATGGTGGTGCGGCGGACATTGCCTGCGTAGATGGGGCTGGCCCCCAGAAACAACGGCGCGGCGGCGATGCGATTTCCTGCGATGGTGTAGTTGAGTGAAAGGTGGTGCCCTTCCACCGCCCAACCCCAGTTGGGCGCGCTGGGGTCGCCGTAGATGGTGAAGTGGTAGTTGTCGGGGCTGCGCCCCAGGTCGCGCTGCAAGGCCATGATTTCCAGGGCCTTGGTGTAGCCCGCTTCGCTCACGCTCGAGCGCAGCAAGGCCAGTGCCGCCTGCCGCTGGGTAGCGTTCATGTCCCCCAGCATTAAGCCCTCGCGGTTCCAGGTGGGAAACCAGTGCCAGTCCAGTCGCTGCTGCGAACCCAGGGCCAGATTGGCTACCGAGCGGCGTGGCCCCAGGGTTTCAAGAAACGCCCCTGCTGCACGGCGCAAGCCCTCGCTGGGATTGCTTGCCTGGGTATAGCCCCGTCCCAACCACACGCTTCCGGCCCACACTGCGGAAACCTGCAAAAATCTTCTGCGGTTCATGCGACCCTCTTTTCTCAACGCAAGAACGATGTTCCTATACTCGGGTAGAATCGTGCTGGACTATGTAGGAGGGGTTACGCTATGTGGTTTTTTTGAGAAACCCAGCCCTGGGGTTAAACGGGAAAATCGAGCTTAGAGACTGTCTTAAAACCGTCTAGGATGCCATTTCTCTAGCGATATATCGGAATATCGTTGCGCAGATCGGGGTTTCTCAAACGTCGAGTCGAGGACTATCCCTGTTGCCATCGCCCAGAATCGGGGACAAGTCAGGGGATTTGGGTCTTCAATAGCCCGAATGTACTGATTTGCCTCTTCGACCAGTTGCTTGCACAACGGCTTTTTCTATCACTGATGCCCAATTCATATCGTCTGAGACATATTTAAGACAGTCTCTGAGCGACTTTGCCCAGGGCGCGTCCGAGGGTCTCTTTCGTTGCTTTTTGGGTCACCTAAACGCAAACCTGGTATCAAAACCAGCTCGAGAGCGCGCCATACAGCTTCCTAAACCGCTGATAACCCTCCTCGTAGATGGGGTTTTGTGGCTCGGCGATGAAGGTTTGGCTTCTTGCGATCTCGACGGGTATTCCTGCCGCCATGCCGGCCAGCAGGGCGGCCCCCCTGGCCGAGGCGGAAGGGGTGGAGGTGCTTATCAGGGGGCGCCCCAGCACATCGGCCAACATCTGCTGCCAGAAGGGTTCTTTGCTGCCGCCGCCCGACAAACGCAGCGGGGCCTGGGACGGGATAACCGCACCCAGGGCCTCGAGGCCCTCGCGGATGCTGTAGGCCAGCCCCTCTAGGGCCGCGCGCATCAGATGGCCGCGCCGATGACCCAGTCCCAGCCCGGCCCAAACCCCTCTAGCCCGGGGGGCCAGGTGGGGGGTGCGCTCGCCGGTAAGGTAGGGAAGAAAACCAAGCCCCTCGCAGCCAGCGGGCACTTTTTGGGCCTCCCGGTAGGCTTCCGCCCAGCTCAGGTTCAGCATGTTGCACACCCATTCCAGCGCCAGTCCGGCGTTCTGCATGGCAGCCAGGGCATACCACTGCTGGGGCAGGGCAGCCCGGTAGAGGTGGGTGCGAAGCGTGGGGTCTAGCTGAGGCTGCTCCAGCAAAACGGCAATTTGCGCACCGGAGCCAATGGTAAGCTGCACTTCGCCCGCCTTGAGCCCGCTGCCCAGCAGCGCAGCGGCGGTGTCGGCAGCTCCAGCAGCCACCGGCAGGCCCTCCGGCAGGCCCAGCCACCGGGCTGCGGAGGCGGTGAGGTGTCCGGCAACCGCGTGAGAGGGGCTTAAAGGGGGCAGCAGTTCGCTGCGCAACCCCATCTGCTCGAGTACCTCCCAGGCCCAGGTATCGGCCACAAGGTCGTAAAGGAGGGTGCCGGAGGCATCGGAGGGTTCGCTTGCAGCCTGGCCGGTAAGACGCAAGCGCAGCCAGTCCTTGGGTTGCAGGGCCCAGCGGGCTTTGATGTAGACCTGGGGTTCGTGCTTCCTTAGCCAGAGCAGACTGGGGGCCGCCATGCCCACCACCAGCGGGTTGGCCAGCCTGAGCTGGAGCGATTTGGGCAGGGCTTGAAGGTTTTTTAGCTCCTCGGCAGAGCGGCCGTCGGCCCAGAGGATGGCCGGGCGAAGCGGTCGCCCCTCGGTATCCGAAAGCACCACTCCGTGCATCTGGCCGGAAAGGCCTATGGCCACTACCTGTTTTGCCAGCGGCCCGACGGCAGCCCGAGCGGCCTCGGCTGCCGCCTGCCACCAGTCCTCGGGGTTGGACTCGGCCCAGCCAGGGAAGGGGGCCTCTACCGGATAGGGGCGGCTGGCCTCACCGCGCACCTGTCCGCCGGAGTCCAGCAAAAGCGCTTTGAGCGATCCGGTACCGAGGTCGAGGCTCAGCAGCATGCTGAACTCTTTCAGAGTGGCTACAAAGCCAGTGCCTCGGGGCTCAGCTCGGCAGCGCTTTTGGCTCCGGTCATGACTGCTACGGTGTCGGACATGCTGATGGTTTTGGGATTGACCACGGCTGCCCGCTTGCCCAGCCGTTGGATGTGGATGCGGTCGGCAATTTCGAAGACGTGGGGCATGTTGTGGCTGATGATGATCACCGGCAGGCCGCTATCGCGCACCCTGCGGATAAGCTCGAGCACCATGTTGCCCTCTTTCACCCCCAGGGCTGCGGTAGGCTCGTCCATGATCACCACGTGCCGGGCAAAAGCTGCGCTGCGGGCCACCGCAACCCCTTGGCGCTGTCCGCCGGAGAGGGTTTCTACGGCCTGGGTCATGGAGTGAATGCCGATTTTTAGATCCTTCATATCGGCGATGGCTTCCTCGAGCATCTTCTTCTTATCAATCCAGCGAATTAGCCGAGCAAACCAGCCGGGGCGTAGAATCTCCCGGCCCAGAAAGAGGTTCTCGGCGATGGTCATGGCCGGGGCTACGGCCAGATCCTGATAGACGGTCTCGATGCCATTCTTGCGGGCGTCAATGGGGCTGCGGAAATGCACCCGCTGGCTGTCCAGGTAAATCTCACCCGAATCGGGGATGATGGCCCCAGAAAGGGCTTTGATCAGAGTAGATTTGCCCGCCCCATTATCGCCGATTACGGCCTGGATCTCGCCTTCGCGCAACTCGAAGTCGGTGCCGTCCAGGGCGGTCACGTGGCCGTAGTGCTTAACCAGGCCACGGGCCTCCAGGACGAGGCGGGGCTGGGTAGTGGTCTGGCCGGGATCGAGGTCAGGTGCTGGCTGAAAAGGGGTTGAATTGGCACTCGGTTCCATAACCCTAACTCCTGCGTTTGGAGAGCTGATCGGCGGTCACGGCCAGGATGACCAGGATGCCGGTAATCAAAACCTGGTAAACCGAGGAGACCCCGGTCAGGGTCAGGCCGTTGCGGAAAACCCCCACGATGATGGCCCCCAGGAGCGTGCCCAGAATTACGCCCCGCCCACCGAACAGGCTGGTGCCGCCCAGCACCACTGCGGTGATGGTCTCGAGGTTCTCGGTCTGTCCGGCGTTGGGGTCGGCGACGCTGGTGCGAGAGATCAGCAACCATCCGGCAATGCCATAGAAGAAACCGGCCACCGTATAGGTAAGGAGCAGCACCCGCTGGGTGGGAATCCCCATCAGGCGGGCCGCCTCGGGGTTGTTACCAACCGCGTATAGATGGCGGCCAGGGGCCGTCTCGCTCAGGAAAAACCAGACCAGTAAATACAACACGACCATCAACACAATGCCGTAGGTAAAGACCGCATCGCCCAGGCTAAAGGTGTTGCCCCAGAAAAGATGGGCCTCCGGCAGGCTACTTACGGTCTGGGCCCTGGAGTAGATCTGGGTCAGGGCGAAGGCAATGTTCATGGTGCCCAGGGTTACGATGAAAGGGGGCAGTTTGAAACGGGTAATCAAAAAGCCGTTTAAAAAGCCAAAAGCAGTGGTAACGGCCATACCGCACAGGATGGCCACCAGGGGGGGCATGCCCAGCTCAACGGCAAACTTGGCCATGACCATGGTGCCCAAGGCCATCACAAACCCCACCGAAAGGTCGATGCCCGCGGTGAGGATGATCAGGGTCTGGCCGATGGCCAGTACGGCGACCACCGAAATTTGCTGCAAGATCAGGGAAAAGTTCTGACCGGTTAAGAAGCGCTCCGACTGCAAGCTAAAAAACACCACCGCCAGCAAAAGCGCTACCAGCGGCCCCATAATGGTGAGGCTGGGCAGCCTGTCCAGAAGGCTGCGGGGCTTTTGGGTGGTACCAGACTGCTCCGACATGCTCCCCTCGCTTTGACTTGATTGATTTTCCGATATTGTACCAAGGGCCTGAGCCAATGGCTGTGCTGCAGCAACTATTTGCTCATGGCAAACTCGGTTTGAGAAAACTGGGGAGGAGGCTGCTGCCCCCTCCCCAACCCGGCTTACTGGCCCCAGCAGTTGGCCAGGCCGAACTTGACGTCTTTGCTACCGACGCCCGGCACGGGGTTCTTGGCGATCAGGGTTACGCCGGTGTCCACATAGCCGCGGGCCTTCTGGCCGGTTTTGGCGTATTTGACGCCGACTGCCACGCCCAGCGCGGCCATCTTCAAGGGGTACTGTTGTGAGGTCGCTGCAATGACGCCTCGCTCGACATTGCGTACACCCTCACACCCGCCGTCCACCGAGACGATAATGACGTTTTTCTCCTTACCGGCAGCCTTGAGTGCCTGGT
>JBBIUP010000012.1:0-35137 GCA_037440185.1 Meiothermus sp. | reverse complement strand
GGACATTAGAGGGGCTAAATCCATCTCAGAAATTAAGTTACCAGAGCACTAAGAATCCCATGCATAAATCCTCGAACTCCAGTCCCTTAACACCGGTCATTCCGACGAAGGAGGAATCTGATACCGCACGGACACAGGCGATTTCCTTGACCGCACCCTATCAGATTCCTCGGCAAACTGCGCCTCGGAATGACAGGGTTTTTTACAGGATGTTGCCACTTTTGCGCGGTTTTGTATCACTGCAAGTTTTGAGTTTGGCATAACCTTGATGCTGCCGAGAGTGGTTTGCGCCAGCTCTTCGGGGCGGTTTTCATCAACCAGCGGGCGGGCAATGGTCTGCAGACAAGAGTGTTCAGGCTAATTCCGTATCACAGCAACCGCCCAATCAGACCCAAGGGAATTCAGCCTATCCAGACCCCCAAATTGCGCCTCCCAGGCCAAACAGCCCTAACAGGGGTAAGGGGGGAAATTTGCGTAGTAGTACCAAGGCCAGCAGCGCAACCAGTAACTCCCCCCAGCCCACCAGGGTTTCGCGCCCCAGTAGCCACAACGCCCAGGCAATCAGTCCCAGAGCCGCCCCAGAAGCACCCTTCAGAAAGGCTTCGGCCAGAGGATGCCCTTGCAAGCGGTGCAGAAGGCCAGCTACCAGGAAGGTAAATATAAACGAGGGCAGAAAAATGCCAACGGTTGAGAGTACTGCTCCTGGAATACCTGCCGCCAGGTAGCCAGCCGCAGTAGCCGTGGTTAGCAATGGGCCAGGCGTGATCTGACCCAGGGCCAGGGCATTCAGGAGATCGCCTGGACTTAGCCAGCCTCGAGTTGCCATTTCCTGCATCAGCCCAATCAACACGTAGCCCGAGCCGAACAAGGTCGAACCCACCAGCAAAAAAAACCAGAACAGGCTGATGGGTTCCACGCTCAGCATCTTTGTGCTTCTGCCCAGCACCAGCAGTAAGCCCACCAGCAACACCACAGCCCATTCCACTAAACCCAGCCCAGCCATAACGAGTCCGGCCAGGGCCAAGATCCAGGTTAGGGGCTGTTTTCGGGGATGGGGGAGTAGATCCCATAAGGCCTGGGCAATCAGGGCTACCACCGCCAGCTTGAGTCCCAGGAAAGCACCCTGTATGAGTGGAAGTGAGGCGATCTCGCGATACAGTGCTACCAAGGCCAGCGTCACCAGGGCTGCTGGCACAATAAAACCAAAACCAGCCAACAGCAAACCCCACTGTCCACCCCTGGCATGACCCAGCAACATCGCCGTTTCGGTGGAGTTGGGGCCAGGAATCAGGTTGACGGCGGCCAGCATCTTCAAGTATTGCTCTTTGCTCACCCATTTTCCTTCCCCGACCAGCAGCCGCTGAAAAATCGCAAAATGGGCTGCTGGGCCTCCAAAAGCGGTCAAACCCAGCCAGGCGAAGGTTTTCAAGACATCCCAGGGCATCAGACCAAGTTTATCGCCTTGTGTCATCTCTGTATCTTGACCAACAGTGTGTTTGTCGGTATTGTTTGCGACATATCGAAAGGAGGTTTCATGAAGCTTTTTAAGGCAGTTCTCCTAAGCATCCCATGCATAAACCCTCGAACTCCAATCCCTTAACACCGGTCATTCCGACGAAGGAGGAATCTGATACCGCACGGACACAGGCGATTTCCTTGACCGCACCCTATCAGATTCCTCGGCAAACTGCGCCTCGGAATGACAGGGTTTTTTACAGGATGTTGCCACTTTTGCGCGGTTTTGTATCACTGCAAGTTTTGAAAGTTGCAATTATCGCGGCCCTCAGCCTGGGCGGTGTCCTGGCCCAAGACCGCACCCAGACCCTGATTTATGGCGGGGACTGGTTCGACCTGATCACCATGGATCCGCAGGTGTCCTATGAGTTTTCCGGTGGTCTGGTCACGGACAACCTCTATGAAACGTTGGTCAAGTATGAGGGGGCCGACCTCTCCACGCTCAAGCCAGGATTGGCCGAAAGCTGGAAGGTAGATCGGGGCCGGGATTCTTGGGAAATTACCTTCCGTCTGCGCCGGGGTAGCAAGTTTTCCAGCGGCAACGAGGTGACGGCCAAGGATGTGGTCTATACCTTTGAGCGCGCATTGGCCCTCAAAGGGCCGGGTTCGTTCTTGTTCACCGGAATTGCCCAGCTCAAGCCGGGGGCCAGCAAAGCCGTGGACAGCTATACGGTGGTGGTGAGCATTCCCAAAACAGCCTCGCCGGGTTCCTTCCTCTCGATCCTGACCTTCAACATTGGTGGCATCGTGGACTCCGACACGGTGCAGAAAAACGCCAAAGGCAACGACTTTGGTAAGGAATGGCTCACCAACAACTCCGCTGGCTCGGGCCCCTTCCGCCTGGTGCGCTGGGATCGGGGTTCGCAGGTGCTGTTGGAGGCCAACCCCAACGCCCGCCTCAAGCCCAAGTTGCAGAGGGTTATTCTGCGCGAGATCAAGGAGCCTGCAGTGCTGCGCACGGCCCTGGAATCGGGGGAGATTGATATTGCCGAAGGGCTGACCCCTGAGGCTTTGCGGGCACTTACCAATAACCCCCGCTTCAAGACCCTTCGAGCCGACAGTCTGCGCCTCAACTACCTGGGCATGAACGTCAAGGAGGGTAGCCCCTTCGCCAACAACCTGGTGCGCGACGCGGTTCGCTACAGCATCAACCAGGACGAGCTGGTGAGCGGGCTGGTACAGGGCAACGGCACCAAGATCCAGACGCTCATTCCCAAAGGGCTGTTGGGCTACGACCCCCGCACCCCCTACACCTTCGATCCGGCTCGAGCCCGCCGCCTTTTGGCCCAAGCGGGTTCTCCCAATGGCCTCGAGTTTGAACTACTGATCAGCACGGGTATTTGCGGCGGGGGCATCCCCTGTGCGGACATCGCTGCCAAGATTCAATCCGACCTTGCCAAGAGCGGCTTAAAGGCCAACGTAAAAGCCATTGCCAATGCAGAGGTGTTGCGCACCTACCGCGCCCAGAACCACCAGATGGTCTTGGTGGGCTGGAGCCCCGACTTCCCCGACCCCGACGGCAACGCCACCCCCTGGGCCAACTTCGAGGCCCGCAGCCTGGCTTGGCGCAATGTCTGGAATGATGCCACTTCGGCAAAGCTGGCCAACCAGGCTTCGTTGGAAACCGATCCAGCCAAGCGTACCGCGCTCTATCGCCTATTGACCGACTACGTGCTGAAGAATGGCCCCTATGCCATCCTCTATCAACCGGCGGTTCCGCTGGGTTTGTCGGCTAAAGTGGAAGGCTATGTGCGCAATGCCCAAAGCCAGGTGCGCCTTGAGAACATTAGTAAGCTGCCGTAACTGCTGACCGCAGATTGTCAAAGAGCTGATAGCTCATGGCCTGTAGAGTGCTCTATCGGGTTTGGTTGGTAGCCAGCTCGAGAACCAAGTGTCTCCACGGTATGTTTGTCACTGTTACCAGCCAGGCCTGCATCGGGGTACTGCGCCCTGGAAGATGCAACATAAAAGATGGATCTACTGGGTTTGACAAACTTATTATGGCGCAGCTTAAATCCTGCACGCGCAGCTTGCTTCGAGTAGGGGGTGAGCCAATGTCGAAGGAGCCTAACAATGCCCTGGCTATCAGCTATCCACTCAAGTAGCTTTTATGTTTTCTTACTTTATCCGTCGCTTGTTTTTCGTGGTTTTTGTGGCCTGGGGGGTCACGTTTGCTACGTTCTTTATAGCCAATGTGGTGCCGATTGATCCGGCCATTGCGGCTTTGGGCGACAATGCCCGCGAAGAACAAATTCAGGAGTTCCGCGAACGCTACGGTTTGGACAAACCCATCTGGCAGCAGTACCTCATCTATATGGGGCGCTTGATTACGGGTGATCTGGGCAATTCGCTGCGCACCCAGCGTGCCGTAGTCGAGGACTTGAAGGAATTTTTTCCAGCCACCCTCGAGCTTTCAGTTGCGGCCTTTCTAGTGACGCTGCTTTTGGGGGTACCCGCTGGTATTCTGGCCGCTCTTCGGCAAAACAAGGCCTCGGATGTAACGGTGCGAATCCTGGCTCTAATTGGCGGAGCCACCCCGGTGTTTTTTTTAGCAGTGTTGCTGCAGTTTGTGTTTGCCCGACAACTGGATCTTCTGCCCGTGCAGGGGCGGTTGGATGGGTTTGCCTTTCCTCCTCCCAGAGTTACCGGTATGGTTGGGATAGATTCTTTGCTGGCCAGGGATTGGGCGGCTTTTCTGGACTCGCTACGCCACCTGTTGCCCAACACCCTCACACCGATTTTTGTACAAGCTAGTTTTGATGTGGGCGGAGCCATCCTGACGGCTGCTGGATTGTCGTTTATTGGCTTTGGAGCCCAGCCGCCTACCCCCGAGTGGGGGGCGATGGTCTCCGAAACCCGCAGTTACATTGCGGAGGCTATCTGGGCGCCCACTGCACCGGCCATTGGTATCCTGCTCACCGTGCTGGCCTTCAATTTGCTGGGCGATGCCTTGCGGGATGTGTTCGACCCAAGGGGTAGGGATTGAGTACGAAAGTTATGGGCAGGGGAGAATAAAGGATAACTTGTAGGGCACCAGGAACCGGTTCTCCATTGCCATTACTACCAACTCTGCGCGTGAGGGACGCTAAACGCGTTCCCATCGCGGTTTTCAGAAAGAACTCCGCAATCCCCATAAGGAGAAGTGCTGTTCCAGGCTTATTTTTGCCGCCGGGTTAGCAGCAAAAATAGCGAAAACCGCGATAAACAGCCATAAACCTAGGTTCCATCACTTCGGAATGGGCACATCGGCTTGGAGCTTCATCTTGTCATCAATGGTTTCCACATGAATGGAGAGATTCTCCTCGTCGGGGAAGTAGCGCTTCAACACCGCCATCAGGTCTTGCTTAAGTTGCTCCACCATGCCAGGGCTCAGGTGGGCCCGGTCGTAGGCCAGCACCACCTTGAGGCGGTCTTTCAGGGTGTCCTTGCTTTTGCGCTGCCAAGGCCACATTATCTACCCCCAAAGAGCCTGCGCAGTGTGCCCAGGAATCCCGGTGCATCGCCCAGTGGAGCAAAGGGTACGTCCTCCCCGCGCACCCGCTGGGCAATCTCGACAAAGGCCTTGCCCGCCCCAGAGCCATTCTTGAATACCAATGGCTCACCCTGGTTAGAGGAAACCAGCACCCCCTCATCTTCGGGCACAATGCCGATGGGCTTGATTCCCAGGATTTCCACCACATCCTCTACCGAGAGCATATCGCCGCGCTGCACCATCTTGGGGCGCAAGCGGTTGATGACCAAAAAGTTTTCGCGGATTTCGCGGGCTTCCAGCATCCCGATGATCCGGTCGGCATCCCGAACGCTCGAGACCTCTGGGTTCACCACCACCAAAGCACCCTCGGCGGGGGTGGCTGCAGTCTGGAAACCCTTCTCGATGCCAGCGGGTGAGTCTATCAAAACCCGGTCAAAGCCCTCTTCTTCCAACAAGGCCTTCACGATATGGCGGAACTTTTCGGGATCGAGCGATTCCTTGTCTTTGGTTTGCGAGGCTGCCAGCAGAGCCAGCCCTTCGATGCGCTTGTCGCGAATGAGGGCCTGGCGCAGCTTGCATTTACCCTCGATCACATCAATCAGGTCGTAGACCACCCGGCCTTCCAGCCCCATGACCACATCCAGGTTACGTAGTCCCACATCCACATCCACTACGGTTACTTTCTCGCCCAACCTGGCTAATGCTGCTCCCACATTGGCTGTAGTGGTGGTCTTCCCTACGCCACCTTTTCCCGAAGTCACCACAATTGCACGGGCATTCACGCTCAATCCTCCAGGGGTTTCAAGCCAAGCTGGCTTGGGCTTCTAAAAGCTGGGACTAGTATACGGGCAAGGAGGCCAGTGTGTCAGGCTAAGGTTCGACCTTAGTTAAGACTGCTGGATTGCGGCAATCTAGTCCAAACCCCGCCATCCAAACAATCTACCGGCTGCCACTCTCCTACCGTTTATGCACCATGGCTAGGCGTTCGCCATCTCTAAAGCATAAAACCGCCACCTGTATGCCCACCATCTCACACAGGTACAAAACTCTCTACTCACCGCCTGAAGCGGATTGAATAGTAAGGGCTAGATGAGGCAAACCCAAGCGTTACAATCAGTATATGTACGACCCCAAGAACCAGGAATCAGGTCAAGGCGACCTCAAACCAGACTGGAAAGACTTTATTGCGCTGGTGATCGCAGCCTACTCCATTCTGCTACCCCCGTTGTTTTTGATTATTGGGGCAGCGGTACTGGTATTGGTGGTGCTGTACGTGGTCTTCTAAACCATCCGGCTTTGGGGATCTACCTCAGCGTATGGCGCTATTACCCAAGACCCGGCGTTGGTTTTTAGCCCATTTGGTTTTTTGGATGCGAAATTAGGACGAGGAGGGCTCATGCACGCCACTGTTGAACATCTGTTCGAGTCGCTGCCCGAGGGATACAAGGATCGTCTGGGTCGCCCTGGGCAGTATCCCTTCACCCGTGGGGTCTACCCCAAGATGTATACCGATCGCCCCTGGACGATGCGGCAGTACGCAGGCTTTAGCAGCGCCGAAGAATCCAACGCCCGTTACCGCTACCTGCTTTCGCAAGGCCAGACCGGGCTTTCGGTGGCTTTCGACCTGCCCACCCAACTTGGGATGGATCCCGACCACCCCTTGAGCGTGGGTGAAGTGGGTAAAGTAGGGGTTTCGATTGCTTCCATCGAGGACATGCGAACCCTGTTGGACAATATTCCCCTGGATCAGGTCACCACCAGTATGACCATCAATGCCCCGGCCAACATGCTGCTATCACTCTATTTATTGGTAGCCGAGGAACAAGGCGTGACCTGGGACAAGGTAGGCGGTACCATCCAAAACGACATCCTGAAGGAATACATCGCCCGTGGTACCTATATTTTCCCGCCCAGCCCTTCTATGCGGCTGATTACCGATGTTTTTGCCTTTTGTGGGGAAAAGGTACCCAGGTGGAACACCATTAGTATCTCGGGTTATCACATCCGCGAAGCAGGCTCGACAGCAGCGCAGGAAATCGCTTTCACCCTGGCCAATGGCATGGCATATGTACGCTCGGCCATAGAAGCCGGATTGGATGTGGATGCTTTTGCGCCCAGGCTCTCCTTCTTCTTTGCCTCCCACAACGACATTTTGGAGGAAGCTGCCAAGTTCCGGGCGGCCCGGCGCATGTGGGCTCATATCATGCGCCACGAGTTTAACGCCCGCGATCCCAAGAGCTGGATGCTGCGCTTCCACACCCAGACCGGGGGCTCCACCCTGACAGCCCAGGAACCTCTCAACAACGTGGTACGCACGGCCTACCAGGCCTTGGCAGCGGTGTTGGGCGGAACCCAAAGCCTGCACACCAACGCCTACGATGAAGCGCTGGGCCTCCCCACCCAAAAAAGTGCCTTGCTGGCCCTGCGTACCCAGCAAATTTTGGCCTATGAGGCAGGTGTGACCCATGCGGTAGACCCTCTGGGGGGTAGTTTTTACGTGGAGCACCTGACCGACCAGCTCGAGGCTCAGGCGCAGGACTACCTCGAGCAAATTGCCAAGTTGGGAGGAGCCGTTGCGGCAGTAGAGGCTGGCTTCTTCCAGCAGGAAATTGAAGAATCAGCCTGGGAGTTCCAGCGTCAGGTCGAGAACGGCAAGCGGGTAATTGTGGGTATCAACCAGTTCAATAACCCCGACTCCCCCCTCAATGAACACACCCCGGTGCAAAAGATTGGCGACGAACTGGGCAACCGCCGCAAGGCCCAAATTCAAGCCTTCCGGGCCAAACGCGACGGGCAGGCGACAGGCAATGCGCTGGAAGCCCTGCGCCAAGCTGCTAGAGGCCAGCAGAATCTGATGCCCTATATTCTGGATGCATTCCGCCGCCAGGCCACCCTGGGCGAGATTTGCGGCGTTCTGCGTGAGGAATGGGGTGAGTACCAGCCTTCGTACTGAGAGGGAGAGAGGAGAAATAGCATACACCCTCTGCGCTGGGAGCCATGAACCAAAGACCTCGGGTGACAGTCTTTTGCTCCCCCTCTCCTTTTCCTCTTGCTTACTCCTCCGTTACTTAAGCCTCCCTTTAGCCAACCCTCATACCCAGCCCCAACCCAATTGGGCCTAATGGTAGAGAGATGGCTTGGCTGAGACCTTGGTGGATCGTGGGGGGGGTTACCGCCCTTGCGGCCTTAGTGGTTGGTGGCAGCCTGTGGGTGCGAAGTAGTGGCACCCCTCAGCCTCGGCGCACCGACTCCCAAAGCCCCTACCGCACCTATACTGCCACCGGACAGGTCATGAACGTGAAGGCGCTGGGAGCCAATGGCTGTACAGTACAGGTCAAGCTACATCAATGGGTATCTTTGAGTGATGGCTTCACCCTGGCCGAGATGCCCCAAAAGGGGCAGCTTTACACTGTAGGGGCCAATGCCGAGCAGTGCATGGCTTTGCAGGTTGCGCTGGCTTCACTGGGCGATCCCGAAGACCAGAGTCCCCGCCACATCTACTACAAAGCGGGTCAGTTGCACTCGAGGGAGTGGCACATGACCGAAAATCCCTCGGCCCCGGTGGGCTGCGGGGGTTTGTAGCAAGGTAGCTAGAGTTTCAACTCGTACAGCGCGACGTGCAGCGGGTAGCCCAGGCGGGTCAGCCGCTTCTCACCCACAAGCGTTCAGACCAATTCCTCTGGTACACTCCTCCCTTCGGTCGGCGAAAAAAGCGTATTCCGTCTATCGCTTCCGAGCACGGGCCGCGCGCGGCCCGTGTCGGGGGATTACTTGTGTAACCACTAAGCTGCGCCACGCTGAGTTTGCCAAATCCTGGAAGGCGCTTACTTTAGCTGCACTCAGGGGCGCAGTACCCCAATAGACACCGAGCCGGATGTGTTGACAAACATACTTTGGAGGCGCTTAGAGTTGGTCAACTACAAGTAATCCCCTTAAGCCGGTATGACAGTGCACTAGCGGTTGGTTGTAAGCTCGACCTCGAGCGCCCCGAAGTTTTGTTCCTGGGCAAGCTCCACCTCGCCCTGCTTTTTGGCTTCCAGGAGTGCGGCAAAAGCCACGGTTTGCTCGTTCCAGCCGCGAAAGGGTAGGCGACTGAACAAGGCCCGGCGCAGGCCCCACAAAAAGCCCTTGATGCGCTCCCAGGCCTCGCGCAACCCGAAGGTCTCGGGCTCGAGCAGTAACTCGGCCCGCCTTGCGAAGGGTTCGACGGCCCGCACCAGCATTTGCAGGGGCATCGGGCGCAAGCGGCGATCTTTGGGGAGGGGTGAGGGGGGTACTGCCAGCACGCGGGCCCGTTCACGCGAGCGTTGCTCGAGGAAGGCGATGGCCTCTTCCAGGGCCATTAGGGTCTCGAGGAAAGCTGGGCCGCTCGTCGCTTCTTCCTCTTCGTCCTCGGCCAAGATAACCTGGGGCCGTTTGGCAAAAGCCCGCAGCTTGAAGAGCACCAGCTCGGCCAAAATCGGTAGCAACTCGCTCCGCTCGGAAAGCCCCAGGGCTTGCACCTGGGCCAGGGCTTGATCGGTCAGGGCCAGCACCGGCAGGTCTCTGGCCGCAATCTTGCCCTTGCGTACCTGCTCGGAAAGCTCTCTGGGCGTTCCGCTGAACTGGTCGAAATTAAGTGTAATCATGCTCACTTGGCCAATACTTTCCCCTGCCCCCTGAGCCCCGATTCCCGGCCCCTAGATCCCAGCAGACCGAACTTTTGCCGCACCTCTTCCAGAGTGGCCCTGGCGATGGTTCGGGCCTTTGCAGCGCCGTCCTCGAGGGCATCCAGCACCTGTTCGGGGTTGGCCCGCAGCAACTCGGCCCGCTCGCGGATAGGGCGCAGGGTTTTCATCATCTCCTGCATCAGAAGCTGCTTGATGACCAGGGTGCCGATGCCCCGGCGGCGGTATTCTTCGCGCAGAACCTGTACCAGCTCGGGCGAGGCGAAATACTGCAAAAACTTGAAGACCACGCTACGCTCGGGGTCGCCGGGGTCGGAGAGGCGGATGCGGGCAGGGTCGTCGGGCATGGTGCGAATCTTAGCCCAGATGCTCTCCTGATCCTCTAAAAGGCCGATGGTGTTGCCCACGCTCTTGGACATCTTGGCCTTGCCATCAATGCCAGGTACGCGGGGCGCGTGGGTGTTGAGATAGATGTCGGGCTCGGGGAAGGTTTCGCCGTACTCGAGATTCCATCTGCGGGCAATCTCGCGGGTGAGTTCCAGGTGCTGGGTCTGGTCGTCGCCTACCGGCACCGTGTCGGCCTTGTAGATCAAAATGTCGGCAGCCATCAGTACCGGGTACATCAACAATCCTGCCGGAACCGACTCAAGCCTGGCGGCTTTGTCCTTGAACTGGGTCATACGGGTCAGGTCACCGTAGGGGGTCTGGGTGGTAAAAATCCAGGCCAGCTCGGTATGTTCGGGTACATGCGACTGTACGAACAAAATCACTTTGTCCGGATCGAGCCCTGCTGCAATATTTACCAGAGCGGCTTCAAAAGTTCGCTCTCGCAGGAGGTTTTTGTCGTAGGCGGCTGGGTTGGTGGGGGCGTGGTAGTCCACAATGCAGTAAATTGCGTTCTGCCCCAACCTTTCCCCCAGGGCGATGTAGTTGACCATCGCGCCCAGGTAGTTGCCAATGTGCAGGTCGCCGGTGGGCTGGAAACCGGAAAAAACTCGCTTCACTCTGGATAGGATAGCAGATGGAATCAGGCCTGCTCGAGTGCTTCCTTGCGGGTCTCTTCCTCGGGCTGGCCCGCCGGGTACTGCCCGTTGAAACAGGCCAGGCAGACTGGCCCCCCAATGGCCTCGCGCACCCCCGACTCGCTCAGGAAAGCCAGCGAGTCGGCCCCGATGAGCCGACAGATCTGCTCTACCGAGTGTGTGGAGGCCACCAGTTCCTTACGAGCAGCGGTGTCAATGCCGTAGTAGCAGGGAAATTTGATGGGAGGAGAGGAGATGCGCACATGCACCTCGGTGGCCCCGGCCTCACGCAGCAGTTGCACGATACGCCCGGAGGTGGTGCCGCGCACGATGGAATCGTCTACCAGCACCACCCGCTTGCCCTGTACCGCGGGGGTGGCGGCGAGCTTCAGCTTGACTTTGAGGTCGCGCATCTCCTGGGTGGGTTGGATGAAGGTACGACCGGCGTAGGGGTTTTTGTGTAGGCCATAGTCAAAAGGAATACCCGAAGCACGCCCAAAGCCGATAGCGGCTCCAATTCCCGAGTCTGGTACTGGCACCACCACATCGGCCTGGATGGGGGCTTCCTGGGCCAAGCGTTCGCCCATGCGAATACGCGATTCGTGGGTGCCGATCCCGTCAAGGTTGCTGTCGGCTCGAGCGAAGTAAATCCACTCGAAAGCACAGGGGGTGGGGCGGGGCTCGAGCACCTGCATCGAGCGCAACTCCCCCGACTCCACCCAGACCAGCTCGCCGGGCCGCACATCACGCACCAAGCTAGCGCCCATCAGGGTGAGGGCCGGTGGCTCGGAGGCGAAGACCCAGCCGCCTCCGGGTAGCCTGCCGATGACCAGAGGGCGCACGCCGTTGCCGTCCCGCAGGGCCAGCACGGTGTGCCGATCCATCAGCACCACGCTAAAACCGCCGGTCAACTCGCGCATGGCCCGGGCGGTCGCTTCAACCAGGTTCAGCTTGGCGTAACGGGCGATGAGGTTAATCATCACCTCCGTATCGTTGGTGGTCTGGAAAACTGCGCCGTGTTCCAGAAGCTCCTGCCGGATTTGCAGAGCGTTGACGAAGTTGCCGTTGTGGGCAATGGCCAGAATCCCCTTGGAGCTTCGTACATTGAGGGGTTGGGCGTTGAAGCGTAGGTTGGAACCAGTGGTGGAGTAGCGGGTATGTCCAATCCCCAGGTTAGCCCCCTCGATTCGCAGCCGCTCCATCCGGGCTTCGTCGAAGACCTGGGTTACCAGCCCCAGGTCTTTCTCGATTACCAGATCCCGCCCGTTGGAAACACAGATGCCAGCCGCTTCCTGCCCCCGGTGTTGCAGAGCAAAAAGCCCTAGTTGCAGCAGATGGGCCACAGGCAGCGGCTCGGGCGACCACAGGCCGAGGACGCCGCACTCTTCGTGGAGTTTATCGGCTTCGCTGGAGGCTGAGGGCACAGGGCTGAGGACAGATTCCGCTTCTGGTTCTCTGTGCTCTTGGCTAGACCTCATGGCAGCACCTCCCGCAAGGTGCTTTCCCAAGCTACGCGTAGCGATTTGACGCTCCATTGCAAGCGTTGTTTGGGCATCAGGATGGTGAGCTGATCGCCACCGACCTGGCCTAAGATTTTGTGAGGGAGCCCGAATGTTTCCAATACCTTCACCGCCATTTGCAGCTTAGCTTGATCTACGGTGAAAAGGATGCGGCCTGGAGCCTCGCCGAACAGCAGGGCATCGGGTCGGGCTGGGTTACGAATCTCGATAGTGGCGCCCAGACCATAGGGGAAGCACATCTCGGCCAGGGCCACCGCTAGCCCGCCTTCGGCTACATCGTGGGCGGTTTGGATCCAGCCCCGCTCGATGAGATCGCGGATAGCGGCTTGGGTTCTGGCTTCGTGAGCCAGGTCGAGGGGAGGGGGGCTTCCGGCCTCGAGGTGGTGTGCCACCCAGAGGTATTCGGAGCCTCCAAAGCTGCCCTCTTTGTTGCCGATCAACACGATAAACTCGCCCGCTTTTCGGAACCCCATCTCGGCGCGGTGCTCGAGGTTTTCCAGGAGTCCCACCACGCCCACCATTGGGGTAGGGGGGATGCGGTAGCTGGGGCCTTCGTTGTAGAGCGATACATTGCCCGAGACCACCGGTAGACCCAGAGCCAGCGAGGCCTCGGCCAGACCATGGATGGTTTCGGAAAGTTCGAAGTAGCCGTGGGGTGTTTCGGGGTTGCCACAGTTGAGACCATCGGTGTAGGCCAGGGGACGACCCCCCACCACACTCACATTGCGGGCCGCCTCGGCCAGGGCGTGTTGGGCTCCCAGACGGGGGGCTAGCTTGCTATAGCGGGGATTGGCATCCACCTTGACGGCAATGGCACGGTTTGTCCCCTTAACCCTTACGATGGCTGCATCGCCTTTGCCGGGGACGAGGGCAGTGTTGGTGCCAACCTGATGGTCGTAGCGCTCGAAGACTGGAGCCCGGTTGCACAGGTTCGGCGAAGCCAGGAGCTGCAGGAGCACTTCCTCGAGGTTTTGCGGCACGGGCAAATGGCTCAAGTCCATCGCCCTCAGCGCAGCCGTAGCCGGGTTTTCCTGGCCTTCGCGCACGTAGGTCGGCGAGTCAGCCAGCGCACTGGTGGGCACATTTGCCACTACCTGCCCCTGAGAAACTATGCGGAACACCGGCTCGCTGATTATGGTAGCTACTGAAATGGCATCCAGGCCCCAGCGGGCAGCGAGGGCCTCGAGTTCTTGCTCCTTGCCGGGGCGCGGCACCAACACCATGCGCTCCTGTGACTCGGAAAGCATCAGCTCCAGCGGGTTCATGCCGCTTTCGCGTTTGGGTACTTGATCGAGGTTTAACTCAAGGCCCAGCCCAGACTTATGAGCCATCTCCGAAAGCGAGGAGGTGAGCCCCGCAGCCCCCATGTCTTGCACGCCCTCTACCAGGTCTCGCCGGATGGCCTCCAAGGTCACTTCCAGGGTTAGCTTGCCCATGAAGGGGTCGCCTACCTGCACGCTGGGGCGTTTGGACTCGCTTTCCTCGGAGAGCTCCTCCGAAGCAAAAGCCGCCCCCCCGATACCGTCGCGCCCAGTTTTGGAGCCCACATAGTAAACCGGACGCGAGAGCGAGGCCCGGCTTTTCTTGAGCTCGTCCACCCGCAGCAGGCCCACACACATGGCGTTGACCAGGGGATTGTCCTGGTAGTCGGGATGAAAGTAGACTTCCCCCCCTACCGTGGGCACGCCAATCGCATTGCCATAGTGGGCGATGCCTTCTACCACCCCCCGCACCAGGAAGCGGGTACGGTCGCCTTCAGGGCCTTCCAGTCTGCCAAAGCGCAGCGAGTTCAGCAGGGCAATGGGCCGGGCACCCATCGCCATGATGTCGCGGATGATGCCCCCCACGCCGGTGGCCGCACCCTGCACCGGCTCCACAGCGGAGGGGTGATTGTGGCTTTCGATTTTGAAGGCCACCGCCCAACCCTCACCGATATCCACCACACCTGCGTTTTCGCCGGGGCCCTGCAAAACCGAAGGGCCTTCTTTGGGTAAAAGACGCAGCAGGGGGCGGGAGTTTTTGTAGGAGCAGTGTTCGCTCCACATCACCTTGAACAGATACAGTTCCAGCCGATTGGGTTCGCGCCCCAACAGGCGGACGATCTCCTGATATTCGCCCAGCGGGATGCCGGTTTCTTGCAGGGGGTGGAGGGTTTCTTCCATTACATGGCCCTCGGAGGGTGCCCGATCACATCTTTCAGCAGCGAAATCAGTTCCAGGTGATTGCCAATGCGGGCGGTGGGCTTGGGTTGCCCGTTGCGGTGGATGTGTCCGGTATATAGCACTGCGTAGGGGTAGCCGGTTTGAAAGGCTCCAGCAATATCGGTGCGGGGAATATCGCCGATGTGCAGAGCCTCCTGTGGTTTGGCCCCCATCTCGTCCAGGGCCGCCCAGAAGGCCTCGGGCTTGGGTTTGACCACCCCGGTCTCGTCGGAGAAGGAAAAGCCACTGAAAAGGTCATGTAGCTTGTGGCGCCCCAGTTGCTCGAGCAAAATGCGCCCGGTCGAAACGCCGGTGTCCGAAACGATGCCCAGGGTGTAGCGCTGGGCCAGCTTGGGCAGGGCCTCGAGTACCCCAGGCAGTGGGATCAGGCTGCCCTGTAGGCCCGCTTCGACGATG
Organism: Meiothermus sp.; assembly: GCA_037440185.1. GTDB lineage: Bacteria > Deinococcota > Deinococci > Deinococcales > Thermaceae > Meiothermus. The sequence continues at coordinate 20,323 of JBBIUP010000012.1, read as the reverse complement.
CGCTGGGTGGTCAGGGCTACCTGACCTTCGTCGTAGGGCAGGCCCAGGTAACCAAAGATACGGGTAACCCGGTCAAAGGGGGTCATCACCTGCTCGGCCATCCAGGCCGTATCGAAGTCGAGGGCGGCTTGCCGCCAGGCCTCCATCACGGCGGCGGGCTCGGCGGGCAGGCCAGCTTCGGAGGCGGCATCCAGCAAGATTTCATTGCGCAGGTTTTTGACATGGCCAGCGTATTCCGGGCCTTCGGTGAAGAGGGTGCCCCAGAAGTCGAAGGTGATTGCTCGGAGTGTCATGCCATTACCTCCATAAAACGTTTGTGACCTGGCTCAAGCCACTACCTCGAGGGCTTGCTTGAGACTGGTGAAGAAAGGTAGACCATCGGTAGAGCCCAGGATGCCTTCCACGGCGCGTTCGGGGTGGGGCATCATACCCAGCACATTTCCCGCTTCATTGGCGATGCCCGCAATATGGTTGAGGGAACCATTCGGATTAAAACCCTCACCCACCGGTGGGTGAGGGTTGGGGTCTGGCGCATAGCGGAAGACCACCTGGCCGTTTTGCTCGAGCCTTTCTAGTGTCTCGCTATCGGCGTAGTAGCGGCCCTCGCCGTGGGCGATGGGAATCTTCAAAACTTGCCCTGGTTTGTAGCCAGCCGTGAAGGGCAGGTTGGTGCGCTCGACCCGCAAAAATACCTCTTTACAGGTGAAGTGCAGGTTGGTGTTGGCCAGCAGCGCCCCCGGCAGCAGCCCTGCCTCGGTGAGCACCTGGAAACCATTGCAGATGCCCACCACGGGGTTGCCGTGCTCGGCCATGCGACGCACTTCCTGCATCACCGGCGAAAACTTGGCCAGAGCACCTGCCCGCAGATAATCGCCGTACGAGAACCCACCGGGCAGGATGGCGGCCTGAAAACCCTCCAGCCTGGTCGCGGTATGCCAGACCAGCTCGGCCTTGAGCCCCACCAGCTGAAGTGCCCACACCGCGTCCTGGTCGCAGTTGGAGCCAGGAAACTGGATCACCGCAACCTTCATGCCAGTTCCTTTATCGCTTCGACCACGAACACTTCCATCACCGGATTGGCCAGAGCCTTGCCGATGCTATGGGCAGTGGCCCTGGCTTCCGACTCGTTGGCCGCCTCGAGTTCCATCTCCAACACCCGCCCTACCCGCACGTTCTCGGCTTGGTACTGCAGGCTCTTCAAAACACTTTCCACGGCGCGCCCCTGGGGGTCGAGGATGCCGTCTTTGAGCTCGATCAGAAGGGTTGCATGGTATTTCATAGCAGGTCGCTCGTCACACGTCACGGGTCTCAGGCCGAAGGTTGCTCCGGCCAGAGCACCCGCCGCAGCACCTCCTGGTAGGCTTCCTCCACCCCGCCCAGGTCGCGGCGGAAGCGGTCTTTGTCCATTTTCTCGCCGGTTCCAAATTCCCACAAGCGCATGGTGTCGGGTGAGATTTCATCGGCCAACACAATGGCACCGCGCTCGTCGGTTGGGGCTGCAGACTGTAGCAGCTTGCCAAACTCGAGCTTGAAGTCAATTAGCTCGAGTTTGCGCTGGGCAAAATAGTCCTTCAACAAAGCATTGATTTTTAGGGCTAACTCTTTGATACGCGATAGCTCGCTACCGTTGACCAACCCCAGCGCCAGCGCCGCATCGCCCTCGATCAAGGGGTCGCCCAGGGCATCGTTTTTGAGGGAAAATTCCACCAGCGGATAGGGCAGAACCCTTCCCTCTTCCACCCCGTAGCGCCGGGAGAAGCTTCCGGCGGTGCGGTTGCGCACAATCACTTCCAACGGAACGATCTGTACCTCTTTCACCAGCATTTCGTTTTCGGAAAGCTGGCGGATGAAGTGGGTGGGAATGCCCTGATCTTCCAGGTAGCGGAACAGCGCCGAGGAAACCTGATTATTGACCACCCCCTTGCCGGCAATCTGGGCACGCTTTTGCCCGTTGAAAGCGGTGGCATCGTCCTTGAAGAACACCCGGACGGTGCCAGACGCTGGGCCAGGATAGATGATTTTGGCTTTGCCCTCGTACAGTTTTTCCATCAAAACCTCACATTCAAAAGTGCGCCTCGAAGGATGGAGGGTCACTTCATAGTATCCCCATTTGCCTTTCCCACAAACACTTACCAGCACTGGCGAATGGTTGGCCTGCCTGCGGGGTGTTTGCAAGAACTGCCCTAAAGCCCAAAACGTGCATAGATAACCTCTATGTGCCGCAGAAAATAGCTGGGATCGAAAGCCTCGGCCAGCGCTTGGCCCTTCAGGGTGCATTCGGGGTCGGCTTCCAACAACCCTCTAAACTCCTGGCCGCCTTCCCAGCTTTGCAGGGCATTGCGCTGTACCACCTCGTATGCGGTGGTTCTGTCCATGCCCGACTCAATCAAGAAACCCAGGACGCGCTGCGAATAGACCAGCCCCCTGGTCAGGTGCAGGTTTCGGGCGATGTTTTCTTCGTAGACCACCAAACCCTGCAAAACCCGCTTCAGGCGACGCAGCATGTAGTGGGCCAGGGTGGTGGAATCGGGCAGAATGACCCGTTCCACCGAGCTATGGGAGATGTCCCGCTCGTGCCAGAGGGCCACATTTTCCAGCTCGGCTTGCAGGTTGGAGCGCAGCAGCCGGGCTAGCCCCGAGAGGTTCTCCAGGGCTACCGGGTTTTTCTTGTGCGGCATGGAGGAAGAGCCGGTCTGTTTGTAGCCAAAAGGTTCCTGGGCTTCCAATACCTCGGTGCGTTGTAGGTGGCGCAATTCCACACCAATGCGCTCGATATTGGCTCCCAAAATTGCCAGTGCACCCATCAGTTCGGCATGGCGGTCACGTGGCACGACCTGGGTCGAGGCCGGCTCTATCTGAAAGCCCAGCTTCTGGGCAACCCACTGCTCTACCGCCGGTTCCACGTGGGCATAGTTTCCCACCGAACCCGAAATCATCGCGACCTGGATGTTTTCACGGGCTTTTTGCAAGCGTTCCGCGTCCCGCAGCAAGGCCGCGTAGAACGACAAGAAGCGCAGGCCAAAGCTGGTGGGCTCGGCATGTACCCCGTGGGTGCGTCCTACGGCAGGCAGGTGCTTGTACTTCAGCGCCAGGGTTTTCAGAGCGTCTTTGGTTTGCTCGAGTTCTTGCTCGACCAGGCCCAGGGCTTCGGCCAGCACGACATTTTGGGCAGTGTCCACCACATCGGTGCTGGTCAGACCCAGGTGCAGCCAGCGGGCTACTTCTGCGCCCCTGCTTTCGGCATCGTCGCCCCCTATCCATTCGGTAAGGGCACGGGTAAATGCCACGATGTCGTGCCGGGTTTCGGTCTCGATTTCGTTTACTCGCCGAGCAAAAGCCGCATCAATCGGCTTTTGCTGCAAGGCATCGCGCAACCGCTGGGCTGTACCAACCGGAATCTGTCCCAGGCTTTCCCAGGCTTCCATCGCGAGAATTTCGACCTCGGCCCATACCTGGTATTTGCGGGCCTCGCTCCACAGCACCTTCATTTCTGGGGTTTGATAACGTTCAATCATAGCTTATCGGTACAGACAGCCGCCAGGCCGGGTTTCGATCTGGCGCTACACGCCTCCGTGGTGCGGTAGAGGAGACGGGATTCAGGTTTTTTCACCAGGGATCACTTGCTGCTCGTCATTGCCTTGCAGGACAATATAGTGAACAACACCATGAGCCTATCACGCCATGGGGGTAGGGGCAACCGCTCGCCTACCAAAGTTTTCATCCTGCCGGGTTAGTATTGGGGCCATGATTCGTGCAGTTCTGTTCGACGTGGGCGATACCCTGATTCTGGGGCATCCTAAATTCTGGCTCTGGCCCATCCTGGAGGCCAAAGGTATTGCTAAAAAAGCCGACCTGGCCCGGTTACCCCAGGCAATTCGGGATGCCTACGAACATTACGCCGATCACCACATGAGCGCCACCGATGAGGCCACGGCCCTTTCTTTCTGGCGAGCCTTTCACTGGGAGGTCATGAATGGCATCGGACTGGGAGCCTACGCCGACGAGGTGGCCGATTATCTGAAAGAGAATTGGCAAAGTCCGCACGTCTGGCCGCTCACGCCGGGGGCTAAAGAGGTGCTGGGAGAGCTTCGAGGCCTGGGTTTTAGGCTGGGCGTAGTATCTAACTGGGATTGGACACTGCCAGGGGTCTTGAAGGCGACAGGTCTGGCGGATTTCTTCAACTATGTAGGGGTCTCGGCGTTGGAGGGCGTGGCCAAACCCGATCCGCGTTTTTTCGAAATCGTGCTGGGTCATCTGCAAGTTGAACCGCAGCAAGCCATTCATATTGGCGACTCGGAGGACGATATAAACGGGGCAATGGCCGCCGGGGTTCGGCCCATATTGTTTGATGCATACAAGCAAAATCCCAATGCTGTTGGCGATCTGGCTTGGGTGATTGAATACGCCACAGGCAGGGTGGAGTGGTTGTAACCCTCGACTCTTGACGCGTAGCCCTAGACCCTGGAGACTGGCCTTCATGAGCATTCGCAAGGCTATCTGGGGCGAGCACTTTGAGGCCATTGAGCAGAATCTGACCGAGGTAGACCCCGACCTTTATGCCTATATCCGTGATTTTGCCTACGAAGAAGTGCTGGCCCGCCCCGGCCTCGATCTAAAAACCCGTGAGTTGTTGGCCATTACCAGTCTGATTGGCCTGGGAGCGCCCAAGGAGATTGCGACGCACCTGGAAGGAGCCTTGCGCAATGGGGCTACCGAGCAAGAAGTCCGCGAGACCATCATCCAGTCGGCGTTGTTTGTGGGTTTCCCGAATGCGCTGGGGGCCATGAAAACTTTTCATGCCTTGTTGCGTAAAGGACGATCCCCTTCAGGACAGATATCTGTCCGTGCACCTGAGGGCCACACAGCAGGGGAGTGATGCTCAGCAATGTATTGGTACTGCCGCTGGATCGGCCCCAGCATCGCGTTTTGCTGGGATTGAAGAAGCTGGGGTTTGGTGCAGGAAAGTATGTTGGTTTTGGTGGGAAGCTTGAAACCGGTGAGACCCTGGCGATGGCCGCAGTGCGGGAACTGCGGGAAGAGTCCAGCCTGTTGGCTAAGCCGCAAAATCTCTGGTACGCCGCCCAACTGGAGTTTTTATTCCCGGCCCTCCCAGAATGGAACCGCAGTGTACACGTGTTCCGCCTCGAGTTCTGGGAAGGTGAACCAGAAGAATCCAACGAAATCCGGCCTGAGTGGTTTGGCTGGGGCCAGCTACCCCTAGATCAGATGTGGGCCGATGTGCCCTACTGGCTGCCCCAGGTATTGCTGGGCATCAGGCCGAGGATGCGCTTTACCTACAACGAAGATAATCAGACGCTAGCGTGGGTAGAGGAACTCGAGTGAAGGCATAGCTTAGCAAAGTGCCATTTTACGGCGTTTTTCCCATCCTTCCCGCGAGCTGTTGGCGTATCCGCAGGGCTTGTCTGGCGGCCTCGCGCAGGTGCAGCACCCAGCCAAAACGAGGGCGCATCAAGTAGGGGATCGAGACATCCCTGGGGCCGTACTTGCGCTTGTAGTCGGCTAAGCCCACCAGATCATAGGTATGCATTCCCCTGGCTTTCCACTTGCGCATCGCGTACCAGTCCACCATCTCGTTGGGCCGCCAGTGGTTTTCTTCGGGCCAACTGGCGCTGCCCCAGCTGTATAGATAGCCTTTATAGGCCAGGAATATAGCGGTGGCGATGCACTTGCCTGCAGGGGTGCGAACACGTAGCAGCATCAGATTTCCGGTGGGTTGCAAGCAGCGGATGAGTTCTTGCACACGCTCCAGGGAGTAGGTAGGTACCAGCCCAACCCTGGCAAAGACGGCTTTTAGCTGGGCGTGGTAGTCCTGGGCAAAGTCCAGATCGCTGGCTTCCTCGATCACTAGACCATTTTTCTCCCCCTTGCGAATTGAGGCTCGGCAACTGCGGCTCATATTGCCCCACAGGGTGTCTTCGTTCTGGCGCAGATCTATTTCGTGGGTGATGTACTGGCTTTGGGTGTAGCCAGATGCGACCTGGTTTGCAGCAAGATGGCGATCCACCAGTTCAAGGTGTACACAACCCAAATCCCTGAAGGCAAAGCCTGCCAGGGCTTCCAGATAGGTTGGACGTGCCACACTTTCTGGCAAGTTAAAGCCCATATAGGAAGTAGCCCAACCCTTGAAGGGGCTCCCCAGGATCTTCAGCCCATATTTGTCGAGGATGGCACCGGTAAAGTAGCCAACCGTCTGTCCATCTTCTTGTATAGCCGCGACCACTGGCTGGGCTCTCTGGGTACGGCGGAGGAACTCGAGCCAGGGTCGGGTTTGGAAAATGACCCGATCCGGAAAAGCCTCGAGTGCTTCCCAGGGAGCTTGCTCGAGCGACAAACGTTGAAATGAAATCATATGCCCCTGCTTGGGCGAAGTATAGAGCTAGAGCAGCGGTTTTCTTGGTTCAGATTTGGCAGCGATGCAAAGCGCCGGGTGTCCTTGTATGGTTGTACCGAGTTGGTTTGGCTGGATTTGACTTTTGCCTGTAGCCTGTGCTACTCTCCATTGTCCCCCTAAAACCAGCAGGTTTCAGTTGGACATTAGGAGTAGTAAATGAACAAAGGTACTGTCAAGTGGTTCAACGCGGAAAAAGGTTACGGTTTCATTGCCCAGGAAGGTGGCCCCGATGTGTTTGTACACTTCACTGCCATCCAGGGTCAGGGCTTCAAGAGCCTCAATGAGGGGGATCGCGTAGAGTTCGAGATCGAACCCGGCAAGAATGGCAAAGGCCCTCAAGCCAAGAATGTGAAAGTGGCCTAACAGTTCCGCAAGCCAAAGCTCCCCTAACAGGGGAGCTTTTTTGTATTGCATCCAAACTTGATGATGGAGATCATGGGATTGGTTTGTCGTATACTGCCTCCATTCAAACCCTAATCTGTGAGGAGTACCTATGACGGAAGAACAGCATCTGCGTGAGTACACAAAAGCCCTGAAATCGCGACTCCCACGTCACTTTTTCGAGCCGGTTCCGTCTCGTCTAATCTATCTACCCATATTCCTGGCCCTGGTTGGCCTGTGCGTTTGGGGGATTGTGGCAACGCCCTATGTCTTGCTCAAACTGCTGCTGTCATTTGGGGTTGGGTACTCGTTTATTGGGTTGGGGTTTCTGGCCCACGAGATTCTGCATGGTGCGGTAACCAAAAACCCAACCGTGCGCTCTATTGCTGGAACCATTGCGTTTATGCCGCTGATGGTGGGGGCCAGGCTATGGCGCAAATGGCACAATGTCGAACATCACTCCCATACTCAGCACCCCGAAGATGACCCCGATGCGATGGGGGCCTTGGAGTCGGCAATCCAAAAGCCTTTTGTGAAGTGGATGTTCCGCCAGGTGCCTGCGCTACGCAGCTTTTTCTTATTTTTCTCCTTCACCTTCTGGTTTACTTTGCACGCTTATATGATGTTCCGGCGTTTCCTGCCGGACTTCAAACCTGCAGAACGGCCCATTGTGATTTTTCAGGCGGTTTTGCCGGTTCTGGTTTGGCTCTGGGTACTGGTGTGGGTGGGGCCGCTCAACTTCTTGTTTGTGTTTGTGATTCCCTGGCTGATGGCTAACTTTATTGCTATGAGCTTTATTGCCACCAACCACCTCCTCAACCCCATCACCGAGACCAACGACCCCTTAATGAACAGCCTGACTGTGCGGAATCCGAGATGGCTCGAGTGGCTCACCCTGGGCTTTGGCTACCATATCGAACACCATGTATTTCCAGCCCTCTCTCCCAGGTATGCCCATCTGGTGGCACAGAAAATCAAAGAACTCTGGCCCGAGCGCTACAACGAGTTGCCCCACTGGAAAGCACTGTTCTACCTCTGGAAAACACCCCGCCTCTACCGCGATCACCGCAACCTGATTGAGCCTACTACCGGCCATGTATTTGGAACGCTGGGGTTCGGGTTGAACGACAGCAAGATCAAGCAGCCCAAATCTGCCAAGCGAGGGCTGGGTAAAAAAGGGCTTAGAGAGTAGGTATCAGGAAAAACCAGAGGCGACTTACCGGCTGCCAGGCTACCGCTTTCCGCTTTGGCTTATTGGCGTTAGGCTAGTCGCATATGCGTATCCTTATTGCCAACGACGACGGTATCTTCTCGCCGGGAATCAAGGCTTTAGCCTTTACTTTGCGTCAGATTGCTGATGTGAATGTGGTAGCCCCAGATGTAGAGCAATCGGGCGTGGGGCACAGCATCACTTTTCGCAGACCCCTGCGGTTCAAGCACACTGCCTCGGCAGGGTTTGGCGAGATTCCAGCCTACCGAGTTGACGGCACGCCCGCTGACTGTGTGGTGTTAGGCAGCAGGTTGTTGGGACGACCCGATTTGGTGGTTTCAGGGATCAACATCGGGGTCAATATGGGTCTGGATTTGACCCACTCGGGTACGGTAGCGGCGGCCCTGGAAGGTACTTCGTTGGGGATTCCCTCCATTGCTTTTAGCCTGGATGCTTCAGGCGAAGAACTACAGTTTGAGGAAGCCGCCCGGAGTGCGGTGCCGATTGCACGCTGGGTGTTGAAGCATGGTCTGCCGCATAAAACCCTGCTCAATGTCAATTTCCCCAACCGCACTCCTCAGGGGGTCAAGATCACCCGACTCTCCACCCACCGCTACGAAGATTCCATTGTCGAGCGGGAAGACCCTGACGGGCGGCCTTACTACTGGGTGGCGGGCAAGCCTACTGCCGAGTTGGAAGAAGGCACCGATTTCTGGGCCGTCCAGCACGGTTTTATATCCGTGACCCCCATCTCGCTGGACTACACCAACCTTGCTTTTGCCGCTGAACTCGAGCGGAAGTTCAGGGTACAGGCCAAGAAAGCCGGAGATGGCCCAAGTCCAAAAGGAAAAGAGAGGCGGCGCTGATCGCGGTTTCCATGCCGTACAGGTTGCAATTGGGCTGTAAGGCTTATTCGTGGGAACCACTCTTGGGGGACTCCTGATGAAGCTACGTCGCTGCAAACCCCAAAAATGCATCGGGTAAATCCATAACCGAAAGCTCTATCGTGGGCGCACTAGGCCAGTTGGGGATGGGGTGCAGTGGCCCGCTTGAGCGAGATGCTGAAAACCGATCCCTTGCCAGGTTCGCTCTCGGCCCACACGCTACCGCCATGGGCCTCGACAATCGAACGTACGATGGCCAGTCCCAGCCCACTGCCACCCCGCTCGCGGTCACGGGCCTTGTCTACCCGGTAAAAACGCTCAAACAGATGGGGGAGGTGTTCTCGGCTGATGCCTTCGCCGTTGTCCTCCACTCGAACCACTACCCGTTCCGCCAGGTCTAGCACCACCAGACGGATGTGGGTGGAGCTGGCTTTGATGGCGTTGGAAACCAGATTGGCGATTACCTGATGCAAACGCTCGGGGTCGCCCAGCACCCACAAATTGTCGGAGGCCAACACCTCTATGCGGCCCTCAAAACTCTTGCCATACTCCTCCTCGATTTCACCCAACACCGTCGAGAGGTGCACGGCTCCCAGCTCTACCTTCCAGCTTCCGCCGGTTTTGGAGAGCTCGAGCAGATCCCCCACCAGCTTTTGCATCCGCTCGGACTCGCGCTTGATGATCTCGAGGCTTTCGCGCTGTTGTTCCGAAACCTGGGTGCGCCTTATCAGATAGCTGATATGCCCCAAGATAGCGGTTATGGGAGTACGCAACTCATGTGAAGCATCCGCCAGAAAGCGGCCCTGGGTTTCCCAGGCACTCTCGAGTCGTGAGAGCATTCGGTTGAGCGACTTGACCAGCGAGGCCACTTCGTTGTGGCCCTCGAGTTCGGGCAGCTTATCGGGTTTGTTGCTGACCTGCTCAGCCTTTTTAGCTATCCATTCCAGGGGTTCTAAGGTCTGCCGCACCAGCCGGAAGGCCAGCAGCCCACCAAAAATTAATACCAAAATGGCAGTGGCCGTATAGGTGCGGGCAAAGTCGGCCAGGGTGCTTTCGATGCTCTCGGTGGACTTGCCCACCAGCAGAATTACCAACTGCTTGCCTTGGGGAATCCCGGCGATCTCGGTCTCGAGGCGCTCTGCCCGTACCCGCAGGGGGATCTGGCTTCCATCGGGGCGGGTGAGGATAGTCTGGGTGTAAAATCCACCCGAACGCAGGACTTCTTGCAAACCTTTTTCCGATAGGGCCAGGGTGGCGTTGCCCAGTGCCAGCGACTGGGCAATCGGGATGGCGGCTCCCTGCAGGATGTCGTTGGCGGTGGGATTTGGAAAAGGCACCCACAGGGCTTGTCCATAGACCGTCAAGGGCAGACCGCCCAGATCGCCCCGCTCTTGGATGAGCTGCTGAGCACTCACTGAAGTCTCGGTCAACTCCCGCCGGAGACTGTCGTAGAGTGTAAATTGCAGGGTTCCATACACCGATCCCCCGATCAGCAACAACGAAAAGGCCAGCAGGGCCAGTGTAAGCAGGGTGATGCGGGTGCGTAAATTCATGATCAGGGGTCTAATTTTTGCAACCTGTTTTCTGGGAGGGGTCTAGCCCTGCTGGAGAGATCTCATTGAAAAACTAACTCAAACTTACCAAACTACCTGGGCAGATATAGGAAAAAAAACCTCAGATGTCCGAGTTAATAATCTACCAAATGTCCTTTTTGCAGCCAATCTGGTGAAAAAATAAATGAAACCGCAATTACCTCCAAACTTCCCAAAGCTGGTGGGTCGCTCTACTTAATCTCACGAACCCTTTGCTGTTGCGCCTCTAGTCCTCTCCCTCTGGGCGAAGGGCAGAGGAGGGGGCTACTAGTCTTCCCTCAAGACATATCCCACGCCGCGCACGGTGTGGATCAGGCGGCGCTCGCCAGTGCCTTCCAGCTTCTTGCGTAGGTAGCCGATGTACACGTCCACCACGTTGGAGCCGCCCTGGTAGCCAGGCCAAACCTTTTCTTCGATCTCGAAGCGGCTAAAGACTTTGCCAGGGCTCTTGGCGAGCAGCTCGAGTAATTCGAACTCCTTGTTGGAGAACTCAATGCGTCGCCCACCCCGATACACCTCGCGGCCCTCGAGGTTGATGATCAGATCCGAAACCCGAATTTCACCGGTAATCGCCGGGGTCACCCGACGCAGGTGGGCGCGGATACGGGCCAGCAGTTCTTCTATGCTAAAGGGCTTGACCAGGTAGTCGTCGGCCCCGGCGTCGAGTCCCTCGACCTTATCCTCCACCCGGTCTTTGGCAGTCAGGATAACGATGGGCACATTGGAGGTCTTGCGGACACGGCGGGCTACCTCCAGGCCATCCATTACTGGCAACATCAGATCCATCACTACTAGATTGGGGTTGGTCTCGCGAAAACGTGAAAGCCCCGTGATACCGTCATAAGCCACCTCGGTACGATAGCCTTCAGCCTGGAGCTCGAGTTCAATAAAGCGGGCGATGTCCTTCTCGTCTTCAACGATCAGGATCAGGGGTTGATCCATGCCTTCCATGCTAGCAGGGTAGCCGGACTTCTCATGAGAAATATGGCTAATATACTAAGAAATAGCTCAGATTTGTGACTTGGATGAGACCGCGGGGCCTGTCGGGGTGTGCTAGATGCGCAAATGCACCACCGTCACCCCGTGGCCGCCCTCGTAGGGCACCGCGTCGTGGAAGTTTTCCACCCGTCGGTCGCGTTTGAGTGAATCACGCAAAGCATTGCGTAAGGCTCCGGTGCCCTTGCCATGGAGAAGGCGCACTGGGGTTGTGGCAGTGGCCTTCGCTTCTGCCAGATAATCGTCCACGGCCAGCAAGGCTTCCTCTACCGTAAGGCCGCGCAGGTTAAGTTCAGTCGCAATTTTGGCTTTATGTTGGACGCGCCCCGCAGATTTTGGGGGCTTGGGTTCTTCTTTGGGCTGCAGCCGCACCAGCGGCACGGTGAGCCGCACCGCTCCCATTTGCAGCACCGCTTCCTGACCTCTTAGTTCTACAATGGTTCCCTGGCCGCCATACTCGGGTACGTCCACCACCGATCCCACCTGAAAACCCGTCTTGAGCGGCGTAGGTTTTTCGCGTTGGTATCTGCTGCGAAGCTGGATGAGTTCTTGTAAGACTTGTCCCTGACCCTGGGTTTTGCTGCGCTCTCGAGTTTGCCGCACCCGCTCCTGGGCATCTTGTACCACCTGTTCCGCTTCGGCCCGGGCTTCTTCCAGCAACCGTTCCTTGTGTTGTGCCAGTTCGGCCAGTTGCCGGGCCAGCTCCTGATCCCGGCTCTGTGCCTGCTGCTGTTGGCTCTCGGCGGCCTGCCGGGCCCCGCGCAAGCGTTCCCGCTCAGCCTCGAGCGAAGCCAGCAAACGCTCGAGGCGTCCCCCTTCCGGCCCCAGCAGTTCTTCGGCCCGTTCCACCTCGGCCTGCGGAAAGCCCAGCCGCCGGGCAATCGAAAGGGCATAGCTGCGCCCCGGTGCTCCGACTACCAACTGGTAGGTAGGGCGCAGGTTTTCCAGATCAAAGCGCATCGAAGCATTTCGTACACCTGGGGTGTCCTGGGCAAAAGCCTTGAGGGGGGAGAGGTGGGTGGTGATTAGACCGCGCATCTCCTTAGCCAGCAACCCCTCTACAAAGGCTTGCGACAGGGCCGCGCCCTCCTCGGGATCGGTGCCAGAGCCCAGCTCGTCAATCAGCACCAGGCTATGCGGAGTCGCCGAGATCAGCACCTCCTTGAGCTGCAACACATGGGCTGCAAAAGTGGAGAGGCTCTCCTGGATGGACTGTTGGTCGCCGATATCCACGAATAATTGATCGGGGAAAGCGATCTCTGCTGCTTCCGCAGCCACAAAGAGCCCACACTGGGCCATCAGTACGGCCAGGCCCAGGGTCTTGAGGAGCGCGGTCTTGCCCCCCATGTTGGGGCCAGTGATGAGCAGGATTCTATGCTCTTGGGTAAGCTCGAGGTCGTTGCTGATGGGGTTGGTAATCAGGGGGTGACGGGCAGCTTTCAACCTGTAGAGCCCATCCTGGTTCAACCGAGGTCGGGCTAATTGCCAGTCTTCTGCTAGATTCGCTGCCGCCCTGGCAATATCGAGTTCGGTGAGGGATTGCAACGTTTCGTCCAGCTCGGCATCGTTGCCCAAAATCGCCGACAATTCAAACAGCACCCGGTTGACTTCGGCGTCCTCTTCCAACTTCAGGCTAGCCAGTTGATTGTTGAGTGGAACCACCGAGGTTGGCTCCATATAGACCGTCAAACCCGAATCGGACTGGTCGAGAATGATGCCCGAGATTTTGTTCTGAAAACTGGCCTTGACCGGAATCACGTAGCGGTCGCGCCGAATGGTGATGAAGCGTTCCTGGATGGCCTCGGGATTGCGATCCATCAGATGTTGCAGCTTGTCCCGAATCTGCTCGCGCAGCGGATTCACCCGGCGGCGAATCTCGCGCAAACGGGGGGTGGCATCGTCGCGCACGTTCCCGGCCTCGTCCAGACACTCGCGGATACGCCTCAGGAAGAAGGTGTGCTCGCCAATGCGGGCCGCCAGGGCCTTAAGGTAGTTGCCAATTTCCAACAGCTCGTGCTTGAGTGCAACTGCCGATTCCAGACTTCCAACCACCTCACGTATTTGCAGCCCCTCCAAACGCAATCCCTCCCTCGCCGAGGCCAGCGCGGGCCGCAAATCGGAAATACCCCCCAACCGATATGGATAAGCCAATGCCTCGGCCACCGTGGCTTGCAGGGCCAATGCTTCTGCGATGGAGTTTTTGGGTAGAAGCGATGCTAATGCTTCTTGCCCCATAAAGGTTGAAGCACGGTCCACCAAAGCTCGGCGGATGCGGTCAAAGTCCAGGGATTCCACAATGCTGCGCATAAGAGATACGCCTAAACAGGCCAAAACTCCAAACAACCAGTTTAGCAGGCTTTGGGTACCCGTCTGCGGTTTGAGTCAGGAATTCGAATACCGGCCAAGTGTCTCCACGTTAGGGCAGTTCATACCATTGATCCTGTCCAGCTTACGGTATGTCTGCTTGGTTGCTCTGCAAGATGCGCGGGGCATTGTTTGAACACGGCCCTGCCAATTACTTCATTGGTCGGAAGATCCCTAAACCCTGTAGCGTTACCCAGCCAGCAGTTGACTGCCTCGAAAGCAGGTTCTCGCTAGGTGGAAGCTGAACTTGCATCGGTTCTAAAGCTACATACACCCATACTTCTTCCCCGGCATAGATCCGCTTAAAGGAAAGTAGTTTGCCTGAAACCTGTAACGGTTGTAATCCGCCGCGCCGTAGGGCCGGAATGGTTTGCTTAAGGTGGATGAGTTTTTGGGTCCAGTCAAACACATCCTGGTTCCACTTTTGCTCATTCCAGGGAAAGGTTCCCCGACACATGGGGTCACCATTCCAATCGTCGTAGGAGTTGGTCTGGTCGAGACCAATTTCGTCTCCGTAGTAGAGCCCCGGTGTACCAGGGAAGGTAAATAGGAGACCAAGCGCCAGTTTGAAGCGTTCTACATCCCCCCGTAGCCGCCATAAGGCTCGAGGAATATCGTGGCTGCTGATGAGGGTGTACATGCTCTGGCGGAGTTGCAGCGGCAGGGCGGTGTAGTGATCCCAGAGGGTCTCCCAGAGCTGCTCGGTCGAGACCTCCACGTTCCAACCGTACACGTTTTTCCCCGAGAGCCATTCCATGAGGGGGTTGGCAAACCCGGCGTAGTGCATCGAGCCATCCAGGGTGTGGGCACGCAGGGTGGGGAGGGTATCGAAGAACAGCTCGCCAAACACGAAGGCTTCGGGGTTTTCCTCCATGCTGTTGTGCTTGATGAGCCGTAGAATTTCGGCATTGCGGCGGTCGGTGCCGCCCTCGCCCATCTGGTGGGCCACATCCAATCGCCAACCATCGGCCCCCTTGCGAATCCAGTGACGCACTGGGGCGTGGTAGCCATCAATCCAGCGCTCTACCGTGAGGGGGTTGGCGTAGTCGAGCTTGGGCAGGGTTTTGACGCCAAAGAAAGCGGCATAAGAGCCGTCGGCGTGGAATGTAAACTGTCCGGCCTCGGGGGCGGTGGGGTCTCGCAGGGCTTTCTGGAAGTCGGGGTGGGTGTTGCCGATATGGTTGAACACGCCATCCAGGATGAGCTTCATACCACGCTGGTGCATAGCCTCCACCAGCTTGTCGAAGGCTTCATTGCCGCCCAGGTATGGGTCAACGTTCAGGTAGTCCTGGCCGTCGTAGCGGTGGTTGGAGCGGGAAGGCAAGATGGGGTTGAGGTAGATGGCCTCGATGCCCAACGACTGCAGGTAGTTGAGTTTCTCGAGGATTCCTTCCAGGTCGCCGCCATAGTGCTGGATAGGCCCCTCACCCGGTTCATAATGGATCGGCTCATCCCAGGCTTTTTTGGCGATGGGACGGCCCATATACGCCCACTCACCGGCCTGGGGATCATTGGCTGGGTTGCCGTTGCGAAAACGGTCGGGGAAGATCTGGTAAAACACAGCTCCTACTGCCCAGTCTGGCACGGTGGGTTGGGCCAACAGGTGGAAGAACTTGTCGTAGCGGGGCATGACTCCGTGGATGCCGCCTGCAGTCAGGTACACTTTTCCGGCAGTGAGATAAAAACAGTAGCGCAGCGGTGATTCGTAGAGTGGCAGCTTGATTTCCAGGCCTCCCTCGGTAGGCTTTAGAGGCCGCCGCTCTACCTCGCCGTAGCGCACCAGCATCAGGTATCCAGCCGTGGCAGAGGTCTTGAGACGCAGGGTGATTTCCTGGCCTAGTTCGGGCTTCATCGGTTCGACGCAAAAAGGTTCCCAGTCGTGGTAATGCATCACTCTTTCACCGAACCTGCAGTATAACCCGAAACGAAGTAGCGCTGGAAACCGTAGAAGGTCGCCAAAATGGGGAGTGAACCGAGCACAGCAGCAGCGGCAAAGAGGCCCCATTTGGTAGAAAACTGCCCGGTAGTGAAGTTGCGCAGCCCCATCCCTACTGTCCAAGACTCTACCCCGGTAAGGAACAGGTTGGCCACGATAAACTCAGAATAAGTACCCACAAACTGCAACAGGAAGATAAACACGAACATGGGAGTCGAAAGTGGCAGCAAGATCAGGGTAAAGGCTTGCCACTTGCTGGCCCCGTCAATGAGCGCGGCTTCCTCCAAACTTTTGGATATGCTTTCCAAGAAGCCCTTGTAAACCCAGGTTCCAAAGCTGATGATCCCGCCCGAGTAAGCCAGTACCAGACCGGTGAAGGTGTTTAGCAGGCCCAGGTTGGAGATCAGGATATAGGTGGCGACCAGGCCCAAGAAACCGGGGAACATTTGGATGAAGATGAAGACCAGCAACATGGAGTAACGGCCCGGGAAGCTGAAACGGGCAAAGGCATAGCCCGCAGTAGCCGTTAGCAATACTGCCAGAATGCCGGTAATGCCTGATACAAACAAGGTATTCCGTACCCAGAGGGCAAACTTGGCCTCGGTGCCCTGTCCGGTGAACTGGCTGGGGGAGAGAAAGATGACCAGGATGAAACTCAGGATGGCAAAGACGGTCAGGCTGCGGCCTTGAAGCAGCGCCCAGGGGCTATTGGTTTTATCATCGCGGATGATGCGGCGATAGGCGGCCATTGCAATCACGATCAACAAGCTGATCGCCGCGATCCCCAACAAGATGGCCTGATAAGGATAAAGAATGAAGCCATCAAAAAGCTTGGCGTAGTTTTCCCAGCTAAGCTGCGAGAAATCGGGGATGACCCTGGCCCGCACCAGCAGGTTGTCGCTGGCAGGGGGCAGAATCCGGTAGAGGGTGTTGCGGGGGTCAAAGGAGGCAGCCAGGATTTGCAGGACTGGATAGTAGGCAAAGACCAGTACCATGAACATGAACAGGTGGGTTAAACCCTGTCCAAAGAGCGGCAAAAAACTGCGTTTGCGCCCTGCGCGGCTGTTGTTGATATAGATGACCAGCCAGGCATACGCCAAAATTAGACCGATGATGACCAGAAGTCCGCTCAGCGCATAGACCCAGCCGTTCTCGACGCGGATGAATCCCGGTGGGGTATTGGGTTGGATGCGGGCCAACAGGCTGGGGAAGTAGACAAATAGCACCCAGGCAACCATCAGCCCAAACACGGCCCAACCGAGGTAACGCGAAATAGCGACCATCAGCGCACCTCCTTAAGGGCACCAGTAAAGCGAAAGTTGATGAGGCTAATCGCCACGGTGAGGAAGAAAATTAGGATTGAAATGGCACCCCCCAGGCCGTAAGCCTGGCCTCCATCGGATTGGAAGGCAGTTTTGTAGGCCCAGGTGATCAGGATGTCGGCAGCCTGAGCAGTGGAGGGTCGCCCTTCCACACCGGGCTGCACCCCCATCAGGTAAATCAGGCCGAAGTTGTTGAAGTTAAAGGCAAACGAACCCAGTACCAGCGGGATGAAGGGCTGGCGCAAAAGGGGCAAGGTGATGCCGGTAAGGGTTTGCAGGCCGCTGGCCCCGTCAATTTTGGCCGCCTCGTAAACATCATCGGAGATGGTGGATAGGGCTCCCAGGGTAGCGGTCATCCAGTAAGGGAACCCCAGCCACAGGCTGATAAACAGAGCCGACATTTTGAACCACTCGGGGTCGGTGAGCCAGGGTATGGGGTAGGAGCCCAGCAGCCCCAGCAAGCGGTTGATGGGGCCAAACTGTACGTTGAGCATGGCAGTGAATACCTGTACGCTGATAACCACCGGAATGGCCCAGGAGATGATCAGGGCAGTGCGATAGAAGCCCCGCAGGGCCAGGTTCTTGTTGTTGAGCATCATGCCCAGAATCAGCCCTGGAATAGCCCCCACAAAGACCGCTGCAGCAGCAAAAATGATGTTCCATATCAAAACTGGAATCAGGATGGTGCCAGCCCGGCTGAAGATCTCCACGAAGTTCTGAAAGCCTACAAACTTGAACTCGTTGATCTTATAGACCAGGGTGGGCGTGAAGGGTGGGGGTGCGGCGAGGGTGATGGTACCCTCGCTGGCCTGCTCGACAATTAACCGGGCACGTTGGGTGGCAGTGGTAATTTCTATAGCTTGCCCTGCACAGTCGGGTTGGTCGCAGCGCAACAGGTCGTGAGCGTTGCCGTCCACAAATAATTGCCGACCCTCCACGCGCACAATTTCAGTTTCGGTGGAGCGGTCGGGTTTGCCATTACGGATGCCGGTATAGTCGGTGAAACCGTAATAAACAGTCAAGATGATGGGAAACAGGGTGAAGGCCAGCAAGAAGGTGATGGCTGGGAGGAGGTAGTACCAGTCGGTTAGGTAGGGAACCCGCCGGCCCATCCCGATTAGAATTGGGATCAAGACAATCGTGCCAAAAACCAGGATCAGGTAGCCGGGGTAGCTTTCATCCACCGGTCTGGGGAAGGCTGCTTGCAAACCCCAAAAGGCCAAAAGTCCTACCAGCGCGGCAACGATCAGGGCTCCTCCCAATAACCCAATCGCTATCAAAAAACCTCGCGCACCAGGGGGGGAACGATACATACAAGCCTCCATCAGCGTTTTTTGGTCTCATGCCAATCAACGAACCATTCAGAACGCCCCTAGCATATACTTCGGGCTTACAAAATGTAACCCCCTCGAGGCTTTTCTTGTAGTGCTGGTCATTGTGGAAGCGCTTTTGCAATTTCGCCTGGTTTGCTGGTGCAAGGTCTGACCTAGCTAATAACTTGGCTAATAACCTCGGCGAGATAGCTTTTTGGATGAAATCTGAATTGCTAAGAAGAACCGCAATACCCGGTGCTCAGCCCTGCTTCGATGTTGGTTTATGCTAGCTTGGGTATCAGATGGTTTTGCCAATTGGCCTGGAAACCAGCTTGAGCCGCTTCCCCAGGGTCACCTTTGCCCTGATTGGGCTGTGCGTGGTGGTGTTTTTGCTGCAACTGTTTTTTGCTGGTGCCAGCCGCGAGGAGATTGCCCGGCGCTATATTGATATGTTTAATTACTACACCCAACACCCTGGCCTGAAATTGCCACCAGAGGTGGAAGAGTTTGCTACCCGCAACCTCTCACCCGAGGTAAAGGCCTTACTCGAGCGTCGTTCTCCTACCCCTGAAGGCGACCCCACCCGCCAGTCCATCCTCAACTTAAAAGCGCGGGACTTCCTCCTGGCCCTGGATTCTAGGCCGGAGTATCGCTTTGGTTACCGTAAGGATGGCCCCTGGATCAATGCTGTGCTTTCGCTCTTTTTGCACGGTGGTTGGATTCACCTGATAGGCAACATGCTGCTTTTGTATCTGCTGGGTATCAAGCTCGAGGATTTGTGGGGTGGTGGGGCGGTGCTGGGATTGTTTTTGGTAGGGGGTGCTATTGCATCGGCCAGTCATGGGTTGTTCAGCAGTGCTCCAGTGATTGGGGCCTCGGGGGCAATTGCAGCCCTGATGGGTGCTTTTCTGTTGCGCCTGTACCAGATTCGCGTAAGAATGTTGGGTTTCTTTTTCGTTCGAGTGTTCATTTTCACCTGGCCGGCCTGGGTGGTCTTGGTGATCTGGTTTTTGCAGCAAGTGTTGACGGTGGTGACCGGCACCTCGGGTAACGTAGCCACCTGGGCCCATCTAGGTGGGTTTGGCTTGGGCGTGCTGGCGGCACTGGCCCTGCGGCTCCTTCCCCTGGAAAAAGGTTTATTGAATGAAGAGCAGCGGCGTAGCGAAGACAAATGGCTCTTGCAACTGGAGGAGGGGGAACGCTGGTTGGGGCTGGGTTCGCCCAAACAGGCCCTGCATGCCCTGAAGCAGTATGTAGCAGCACGGCCCAACGACCCCCAAGGCTGGGATGCGATGGCCCGGGCTTTGCGTATGGATCGGCAGAACCCTGCCGAGGCTGTCACAAAAGCGGTGGTGGAATGGCTCGAGGTGGGCCAGACCGAGCGAGCCTTGCAGTTGCTGGACGAATTTGGCGTCCAACTTGGTGTGCGGGATGCTGTGCGGGTGCACCCGTATTTGGAGCCTACCCAGGCCCAGAAACTGCTGAGCCAGGCCCTCGTGGCCCATCCCGACGATCCCTACGCTCCCAAAGCGGCCCTGTTGCTGGGCCAGACCCATCCCGGTAAGGATAGCCTCGAGGTGGTGCAATGGGTCTACGAGTTCACCCTCGATCCCGACTGGGCCCAGCGCTTGCGGACACTGCTGGCCCGTCAGCAGGGGCCGGGCAGTTGAGTAGCTACCTGGTTTTGATTGGCAACCTACGGCAAATGAAAAGAGCCTGAATGGGTGTTGGCTTGACGGCCTTACCGCTTCGGGGCACCATGGACTTTAGGCATGATCGAGACCGGACGACTTAGCGTCATCAATCCCGCCCGTGAGACCCCACAGTTCACGCCTGAACTGCTGCAGCAGTTGGCCAAGCGGGTTTCGCTGTTTGGCGAACGCGCCACTCAAACGCTGTACTCACCCTTCGAT
>JBBIUP010000011.1:4117-35774 GCA_037440185.1 Meiothermus sp. | reverse complement strand
ACCTGGGGGCGGCCTACCGCAAAAAAGGCCAGATTGATAAATCGGTCTACCATATTAAGCGGGGCCAACGCTTGCAGATGCGGCCTGCGGCCCGTCCTCCTCGCTCCATTGTGCCGGGTTCTTCGGCC
This sequence comes from Meiothermus sp., assembly GCA_037440185.1. Lineage (GTDB taxonomy): Bacteria > Deinococcota > Deinococci > Deinococcales > Thermaceae > Meiothermus. Next base: position 35,646 of record JBBIUP010000011.1, on the reverse strand, counting down.
CCGCTGCCCATGCCCGAACGCCGCCCCTTCCTGGGCAGTTTTGGCAACCGCTGGTGGCTGTGGCTGATTGTGATTGTGGTGGTGTATTTGCTGCTGAACCGTCAACCCTGAGATGGGTTCACAGTTTCCATCTAATACCCCTTTTTGTAATATCCTTCTTTCATGACCGTTACCAACCACCTCACCCTGGATGAACTGCAACAACGCAATTTACTTGGTTAACTATTTTACTTTCGTTAAGTCTGAAGCCTATACCTCCTACCAGATGCGACCCGTTCACCAGCATGGGGTGGCGCTGTTGCTTATCTTGTTAGCAGTGGGCCTCGAGGTGCTTGTCCTGTTGTACTTCTTTAGCAGGGACTTATGGCTTTGGGGTCTCCTGCTGATGTTTCTGGTGGCGGGCCTCTCGGTGGGTTGGCTGATTTGGTGGTACAAGAAGGGGTCTCCGCCCAGTGCGCAGGTGGAAGCCTCCAAAAGGTAGGCGCTCGATTCCTACCGCAGCGCCCTGGGGTCGAGCGCATCGCGCAGGGCGTCGCCCAGCAGGTTGAAGCCCAGTGCTACAAACATAATTGCCAGCCCTGGGAAAGTCGCTACGTGGGGTGCAGTAGCCAGGTATTCGCGTCCCCTGGCCAGCATCAGCCCCCACTCCGGTTCGGGTGGACGCGCCCCCAGGCCCAGGAAGCCCAGCCCGGCTGCAAACAAAATCGCTACCGCCATCTGCAAGCTGGACTGCACGATGATGGGGGAGAGGGCGTTGGGTAGAATGTGCCGGAGCATGATGCGGCTGTCGCGGTTGCCCAGCGCCCGGCTGGCTTCTACATATTCCCGATCCCGCAGCGACAGTACCGAACCCCGTACCAGGCGCGCATATACCGGAATGGCCGCGATCCCTACTGCGATCATCACATTGGTCAGGCCGGTGCCCAGGGTGGCGACCAGCACGATAGCCAGCAGGATGCCCGGAAACGAGAGCATCACTTCCACGATGCGCTGGGCGATCAGGTCGAAGGTTCCGCCAAAGTATCCTGAGACCAGCCCCACCGGTACACCGATCAGCAGGCCAATGGATACGGCGATCAGCCCAATCGAAAGGGAAATCCAGGCTCCGTGGGCCAGGCGGCTCAGAATATCACGGCCCTGTTCGTCTGAACCCAGCAGATAAAATTTGATCGGGCCATCCACGCCAAATAGGTGTAAATCGCTTTGGAGCAGGCCTCCCCACCAGACCCAGGGTTCGCCCCGCACAAAAAACTTGATCGGGTACAGTTCTTGCCCTAGCTCAACCTGGCCCAGCGGGGTACGGGTGACTTCGCGCACCCAGAGGCCCGACTGACCTTCTGGGCCACGAAGCTCCACCCGCATCGGAGGAACGTAGGTACCACGTAGATTTTGCTCGACCGGGCTGTAAGGTGAGATCAAGGGGGCGAAAGCTGCCACCAGGACGAAAATTCCAATAAAGATAAATCCGGCAATCGCCAATGGGCTGCGGGCTAAGCGCCGTCGCCAACGGGGAATCTCCCGTTTGGTAGGCACGGTAGGGGCAGTCTTTGCCGGCTCAATCACGTAAAGTCCTTTCGGTTGGCGACCCCGTAAGGTCAATCATAGCGAATCCTCGGGTCAATTGCGCCGTACAGCAGGTCTACGACGAGGTTAATCAGGATGAAGGCCACCGCGATCAGGAGCACTGCCCCCTGCACTACCGGGTAGTCTCGAGCCAGAATCGAACCCACCAGCAACTGTCCAATGCCCGGCCAGGCAAACACCGTTTCGGTGATGACGGCGCCTTCCAGCAGCCCGCCAAACTGAAGACCCGTGATGGTGACCACTGGAATCAGGGCGTTGCGCAGGGCGTGCTTGAAGACCACTACCCGACCTGCCACCCCTTTGGCCCGCGCCGTGCGGATGTAGTCTTGCGAGAGCACTTCCAGCATGGCGCTGCGGGTCATGCGGGCCAGGATGGCGGCGGTGCCGGTGCCGAGGGTGATGGCAGGTAGGATCAAATGCCAGAGCGTGCCCGTGCCTGCTACTGGAAACCATCCGAGCTGCACCGAGAAAATAAGAATAGCCATCAGGCCAAACCAGAACACCGGCATCGAAACCCCAATCAAGGCGCCCAGCATGGCCAGTAAATCGAATATGGTGCCAGGTCGGATGGCTGCAATGATGCCGGCCGGAACGCCGATGAGCAGCGCAACCAGCATGGCTCCCAGGGTCAGCCGAAGGGTGTTGGGAAAGTAGTCGGCAAGTTCATGGGTGACCGGCTGGCGGGTGCGAACCGATTCACCCAGATCGCCCTGGAAAACATTCAGGGTGTAAAGCCCAAGTTGGGTATACCAGGGCTGATCCAGCCCAAACCGCTGGCGGATATCGGCCAGGGTTTCGGGCGTGGCGAACTCTCCAGCCAACAACTGGGCGGGGTCGCCAGGGGCCAGACGCACCATCAGAAATACTGCTAGCAAGACCCCTAGCAAGGTGGGGATTACGGTTAGCAAGCGGCGGGCAATATAGGTGGCCATCAGGTGCTATGCCCCCAGCGTGCGAAGAAGGTCATGGAGAAAAGTGGGAAGTCAAACAGGTTCATGAAATAGCCTTTGAGGTGTGCTGTTTGTATTTTACCGGCTTGGGTTTGTCAAATCGCTGTGCCGATGGATGAACAAAAGCGGGTATTGTTGTGCCAATGGATGAACAAAAGCGGGTGTGTGGGCAGTACCCCTCTGTGTGCTGGGTCAGAAGCGGTAACGAACACAAGTTGGGATGAGCACTTGCTATTTGTGCCAATCTCTATCTTTGTTTACCTGATAAGCAGCTTTATAAATCCCCCGCTGGCTGCAGCCAGCGGGGGAAGGTGTTTTAGCGTTCGGCTGAGGTGCGGAAGCTGGCTTCGGTCGCGATCAGACGCTCGGTGGGGTGTACAACGAAGCCTTGTACATCGCGGCGGATGGCCGTGACCTGCTGTTCGGAGTGCAGGAAGACCCAGGGGGCATCGTTGTAGATGATCTGCATAGCAGAGCGGTAGAGCTGTTGCCGGGCCTGGGGGTTGGTGGCAACACGGGCCTGCTCGAGGATGCGATCCAGGCGGGGGTTGGTATTGAAGCCCCGGTTAAAACCGTTGGGAGCATGTTGCGAGCTGTGGAATAGCCCAAACAGGCCGTAGTCGGCATCGCCGGTCACGGTGCCCCAGCCCAGCATGGCAACCTGGAACTCGTTGCGCTCACGCGGCTGGTTGCTGGCCGCCAGGTAAGCGCCCCACTCGAGGGTCTGAATCTGGGCCTGTACACCGACGGCGCGAAGTTGGCTTTGGATGGCCTCGGCTACGCGAATATCTTGCAGGTAGCGCCCATTGGGGCTGGAAAGGGTGAAGCGCAGGGGGTTTTGGGCGTTGAAGCCAGCCTGGGCCAGAAGTTGTCGGGCCAGGTTGGGATTGTAGTCGTAGCCGCCGATTTTGGTGTAGCCGAAGATGCCAGGGCCGATGGGCGCATCGGAAGCCCGACCAAATCCACCCAGCACAAACTTCACGATCTCTTCTTTGTTGATGGCGTGGTTGATAGCCTTGCGCACCCGCACATCGTCAAAGGGCTTCTTGGTCTGGTTGAAGTAGAGGTAGATAGTGCGCACGCTGGGGGTGGTTACCACATCAATCTCGGGGCGGGCGCTGAGGCGCTGGACGTCTTGCGGGGGAACGCGCACGGCTACGTGTGCCTGTCCAGTTTCAACCAGGGCCATGCGGGTGGTGGCCTCGGGCACCGCCAGGAAGCGCAGACGCTCTATGGAAGGCTTTTTGCCCCAGTAGTCGTCGTTGCGTACCAACTCCACAAACTGGCCCTTCTGCCAGCGGTCAAACTTGTAGGGGCCGGTGCCGACCGGGTTGTCGCGGTAGGAGGCGCCCAGACGGCGGATGGCGGTGGGGCTTTGGATGGAGGTGGATCCGTGCGAGAGGTGGGCCAGCACCGGCGCGAAGGGCTCGGGCATGCGCAGGCGCAGGGTGTGGGTGTCCACTACCTCGAAGGCGCTTATGCGTCCGCGTAGCAAGAAGGCGAAGGAGGAGGCCAGCTCGGGCGAGATCAGGCGCTCCAAGTTAAACTTCACCGCCTCGGCGTTGAAGTCGGTGCCGTCGTGGAACTTGATGCCCCGGCGCAGGTTGAGGGTGAGCGCCCGGCGGTCGGAGCTGAAGCTGAAGCGCTCCACCAGCAGCGGCACGATCTTGCCATCGGGGGTGTAGTCGAACAGCGGCTCCACGACATGGCGGCTCACCGTGCCGGAGGGTGAGTCGGTAGCCAGTGGTGCATCCAATGAAGTGGGGTCGGTACCCTGGGCGATGATCAGGGTACGGGTCTGGGCAAAGCCTACCGATAAGCCCAGTCCCAGTGCTAGCGCGGCTAAAAGTTTGAGTCGCATGCTATCCTCCGTATCGTAGCTTTACCGTATCCTGGGTCTTATCCAAACGATGAACTTGACCTCGGCTTGCAGCTATTCAAGCAGCGTATGGGTCTAGCTTCGCTATAGATTAAGACACTGCAGATACGGTTTTGGTATATCGAACGAAGACCTGGTGCTGGGCACCAAGATACTTCATGCTACGTGCTGCTCAGAATACGGAAAAATGGGGCTGCCGTCTTGCAGTCTGGACTACACTTCAGTTATTTTAGGAATTATTTGCGACAAAAATAGCAAAGCGATTGCTGCAGTGTAAATTATGCTTTGCATATTTTTATACTTGGTTCAAAGTGAATGCTGTCCCGATTGCAGCTATTGGACGTTGCCAACGTGTTTTTTGGTAATTTCATGACGCTCTTCGTTCTATTTGAGGGCTCTTGGGTCGAGGGCATCGCGCAGGCCATCCCGGAGAAGATGGAAGGCCAGCACGGTAAACATGATGAATAGGCCGGGGAAGATCATTGTCCAGGGGAAGTTGAGGGCATAGCCACCCCGGAAGGCATCAGATAACATCGCGCCCCACTCGGGCGCGGGTGGTTGTGCGCCTAGCCCAGGAAGCCCAGCGCGGCGGTCTCGAGGCTTGCGGGCTCCCCGTTGGAGCCAAATACCAGGGTTTTTGGGCCAATCCCAGGCTGCCCAATAACCCCAGGGCCAAGATACCTAACAGCCGATATTTCATATGGTTCCTCCTACCCTCGAGTGGCCCACCCACAACGTCGAAAATAGTTGATAGAGGGACGTTTTCAGCGTTGGCTTAAGTGGATGGAACTCGGTAGCATAGACTACAAAGTGAAGTATGCACCTCCCTACCGGGTCGTGAAGAGGGTGGGGAAATGCCGATTCATGTCCGGCGAAAGCAATCTGCTACCATAGATCTTACACCCATTGGTTTGGGGTGGAACCCATGCTCTTTTGTTCGCCCAGCCAGGCTTTGGCGAATCGGGAGGGCCAACCGTGGCCAACGAAATTCAAAAAGTTGAAGTGATTGAAATTAACGCGACCGAGCGCTACAGCGATGCTGATTTCTGGCGCAAATTAAGCCGGTTCGCTCGCAAGGCGGGCCGCGAAGTTGTAGAAAAAGCGCTCTGGCTCTACTATGCTATGCAGCGCCCGGAAACCCCCGCCTGGGCCAAGCGCACGATCATCGGGGCCCTGGTTTACTTTTTACTGCCCTTCGATCTCGTGGCCGATCTGGCGCCCCTGGTGGGTTTTACCGATGATCTGAGCGTTTTGCTGGTCGCGGTAAGCACGGTGGCGGCCTATATTACCCCTACAGTTAAGGAGCAGGCGCGCCTGAAGGCCAACGAGTGGTTTGGCGAGGCAGAACTCTTCACTTCACCGGTGTAAAGTAGCGCCGTTTTCACGAACAAGCTTGCCCTGAAAAAGATAATCCAGGCCGCTTGAATGACCCCGCCCTCCGGCGGAGTCATGGTGAAAGCCGCGATAATTGTCACGAAGACTCCCTGCGGAGAAAATTCCCTACACCAACCCTCTCCAAAGTAAAAGCTGCGGAGAGGAAGGCTGCTTCAGGGCAGGTAGTTGCCCGGTGTCCCCAAGGTTTCGGGTTTTTCTGTCCATTCACCTGCGATGCCCAGTTTCCAGGCCCCGGCCGCACCGCTCTGGCTCGCATAGCCTCCATACAACCCTAGGCGCAAACCGCGCAGGATGGTGTAGTAGACCGAAGCAGTTACGTCATAGCCCAGACTCAGGCCAAAAGGATAGCGCAGGCCGCCTTCGATATAGGCATTCAGTTCGCGGGTTAGTTCCAGCTTCAGGCCCGCATAGGCATTGGCCGCAGCATTCAGCGAAACCGCCGGGGTCAGCAACAGAGTTGCATCCAGGCCCGCACCCCCATACAGCACCGCCGCATCGGCAATGCGCTGGGTGATGAAGATTTCTCCTCCCGCATCGAAATCGAAGCCAAACGGGCCTGGCAAAATCACCTGATTCGAGCCAAAGCGGATGGCCGCTTCTACATAACCCGCATTGGATTCATTCAGCTTGGCAACTCCTACCACCCCTACACGACTCGCCAGCACCAATTGTCCAGCAAAAAAACCTGGACGCAGACTGGCTCCGGCCACGATGTTGTCGGTTAGGTTAAAGGTGTAGTTGACTGCAGTGCCCCGGTAGCTGCGGTAGGGCGTAATAAATTGCCCACCTACCAGACCAAACTCCGGCAAAAACTGCAAGTTTCCGGTGATGGAAAAACCATCCGCAAGAGCCGCACTACCAATTCCCAGGGTAGCCAACACTGCAAACAAAGTCTTTTTCATGCTTCCTCCTAAAAATCTGTTGTAGGCAACGCCACAAACGGCCCAATAATAGTGCCTTGGCCGTGCGCTAGACTGAGACAGATCACAAATTTCCTTAATCTGGATCAAATACACATTGCTCGAACGCCGCAAACAACGGTTTACATAACGCTTCTGCTTGCTCGAGCAAAACCCACCATAATCTCTCTGGGTAAACAGGTCAATCCAGGAGTTGGATCCAATAGGTAATCTGTCCAGAAGCAATCGCCTGCCACAAGCCTTGATGCTACCGGTATGCTGTACACATGGCACGAACCAAGCAGGACATTTTGCAAGAACTCAAAGACAACCATGTGCGCTTCATGCGCTTGCAGTTCACCGATATTCTAGGCATCAACAAGGTGGTTGAACTGCCCGTTACTCAATTCGAAAAAGCACTGGACGGCGAAATCATGTTTGATGGTTCTTCCATCGAGGGCTTTGGCCGCACCGATGCTGAAGAGTCGGATATGCTACTGAAGCCAGACTACAACAGCTTCGTGGTTTATCCCAGGGATTTGGAACCCACTACCAAAGGAACCGTGGCCCGCTTGATCTGTGACATCGCCTACCCCGATGGCAAGCCCTTTGAGGGCGACCCTAGACAAGTGCTCAAGCGGCAAATCGAACGAGCCCAGAAAAAAGGTTTCGACAACTTTTTTGTCGGTACCGAGGCCGAGTTTTTTCTGTTCAACCGCAGCCCCGACGGCGGCCCTGGCACCCATACCAACGACCGCGCAGGCTACTTCGATCTGGCCCCTACCGACAAGGGTGAAGAAGCCCGGCGTGACATGGTGGATATGTTGGTCACCATGGGCTTACAGATTGAGGCTGCCCACCACGAAGGGGCCCCCGGCCAGCACGAGATTGATTTCAAATACGCCGATGCCCTCAAGACCGCCGACGATCTCACCACCTTCAAGTTTGTCGCTAAGCGTATCGCCATCAATCACGGGCTCCACGCCACTTTCATGCCCAAACCTATTGCTGGAATCAATGGTTCTGGGATGCACTTTCACCTATCGCTATTCAAAAATGGGCAAAATGCTTTTTTCGAACCCAAAGGAAGGCTCGAGGCCTGGCCCCATCATCTCTCCAAAACCGCCCTGCAGTTTATCGCTGGCCTGTTCGAGCATGCCGAAGGCATGGCCGCCATCACCAACCCACTGGTTAATTCTTATAAGCGCCTGACCCCTGGCTACGAAGCTCCCACCAGCGTAGCTTGGTCGGTTTCCCATCGCAGTGCAATGATTCGGGTTCCCAAACGGCGTGGAGCAGGCACACGTGCAGAGTTTCGCTTCCCCGACCCCTCCTGCAACCCCTATCTTGCCCTAGCGGTCATTTTGGGCGCAGGGCTGGAAGGCATCGAGGGCAGTCTAACCCCCCCCCCTCCCATCGAACGCGATGTATACGAACTTTCGGTTCGAGATAAACGCAAATACCGGGTCAGTGAGATGCCCGGAACCTTGCGCGAAGCCCTGGAAGCGATGCAAAAAGACCGGGTCGTTCGCAATGCCTTGGGAGAACAGGTTTATAAGGATTTCCTTAACGCCAAGCGCGTCGAATGGGACTCGTATCGGATCGCCGTTCACCAATGGGAACTGGATCAATACCTGGCCGAGTATTAGATAGTCTTACAATAGGCTCAACTCAATGTGTAGAGCCTTAAGAGTGTCATAAATCTTACCAATGCTGCTCCACCGAAAGGTTGACCCGGGGCCTTAGTATTCCCATTTGCATCTATAAAAAAAGGCATAAAACCAATCCCTTAGCTCAGGGTTGCAGTTTCATCAAAATTGTGTACCCTCAAGATGGCTGGAAGACAAAAAAGCCCCCCACATTGACACACCTTGGGAGGGGTTGGGTAGAATAAGCCAGCCATCAAAGGCTAAACTTTGGTTCTTTAGGAGGAATCGGCATGAAAAAGCTTGCAATTCTAGTGTTGGGCGTGTTGGCCTTGGGTGTGGCCTCAGCTCAGCCCAACGTCATCAAGATCGCTTCGGTTTCGCCGCTGTCGGGGCCGCAATCGGGTCTGGGTACAGCCATCCAGCAAGGAGCGCAAATCGCCATTGAAGATGCACAGGCTCGCTTCCAGCAGCTTGGCTTCCAGCTCCAATTCTCACCCCAAGATGACCAGGCAACCCCTGATGTGGGCGTGGCGGTGGCTCGGCGTATCGTCAACGATGCAGATCTGCTGGGCATTGTAGGACACCTCAACTCCGGTGTAGCCATTGCGGCCTCGGAAGTGTACAAAGACACCAACCTGGTCATGGTCTCCCCGGCCAATACCAATCCCCGCGTCACCGACCGTGGCCTCTTGAACGTCAATCGCATCTGCGGCCGTGACGATATCCAGGGCCCGGTAGGTGCCGAGTACGCCGTGCGCACGCTGCGCCGCACGCGTCTGTTCGTGGTCCACGACAAGACCCCCTACGGTCAGGGTCTGGCCGAAGCTTTTGCAGCCCGTGCGCGTGAACTGGGTGCCAATGTTTTGTCCATTGTGGGCACTGAGGAAGCCTCCAACTTTCAACCCCTAATCCTTCAGATGCGTGCCCAGCGCCCCGATCTGGTCTACTACGGCGGCATCTACGACAAGGGCGGGGTGCTGGTCAAGCAAATGCGCGAGCGTGGCATCACCGCCTCTTTCATGGGCGGCGATGGTCTTGATGCCTCCGATCTGGTGAAGATTGCCGGTAGCGCCTCCAAGGGTGTGCTGTTCACCACTACAGCCGGTCCTATCAGCACCTTGCCCAAGGCCGCTGCTTTTGCCCAGCGCTACAAGGCCAAATTCGGGCGGGACGCCGAAGCCTACGCCGTGTATGCCTTCGATGCTGCCAACGTGATCCTCAACGCCATTGAAGCCTCCATCCGGGCCAACAATGGCCGCAAGCCCACCCGCGAGCAGGTGGCCCGCGCTGTGCGCGAGGTCAAGCTGGATGGTCTGACGGGTCGTATCGAATTTGACAGCAAAGGCGATCGCAAGCTTTCGGACTACTACATCGTCTCTATGCGCGAAGCCCGCTACCCCGGTGAAGTGCTGCGTGTGATTCAGTTCGCACCCCCGGCTGCTCGCCAGTAGGCAAAAGCTTCATAAACCAGACTCCCGCTACGGCGGGGGTCTTTTTTGGCTCTATACGCTGAGATATGACCCAATCCAAGATTGACTCCAATCGCGGCTCCCACAATTACGCCGCATGCCGTGCGGCGTAATTTACCCAGTACAACAAACCGATGCACTGGGTATTCGTTGGGAACCGCTCAAGGTCAGGGTTTTGGCTTTATCTACAGCCGATTCCCCCGTTGTCAGCCCAACCCACAACCGATATACTCTGGCAGGCTAAAGCTGACAAGGATGCGCCCGTAAATAATAATTTATGCGTGTATCCGTATAATCATAGGCCAGGAGGTTTTACTTGACGGTTGCCGATCTCCTATCAATTCTGCCCCAGACCATCCTCGAGGGTCTGTTGCTTGGCTTTGTGTACGCAATGGTGGCGCTGGGCTACACCATGGTCTACGGGGTGTTGGGGCTGATTAACTTTGCACATTCCGAGGTCTTCATGATCGGGGCGGTGATTGGCCTCGAGGTCTTCCGTTTCTGGGGAAACCCCGAAGCGCCGGTGATCTCCAACCCTTTCTTACTGCTGCTGGTGGCCTTGATTTTTGCCGCAGCAGGTTCGGGCACCATGGCCGTGCTGGTGGAACGCTTTGCCTACCGCCCCCTGCGAAAGCGCGGCAGCAAAAGCATCCTGGTGCCGATGATCACCGCTATTGGGGTCTCTTTCTTGCTGCAAGACCTGACCCGCATCTATGCCGCGCTGCGACACAACGAGTTCAACATGCAGTATCGCACTTACGATGTGCTGAACACCACCCTCACGCTACCGCTCGAGACCACCATCCAGGTCAAGGGCATCATCATCATTGTCATTTCGCTCCTGATGCTGCTTGGGCTGACCTATCTGGTGAACCGAACCAAGCTCGGTAAGGCAATTCGGGCCGTGTCACAGGATATGCAAACAGCCTCTTTGATGGGCATCAATCCCGATGTCATCATCTCGCGCACCTTTTTGATCGGGGGTTCGCTCGGTGGGGTCGCGGGGGTCTTGTTTGGCCTGCTCTACACCAATGTGACCCCCTATTCGGGTGTGCTACCAGGGTTGAAAGCTTTTACTTCTGCGGTTTTGGGGGGCATTGGCAACATCCCTGGGGCGATGGTGGGGGGATTGGTGCTGGGGCAGCTCGAGACCCTGTCTGGCACCTACCTGCCTTTCCTGACCAACGGTAATTTTGGCACCGAGTACAAGGATGTGTTCGCGTTCCTAACCCTGGTTCTGCTGCTTTTGTTCCGGCCTCAAGGCTTGTTTGGGCAGAATGTGAGTGAGAAAGTATGAGTGCTCTCAACCGTCTTGCACTTCCCCTCTCCATCGGCCTGACCGCCATTTCGGGGTTGGGGGTATTGCTGACCCTGCTGGGGCAATCTGTTCTTACTGGGGGATTGCTCAACTTCCTGCTGTTGCTGGCAGTTGCCTCGGTGATGGCGCTACGCCTGCCTACTGGCTGGCGCTCGGGGTTGCTGGCCGGGTTGGCCCTGGCCCTGACTACCCTGCTCCGGGCCAACACCGACGATAAGATTGCTTTTTACTTGCTGCTTGCAGTCTTGATCGGCTGCTTTTTGCTGCCTAATCTAACCGGCCTGGTTCGTGCAGCTTTGGGCACGGCCATCTTGCTCATCGCAGTGCCGATTGCTGGGCTTTCAAACTCGTTCTTGTTCGAGTTGGGCATCCAGATTGGCATTTTTGCGGCCCTGGCCCTGGGCCTGAACGTGGTCGTAGGTCAGGCTGGCCTGCTGGACTTGGGCTTTGCTGCCTTTTTTGCTATTGGGGCTTATACATGGGGCATCTTCGGCTCTCCCCAGGCTGCTCAGTTCATTGGTGGTTTTCCTGCTCAGGGGTTGCCCGGCAACTACCTCTTCTTGTTCATGGCTCTGGCCATCATCACCGCAGCCATCACCGGGGTGTTAATCGGGCTACCCGCCTTAAGGCTGCGGGGGGATTACCTGGCCATCGTGACCCTGGGTTTGGGCGAGGTGGTGCGGGTTTTTGCCAACAACCTCGACAAACCCCTCAACATCACCAACGGGCCTCAGGGCATCACCCCGGTCAACCGCCCCGATGTAGGCATTCTGGCCGACTTTCTCCGGGCTATCGGAGCCGAGCGCATCTATGGCAGGCCCATTGATGATGCGATTGCCTATTCCTTCTTCTTCTATTTGCTGGTACTGGTGGTAATCGGCATCGTGGTACTGGTTAATGCCCGGCTGGCCAACTCCCGCTTTGGACGGGCCTGGGTGGCCATCCGCGAAGACGAAATTGCCGCCAAGGCCATGGGGATCCCGCTGCTGCCCACCAAGCTGATCGCTTTCGCTACCGGTGCAGCTTTCTCCGGCATCATGGGCGCAGTGTTTGCTGCTAAACAGACCTTTGTGAGCCCAGAGTCTTTCACCCTGCAAGCCTCGATTAACATTCTGGCCTTTGTAATTCTGGGCGGGATGGGCTCAATTGGTGGAGCGGTGGTGGGGGCGGCGGCCGTGACCGTACTCAACCTGGGTATCCTCAAGGACTTCTCCGACTTGCTCAATACCTGGCGGCAAACCGGGGTGAGCATTCTGGGCTACAACATGGCCAATCTGCCACCCCAGCTCAATCCCGCCAAGTACGAGCGCCTGGTGTTTGGTCTGATCTTGATCTTGATGATGATCTTTAGGCCTGAGGGTCTGATACCCGAACAGAGGCACCGTGCAGAGCTACAAGAAGCCCGTCAGGAAGCCAAGGAAGGCGGTGGCACATGAGTGAACTGGCCCTGGATGTACAAAATGCCACCAAGAAGTTTGGCGGGTTGGTGGCAGTAAATGACGTTAGTTTGCAGGTGCGACCCAAGGAAATTTTTTCGGTGATTGGCCCCAACGGTGCCGGCAAAACCACCTTCTTCAACCTGCTGACCGGTATCTACAAACCCGATACTGGTCGGGTGGTGTTTTTTGGCAAGGACATTACCGGCTACTCGCCGGACAAAGTGGCCCGCACCGGCATTGGCCGTACTTTTCAGAATATCCGCCTGTTCAAGGCCATGACGGTGTTGGAAAACGTACTGGTGGGACACCATAGTCTGACCCGCCAGACCTACTTCGATGCGCTGTTTTACACCCCCCGTTTTCATGCTTCGGAAAAGAAAGCCAGGGATCGGGCCATGGAACTGCTGGTCTATATGAACCTAGACAAGCGGGCCGAAGATCTGGCCTCGGGGCTTTCATATGGCGAGCAACGCAGACTCGAGATCGCCCGCGCTATGGCCCTGGAACCCAAACTGCTGTTTTTGGACGAGCCTGCAGCAGGCATGAACGAGCAGGAAACCGAAGACCTCAAGGTGCGGGTGCGTAAGTTGCGCGATGATCTGGGTCTAACCATCGTGCTGATTGAGCACGACATGGCGATGGTTATGAGTATCTCGGATCGAATTTCGGTGCTCGAGTATGGTTTGAAGATCGCCGAAGGATTGCCTGCCGAAATCCGCAATAACCCCAGGGTGATCGAAGCCTATCTAGGCAAGGGCGCAGCGGGACAGGCCGGAGGAACCACCAATGTCTCTGCTTGAAGTCAAGGACATCCACACCTACTACGGTCATATCCACGCGCTCAAGGGGGTGTCGCTCACGGTTGAGGATGGCGAGATCGTCACCTTGATCGGGGCCAACGGCGCGGGCAAGAGCACCACCTTGCGTACCATCAGCGGCATGAACAAACCCCGCAAAGGCGAGGTGGTGTACCAGGGTAACTCCATCCACAAAATCCCTGCCGACAAGATCGTGGGGCTGGGTATTGGGCATGTGCCCGAAGGGCGACGCATCTTCCCACGCATGACGGTGGAAGAGAACCTCGAGATGGGCGGCTTTCTCATCAACGATGCCAAAATCGTGCAAGAGCGCAAGGAACAAGCCTTTACCCTGTTCCCTCGCCTGGCCGAGCGCCGCAGCCAGAAGGGTGGCACGCTTTCGGGTGGCGAGCAACAAATGCTGGCCATTGGCCGCGCCCTGATGCAAGACCCCAAGCTGCTGCTAATGGACGAGCCCTCGATGGGTCTAGCCCCGGTGCTGGTAGATTTTATCTTCGAGATCATCCAGAAACTTAACCAGCAAGGCAAAACCATTCTGCTGGTGGAACAAAACGCCCGCCTGGCCTTGCAAATTGCACACCGAGGGTATGTATTACAGACCGGCCATCTGACCATGAGCGGCCCGGCTAAAGAGTTGGCGGCCCGACCTGAGATCCAAGAAGCCTATCTGGGTGGGCACTAGATGGGTAGCTGTGGAGTAAGCGATGAAAGTGAAGTATGCCCAAACTGCTCGCCTGCCAGGCCTCGAGGTGCCGGGCGCGGTGCTGCGCCCTTTCGCAGGTGAACAACTCATGCTAATGCGGGCCGAGGGAAGAGCAGGCTCGCCACTGGCGGCCCACGCCCACCCGCACGAACAGATCACGCTGGTGGTCTCGGGGCGGCTGCGGCTGCGGATTGGAGAGGAGTGGCTCGAGCTCGGCCCCGGTGACATTGCACATGTACCCTCAGGTCTCGAGCACGAGGCATTTTTCGTCGAGGATACCGTGGTATTTGACGCCTTTCATCCGGTACGACAGGACTTGCTGGACAAGCTCAAGTAAGGGTTAAGACCGTACTGGAGTGTTGTCATTTTGCTGGGGGATTGGGTAGATAAAGTACACCCCAGGGTATTTGATCGGAGGTGTAGCCATGCACACGTTCATGCGGGCGGGCTTGGGGGTTTTGGGGTTGCTGGGAATCTTCGCGGCTTGCCAGAATAACTCGAGCCCCAACCCGGTTTTGCAAAACTGCCCCACTACCATTGGCATCGAGGGCCTTACCTATAGCCCTTCCAGTTGCAAAATCACCGCAGGGCAGAGCGTGTTCATCTCGGCCAGCCCTGCCCACCCTCTGCGGGGTCTTGGAGCGGGTAACCCCATCCCGACCACCCCTACCACCGCAACCCAGAGTTACACCTTTAGCACGGTCGGAACGTATGAATACGAGTGTACCGCCCACAGTGCTCAGGGCATGAAAGGCTCCATCACCGTGGTCAACCCCTGAACCGCCACACTTGAAAAGCCGCTACAATCGGCCCATGCGTGCTGAGGTGACCACCTACTATCTCGAGATGCACTCCCCCGATGCGCTACGCCCCAAGCACTCTGAGATGGAGGGGTTGCAGATTATCAAAGCCGAAATTCCCAGCGCCGAGTTGCAGCATTTTCTTTATCGCAGCGTGGGAGGCAACTGGTACTGGTACGAAAAAGCCGACTGGACGTACCCGCAATGGCTGGAGTACGCCCAAAACCCCCACCTGCACACCTGGGTGGCCTACCTGAAGGGCACTCCTGCGGGTTACTTTCAGCTCGAGGTACAGCCTGAGGGAAACATAGAAATTGCCTATTTTGGTCTGCTGGAGCAGTTTGGCGGGATGGGGCTGGGGGGCCACTTGCTAACCTGTGCGCTCGAGGAAGCCTGGCGGCTGGGAGCGAAAAGAGTCTGGGTACATACCTGCTCGCTGGATAGCCCAGCAGCTCTCGCCAACTACCAGGCCAGAGGCATGCAACTCTACAAAATCGAAACCGCCTGGATGGAAATTCCCGATCAAACCCCCGGTCTCTGGCAGGGCGCTTAGGGCAGTTGCTGCCAAAGGCTTCCTTCTCTCGAGGCCGCGAGACGACGGAGTGGCGGTTTTCCAAGCCACCCGCCGTGCGGTTCATTTGAAAACTGCCCTACCGCTGGGCCATGCGGTAGATGGTTCCACGGTGGTCAATCACATACAACTCACCCGCAACATCTTCACCAAAAGAGCTGATGTTCATATCGGTTCGGAGGATCTCCCGGCTCTGCCAGCGATCGCCCTGGGGGGTAGCAGCCCAGATGCGACCGCTCACATAATCGGCGTAGAAGTAGGTGCCGCGAAAGGCCGGCAAGGCACTGCCCCGATAGCGGTAGCCACCGGTGATGGAACGGCCCTGATCGTGGGTGTAGGTCAGTACCGGCAACACCAGGTTTTCACGGCTGCAGTTCTCACGGGGGTTGAAACACCGGTCGCCCTCCATGATGCGCCAGCCATAGTTCTCGCCCCCCTTGCTGGCGGCAGGTTGGAAGTGAACTTCCTCGACAGCGTTCTGGCCCACATCGGCAATCCACAGGTCGCCGGTCTGGCGGTCGAAACTGAAGCGCCAGGGGTTGCGCCAGCCATACGACCAGATTTCACTACGGCGCCCTGCCAGGGTGGGGTTATCGGCGGGAATCGCATAGGCCCGATTGCCTTCGCTGCGGTTTACATCTATGCGCAGTATCTTTCCCAGCAAGGTGTCGAGTCGCTGCCCGGCGTTGATGGGATCGCCGCCCGCACCCCCGTCGCCCATGCCGATGTAGAGCATGTTGTCTGGGCCGAAGGCGATCATGCCGCCATTGTGGTTGGCATAGGGTTGTTCGATGGTAAGCAGAATCTGGGCTGAAGCTGCATCGGCGCGGTTTCCATTCGCCCGGTAGCGGGCCACCACCGTGCTGCCCTGACGGTTGGTGTAGTTGATGAAGAACAGGTTGTTCTGGCGGAAGTTGGGGTGGAAGGCCAGCCCCAACAAACCCCGTTCACCACAGCAAGAAACCAGATTTGTGACATCCAGGAAAGGTTCGGACAGAAGCCGCCCGTCTTGCAGGATACGAATGGTGCCCCCTTGTTCGACGATGAAGAGCCGCCCGGTATCGTCGGGAGAAGGGGTGAGAAACAACGGACGACTCAGGTTACTGGCTACTGGAACCAGGTTGATGGTTTGGGCGGACGCCAGGCCAAGCCATAAAAGGGCAAACCAGACAATCGTTCGCATGGTTTAAGTGTAGCCAAGCCCAATCTGAGTCCGATGTGTGTGGGCTACAAGTTGCCTTGCCGTAGCCGCAGGATCTGCCCCTGGTCGGTGGAAAGGTAGATAAAGCCATCCGGCCCCACTGCAAGGTCGCGCAAGCGTCCATACTGGTTGTTGATCAGGATGTCTTCTTTGACTATTTGCTCGCCCCTGAGTTCCAAGCGATAGAGCCGCCCGGTCTTGAGGGTCACAAAAAACAAGTTGCCTTTCCACTGCGGGAAGGCATTGCCGGTGTAAAAAGCCAGATTGCTGGGGGCGATGGTGGGCTCGTTGCCACCTGTGTACTCACGCGCTGCTGGCTGATAGCCCTCGCGCAGATCGTCTCCGGTGCAGTTGAAGGTGATATTGTCGGCGTTGACCGTCAGCACCGTGCCAAAAGGCTGGGTTCCGGTACAGCGGGGCCAGCCGTAGTTCTTGCCTTTGCGGATGATGTTAAGTTCGTCGCGGGTGTTGGGGCCGTGTTCGGTAGACCACAGGAGTCCGGTACCGGGCTGAAAGGCCAGCCCCTGGGGATTGCGGTGGCCCAGGGTCCAGATGGCCCTGGCAGTTCCATTGGTCTGGTTGTAAAAAGGGTTGTCGGAAGGAATGCTGCCATCCGGGTGGATGCGAAAAATTTTCCCTGCGAGTAGCCTCGAGCTCTGGGCTTTGGCCGCAAAGCCGAACTCACCGGGGATATTGGAGGGAGCATCGCCAGCATCTCCCATCGAAACATACAGTTTGTTGTCAGGCCCCCACACTACCCGGCAGCCGTTGTGGTTCCACCAGCCCAGCATATCGTCGAGCAAAATTTTCTCGTCGGTTAGGCGGTTGCCAGATAAGATGAAACTCGAGAGCCGGTTGCGGCGGTTGTTTTCGTTCTGAACACCCTCTTTCCAGTAGGAGTAGCAGATATATAGCTTGTTGTTCCGGGCAAAGCCGGGGTCGAGCTCGAGACCCATCACCCCGCCCTCGCCTTCATCTCGTACGGCAGCTTCGCCCTCGTAGGTGGTGATTCTGCCGCTACGCAAATCCAGCGCACTCACCCCAATGCTGGCCCTATCTCGCTGGGTAAAAAATAGGCGTCCATCGGGGGCGAACTTCAGACTCCAGGGTACCCCCAGGTTGCGGGCTACCTCCTCGACCCGGAAACTGGGGGTGGGTTGTGCCAGGGCAAAGCTGGACAGCAGTAGCAGGGCAAGCAAACGCATGGGTCTAGTGTAGGTGTCGTCCATGAACGGCTTATGGAAAAAACCTGTGTCCACCGGGCACAGGCTTCAGATGTTCTTGAGTTTACGCAAGGCTATGGCCGCCTTGCGGAGGTCAGGGAGGCCATCAGGGCTGGTCTTCCAGGCGCCAGATTTGTCCCCCAGACAGGCTAATAACGTACAGCTCTCCCTGCTCATCCTCCCCAAAGGAGGCCAGACCATTGCCTGCCGAGGAAACCTCGGTCTTTCGAGTCCAGGTGCCGTTTACCAGGCGCAGGCTCCAGAGATTACCGGTGCCGAAGTCGGTGAAGAAATAGCGGCCCTGCATACGGGGGAAACGCGGGCCTCGGTACATGTAGCCACCCGTCACTGAGTAGCCATCGCCGCGCCCATAGGCGTGTACGGGCCGGGTCAGGCTGTTGCTGCTGCAACCGGGAGCGATGCTGTTGTCGTAGCATCCGGTGCCCTCCATGATCTTCCAGCCGTAGTTGAGGCCCTTGCCGCCACCCGTGCCCAGGCTAATTTCCTCTTGGCTACCCTGGCCCACATCGCCAATCCACAGGTCGCCGGTCTGGCGGTCAAAGCTGTTGCGCCAGGGGTTGCGCAGCCCTAAAGCCCAGAGTTCCGAAACCCGCCCGCCCAGGCTGGGGTTATCGGCAGGAATGCGGTAGTTGCGCCCCTGTTCGGTGCCATTTACATCAATCCGCAGCACCTTACCCAGCATATGTCGGTTCCCGCTTTGGGCCTCGAGGCGCTGAGCATAGTTTTGTGGGTCACCGCCGGAGCCACCGTCACCCAGGGGAATGTAGAGCATTCCATCGCGCCCAAAACCAATCCAGCCAGCGTTGTGGTTGTCGTAGGGCTGGTCTACTGTTAGCACCACCAGTTCGGAGTTGGCATCGGCTACCTTGCTGCTGCGATTGGCAGAATAGCGGGCAATTACGGTATCGCCGGCGCTGTTGGTGTAGTGGACGTAAAAAAGACTATTGTTGCGGTAGTCGGGGTGGAAGGCCAGGCCCAACAAGCCTTGTTCGCCCCCTTTGGAGGTCTTGCTGGTGATATCGAGGAAGGCTTGTGAACGCAGGGTGCCGCCTTCGATGACCCGGATACGACCGGCTTTTTCCACCACGTATAAGTCCCCGCTACCATCGCCGGCGTGGGTCAGGTAGAGCGGCTGGGTCAGGCCGGAAGACACGGAAACCAGGCGGACTCGAGGCTCCGTCCCGCTGGGGGGTGGATTGGTAGTTGGGGTGGTAACGCTGCGCTCGAACCCACTGCTGCTGCCAGAGTTGTTGATGGCCTTAACCCGGTAGGTGTAGGCCGTATTGGCGGTGAGGCCGGTGTCGCTATAGGAAGTAGCGGTGAGGTTGTTGCCGCCAATGGCCGCGAAACTGCCGCTGCCGGTGCGGCGCTCGAGGCTATAGCGGGTAGCCCCCTCCGAGGCCGACCAACTCAGGTTGACGCTGGTAGGCGAGGTTGCGATGGCACTGAACTGAGCGGGGTTGGGCGGGGCCTGGGTAGGGGAGGGTGGGTTGGGGGGATTGAGGTTGGAATCCTGGCAACTTGCCAGCACCAACAACAAACTAGCCATCAGATACCGCATAAAAACCTCCTTGACGAAAACCGAGCGGAAATTTAATGGTGCTCGAGATTCACGTCTACAAGGCTATGCAGCCCACCTGAGGGCTTTCTGAAAAAGCCTTCAAAGTGTGCAGAGACTTTTCTTGTTTACCATGATTCGGCTATCCGCCGGAGTCATGGTGAAAACTGAACCCATCCAGGCCAGATCAGTTTTGTGGAACCAAGCGCAAAATTCGCCCTGAATCCGTAGAGAGGTAGATCAAACCATCCGGCCCGGTGGTGATATCGCGCAAGCGCCCAAAACCAGGATTGGGGCCGCTATTGGTATCAATCAAGATTTCCTCTTGAGCGACCGACTCCCCATTCAAAACCAGCCGGTATAACCGCCCTGTCCGGAGGGTGACAAAGAAAAGGTTGTTGCGCCAGGCGGTAAAGACGTTGCCAGTATAGAACATCATGTCGCTGGGTGCGATGGTGTTGTTGATGGTGTACTGCTTGATGGCCGGCTCGTAGTTGTTGATGCTGGGGCAAGGGTCGGTGCCCATGCAGTTGGGCCAGCCATAGTTCTTGCCTTTTTTGATGATGTTGAGTTCATCCTTCACGTCGGGCCCATGCTCGGTGGACCACAGCAAACCGGTGCCAGGCTGGAAGGCCAGTCCTTGGGGGTTGCGGTGCCCCAGCGTCCAGACAGGGTTGCTGGGGAATGGATTATCAGTGGGAATCGAGCCGTCGGGGTTGATGCGGAAGATTTTGCCAGCCAGTGCAGATAAGTCTTGCGCGGCGGGCTGGTCCTGGGCATCCCCCATCGAGAAATAGAGCTTTCCATCAGGCCCCCATACCACCCGGCAGCCGTTGTGGGTAGATGCACCGCGCATGTTGTCCAACAAGACCAATTCATTGGTCAATGAACTGCCGGAAATCTCGAAGCGCGAAAGCCGGTTGCGTGAACCGCCGCTGGAGATGGAGTAGCAAACATAGACCCGATTGTTGCTAGCGAAGTTGGGGTCGAGTTCCATGCCCAGAATGCCGCCTTCGCCATCGTCCCGTACCGCCGAGGTGCCGTTGTAGTGGGTTATGGTTCCGGTGCTCAGGTTCAGGGCACTCACACGAATCTGGCTCAAATCGCGATTGGTAAAGAGCAGGCGGCCATCGGGAGCGAAGTTGATGCTCCAGGGCACACCGCCAAGCCCGCTTTTGACTTCCTCAACCCGGAAGCTGACGGGGCCGGGGGGCGTGTTGTTGTTCTGACAACTGACCAGGCCGAGGGCTAGCAATGCAACCATTGGAATTGGTCTCATGGATTCTCCTGGGTTGGGGTGGGTAGTAAGCCATTAAGCATACTTGAGCTTAAACCTAAGCTGAACTTCTGAGTGCTTTCTGAAATAGCATTCAACTATTCAAAACCAGAGCGGCCTGATAGATGGTTGACCCTGGGCAGTTATAGAATGACGTAGAAGTTTAGCAGAGGAGGAATCATGCGCCGTAGAGATGTACTCAAAGCAGGTTTGGTTGGTGGAGCAACCCTGGCCGGATTGACCCAGGCTCAGAATGGTGGCAATTTCACCATGACCATCGTCCACATCAACGACACCCACGCTCGCCTGGAACCCACCGGCGGCCTGACCCTGGGGGGGCAGCGAGACCAACGCCTGGGCGGTTTTGCTCGAGTGATCTCGTTTTTTGACCGGATGCGTGGCACCGTGACCAACCCCTTGTTCTTGCACGCCGGAGACGTGTTCCAGGGAACCCTGTACTTCAACCAGTACCAGGGGCTGGCCGACCGCTACTTCCTGCACCGCATGGGCATCCGGGCCATGGCCCCCGGCAACCACGAGTACAACCTGGGGCCCGATGGACTGGCTAACTTTCTCAATGGGGTGCGCTTTCCAGTGGTCTCGGCCAATACCGATGTCTCGAGGGAACCCAAGCTAGCGGGCCGCATCAAGCCCTATGCGCTGGTGAGCGTGGGTGGGCAGCGGGTGGGCATCATCGGCCTCACCACCCCCGATACCTCGATCCTCTCGAGCCCAGGCCCCAACGTGCGCTTCACCGACCCGGTTTCGGCGACCCAGCAAGCCGTGGTGGAACTGCTGGCCAGGGGCGTGCGGAACATTGTGGTGCTCTCGCACCTGGGTTACCTGCAAGACCAAGACCTGGCCCGTAAAGTTACGGGTGTTCAGGTGATTGTAGGGGGTCACAGCCACACCCTGCTGGGCCAGACCCCCTTCCCCGAGCTGCGTCCTGGAGGGGCTTATCCCACCATCGTCAAGAACCCCGAAAACAAAGATGTGCTGGTGGTACAGGCCTGGGAGTGGGCCAAGGTGGTGGGCCGTTTACAGGTCACCTTCAACCCCCAAGGCGAACTGGTGGCACACCAGGGCCAGGTCATCCCGATGGCTGTCAACCTGCCCGAAGATCGCTTTGCGCTCGACGCTATCGCTGCCTACGGCCTGCCCATCGCGGCGCTGCGGGCTCAGGTGATTTCCAGGGCTGCTGTAGCCCTCAATGGCGAGCGCAACGATGTGCGCCGCCGCGAGACCAACATGGCCAACCTGATCGCCGATGCCATGCTGTGGAAAACCCGCCAGGCCGGGGCCACCATCGCGTTGCAAAACGGTGGGGGCATCCGCACCAGCATCCCGGCAGGGAACATCACGGTGGGGCAGGTCAATGAAGTATTGCCCTTCGGCAATACCCTGACGGTGCTCGAGCTCAGGGGCAGCGAGGTTCTGGCCGCGCTGGAAAACGGTGTATCCCAGTGGGAGCAGATTGCGGGCCGCTTCTTGTCGGGCGTGGCTGGCATCCGCTACACCTTCGATATGGGTCGTCCGGCGGGCAGCCGTGTCACCCAGGCCCAGGTTCAGACCCAAACCGGCTTCCAACCCCTCGACCCCACCGCTACCTACCGCGTGGTGACCAACAGCTTTACCGCCGGGGGCGGCGACGGCTTTGCCTCCTTCCGCGATGCCAGGGGCTTCCGCACCGACACCGGCTTTAGCGATGCCGAAGTTCTGATTGAGTATCTGCGTACGCAGCCTTCCTGGGAACCGCGCCTGGAGAACCGTATTACCATCCTCAACGAGCCCAGGGGCCAGCGCTGGGAGGGGCCGTTCTACTCGGATCGCTTTTTGCGGGTGGGTGCATAGGCCCAGACCCGTTGATTCACCCGTTACCTGAAATAACCGATACCCTGGCGGGGGTCGGCTGAGCTCGTCGAAGCCGACCCCCACATCCGCTAAAACCGGAAAGCACGATTACCAAATTCCAACCTTGTAGGTCATTCATAGCCAGACTTGATATAAAAACCCCCGCAACACGCGGGGGTTTTTGTCGTCTAGAGCTGCTTTAGGCTGCTTCCTTCGAGAGACGTTCCAAACCACCGGGGTTTTCCAGCACCAGTTTGCCGTAGCCCGAGCGGATGTAACCCTCGCGGGTCAGTTCACCGATCACTTTGGTCACGGTTTCACGCACCGAACCCACTGCCGAGGCAATCTCGTCGTGGGTGGCCTTGACCCCCACCCGTCCGTTTTTCTCGGTGTAGGCCACGGGGGTGCGGGAAAGATCGAGCAGGGTGGCGGCGATGCGGTTCTTCAGGCGCTGACCGGAGATGCGCTGAATGGTCTGGTAGGTCTGGGTCAGGGCTTTGACCAATCCCTGCACCAGGCTGGCCATTTCTTGGGCGGAGAGCTGGGTGGGAGCCAGGGCATCCACCTTGGTTTCGGTAACGGCCTCGGCAAAGTAGGTGCGCTCGGCACCCGAAATTGCTTCTTCGCCAAAATACTCGCCAGGACGTACAAAACGCAGGGTTAGAGCATTGCCCTCGTCGTCTACACTCTGAAGTCGTACCAGACCCTCCCGTACCCGGTAGAGCTGATCCTTGGAGCTGGGCTCTCCGGGGTAGAGAATGATCTCGCCAGGATCGAAGGTTAGGGTGTCTAGGATGCTGGTTTGCATTTGTTCATCACTCCTCAAAACCGACTATAGCAGGCTAAGCTGATTTTGTAAACATTCATGTTGATTTATTTGAAGTGAGTGAGGACACATTTGGAAAGATGTGTGATGTAGGCCCTATACGCACGGGCAAAGCGGGTTGGATGTGGGTAGGCTTTACCACCAGCCCCGGCGCTTCATCCAGAGGGCTAATCCCCCCCCGATCATCAGCAAGCCGGTCCAGAAATACACCCTTCCCGCGGGCCACTGGTACTCGGTAAAGGCCTCGAAGTTGGTGCCGTAGATGCCGGCCCACAGGGTCATGGGCAGAAACAGTACCGAGATCCCCGTGAGCACCTGCACCACCCGGTTGAGCTTGTTGCCCTGGGCGGAAAGATGGACTTCCAGCACGTTGGATAGCTCGTCTCTGGCTGCATCCAGGCCTTCGTAGACCCGGCCCATACGGTCGGTCAGGTCGCGGAAGAGGTAGGCATCGGCTCCAAGTTCGGGCAGGCGCTCGAGGTGCAGCAGAGCCTCGCGGGCCTGGGAGGTGAGTCGCCTGACCCGCAGCACCTCGCGCCGGGCGGCAAAGACCCGCTTGGGAGTTTCGGGGCCGTTGTCCTCGCTCATGGCCAGTTCTTCCAGGTCTTCCACCCGGTCGGTGAGGGCCTCCACATAGTCGAAAAAAGTCTCCACACCTTGATCTACCAGCCGCTGCCAGAGCCAGATGCTACTGCCACCCCGAAAGCTGTTCCAGCTTTGTTCCAGGTATTCCACGGCCTCGTTGCGGTAGGTGAGCAGCACCTGGGCCTCGGGAAAGTAGAAAAAGGAAACCCGCTCGGTGCGGCTGTGGGCGTTCTGGGGGGACTCGAGGGTACGAAAGATCAGAAAAAGATGCCTGGGGTATTCCTCGAAGCGGCTCCAGTGGCCTATTTCCTGGGCGTCGGCCAGGGCCAGGGGGTTGAGGGGATACTGCTTTTGAATGAGTGCCAGTTCCTCGGGGGTGGGGGTTTCGACATCCACCCAGACCTGGGTTTCCAGCAGGCCACAAGTGGCCCCGTCGGATAGTTGCTTGGCCCGAATCATCAGCTCATAGCATATTGCGGATGGCCGATGGCTGCAAAAGTGCTTTTGCAGATTTTTGGGTGGCTCCTTGCACTCCAACTTTCCGCCCTACCCAGGTAGTGGGCTACAAAATTTGCGACATAGACAGACCCACCACCCACCCTCACACCCTCACACCCTCGAACAATTTATACTCAGTAAACACACCCAGCACCATCTTGTTTTTTTGACCTTACCCGGTATCCTCATGGCGACATCCTCTCCCCGTCCCGCAACCCAGGAGGCTCGGTTATGCCGCATCGCAAAGGTTGCTGGTCTGGCTTGTGGACATTACTCTTGCTGGGACTGCTTTCCTGTAGCACTCCCCCGCGTCAAGCGACCCCAGCAGCTTCAGCAGTAGGACTCAACGCTCAGTTCTTTGCTAACTCCAACCTGAGCGGCCCCGCCCTGGCCCGCCTGGAGCCCCGCCTGGCAGTTTCTGCTACGGTACCCGGTCTGCCTCCGGGGGCCTTGTCCGCCCGCTACCAAGGGTTTTTACAGGCCCCCAGCGTGGGCGACGGGGTACCTTGAAGTGACCCCTGTATTCCGCAATTTAGGCTAAGCGACTCGGGACTGATTGTGCCAGTATTGCTGTTCGAAGTCTAGTGGTGAGAGATTGCCGAGAGCGGAATGCCTCCTTTTTGGGTTGTAGAAGGACTCGAGGTAGGAGAAGATGCTGGTCTTCGAGCCTGGGGCGGAGCTGGGTTGTTCGGGCCGGCTGTCCCCTTAGAGATTTCTACAAACTTTTCTTCGACTGACTTCGTTGGACTTGCCCTTTTTGTGCCGCCACAGGATCCCAGCACCTCTGAATCTGGTGGCTGCTTGGGGCTGGCCTTGCGCTTCGACGTAGTGTGGGCTGTTTGGTAGTCCATGTCGCATGGTCTGGCATCTCAATAAGCGCTTCTATCGGTAAAGCCTGCATACAATGCGCTGGCCGTAGCTTTCGGCTTCAATGGCTTGATTTGTGGGCTTGGGTTGGGAATACTGTGGAGTAACTTGACAGCCCGGAGGTAAGGCATGAATGTAGTTTTTCTTTCCCCCCATTTCCCCCCCAACTTCTGGCCTTTTTGCGTACGTCTGCGCGAGGCTGGGCATACTGTGCTGGGCCTGGCCGATGCTGAATACGACCAGCTCCGCCCCGAGCTAAAGAATGCCCTCAGCGAGTATTACAAAGTGGGCGACATGCATGACTACGATGAGTTGGTGCGGGCCCTGGGCTACTTCACCCACAAGTACGGCAAGCTGGATCGGATTGAGTCCATGAGCGAGTACTGGCTCGAGACCGAGGCCATGCTGCGCGAAGATTTCAACATTTTTGGCTTGCGTCCCGAGGATATGAACCACGTCAAGCGCAAGTCAGTCATGAAACAATACTTCCAATTAGCGGGCTTGCGGGTGGCGTGGGGCAAGGTTTGCCGCACGGCGGTAGAAGCCCAGGATTTTGTGGAAGAGGTGGGCTACCCGGTGGTCGCCAAGCCCGATATTGGGGTAGGTGCGGCCAAAACCTACAAAATCAACAACGATGCAGACTTGATGGACTACATTGCCACCAAGCCCCCGGTGGACTACATCATGGAGGAATTCATCCCTGGCATGATCGTCACCTACGATGGCCTGACCGACATCAAGGGTAACGTGGTATTTGATAGCTCCCTCGAGTACTCCAAGGGCGTCATGGATGTGGTCAACGAGGATACCGACATTTATTACTACATGGTGCGGGAAATCCCCGAAGATTTGCGGGAGGCGGGGCGCAAGGTGGCCAAAACCTTCAACGTGCTCGAGCGCTTCTTCCACTTCGAGTTCTTCCGTTTGGAAGATGGTTCCCTGGTGGCGCTGGAAGTGAACATGCGCCCACCCGGCGGCCTCTCGATTGACATGTTCAACTATGCCAACGACATTGACATCTTCAAGGAGTGGGTCAATGTCCTCACCCACGGGACGGTGGGGGAGAAAGCCAAGCACCCCTATTTCTGTACCTATGTGGGCCGCAAAGACCACATCCGCTACCAGCGCTCGCACGAACAGGTGATTGCTGAACTTGGATCGCTGGTGGCTCATCACGAGCGCATCAACGGTATTTTTGCGGCGGCCATCGGCAATTACGGCTATATCCTGCGCCACCCCGACCTGAGCACCATGCTGAAAGCAGCCCAGGCGATTCAGGAAAGAGCCTAGGGTTGAAGGTCAAGCCTTCAGCCAAAATGGCCCTTGACGAGGTCTCTGTTGCGCTCCACTTAGAGCGGTTTTCAGAAAGAATACCGCAATACCCAAAAGGAGAAGTGCTGTTCCAGGCTTATTTTTTGCCGCTGGGAAACTCGAAAACATGCGTCTGGGCGCAGACGCATTCTCGTTTTCGCCAGCGGCAAAAATAGCGAAAACCGCGATAGGTCGTCAAATCCGGATTTATACCCAAAGCCGCACGCTTAAAGGCGCAGAACCCCAGTGGACGCCGAGTTCTGATATGGTGGTATACACACTCTGGAGGCACTTATATGCATACCGAATACCACAAATGGTACAGCCCTGCTCTGGAACACGAAATGGAACTCAAGCTTTATGGTCACTACGGCCAGCCGGTCATCGTGTTTCCGGCCCAGAACGGGCGCTGGTTCGACTGGGAAGGACACGCCGGGATGGCCCAGGCCCTGGCTCCCATGATCGAGGCGGGGCGGGTCAAGTTTTTTTGCGTGGACGGCATTGACTGGCAAAGCTGGACCAACAAGAGCATTCCGCCTGCCGAACGCGCCCGCCGCCACAACAACTACGATGCCTACATCATGCAGGAAGCGGTCTCGTTTGTGCGCAAGAACACCGGCCTACAGACCATGTGGGTTACGGGCTGCAGTATGGGTGCTTTCCATGCGACCAACTTCTTCTTCAAATACCCCGAGGTTTTCGACGGCCTGATCGCACTATCGGGACTGTATCAGGTGGAGGGGTTTGTGGGGGACGAAGGGGGCATGGATGCTTACTACAACTCGCCGTTGTGGTACTTGCGCAACCTTACCGACGAAGACAAGCTAAACGCCTACCGACGCAATAAGATTGTGTTTGCGGTGGGTCAAGGGCGCTGGGAAGAAGAGTGCATCCACGACATGCGCGAGATGCAAGAGCTGCTCCACCAGAAGGGTGTGTACGCTACTTTTGACTACTGGGGCCACGACGTGGATCACGACTGGCCCTGGTGGCAGAAGATGCTACCCCACGAGCTCGAGCGCCTGGGGGTTTGATCGCACTTGCCGCCCTGGTCTGCGGTTCGGTGTTGGGCAACTACTCAAAAACCAGTGGTCTGGTGATCAGAGCATAGGACGTTTATCGCTAAATGCGTACCAGTTCTTGGGGTCGCGGGGCAAGCAGCGGTTTTCCAATGAACTGCATGGCTGGTGGCTCTGAAAACCGCCCTAGGAGCCGGTGCTGGTTGATTGGCCGTCGGCAGGTTCGGTAGACTCGAGCTTGTGGTTGGTCTGGTAGTGCCCGGCCAGTTCGTCCACGTAGGTGGTATCGCAGGGCTTGACCCCTGAAAGATAGGCCGCGCGGCCCAGGGCATGGGCCGCTACCGGAGCCGTCAGGATGATGAAAGCCAGGGCCGACAGGGCACGGGTTGCGATCGAAAGGTCTTGATAGAACACCGCCACTGCCACCAGAATCAATCCCACGCCCAGGGTGCCTGCCTTGGAGGTAGCGTGCATGCGGTTGTAGAGGTCGGGCATCCTCACCACGCCAATAGCAGCAATAAACAGGAAGAAAATGCCCACCGAGACCAGCGCATAAACCACAAAATCAAGCATATTTACTCCCCTTGGTGCCCACGATGTTCGATATAGCGAGCGAGCCCCAGCGTAGCCAGGAAGGCAAATAAGGCCAGTGCAATGGCCACATCCAGAAAAGCGGTCTGGCCACTGACCAGCGCATACAGGGCTGCCAGGGCCACCGAGACCGAGGTAATCAGATCGAGCCCCACCACCCGATCTGCCAAGCTGGGGCCTTTAACCAGCCGATAAACTGCGAACGGAATGGTGAGCATCAGAACGACCAGAGCGCCCCCCAGGAAACTCATCTCGTCACCTCCAGCACGGCTTTTTCCAGGCTTTCGTGCGTGGAATCAATTACAGCCTGGGGGTCGTCCACAAACATCCCATGAATATACAGAACCCTGCGGTCGTTGGAGACATCCAGGCTCAGGGTGCCTGGTGTGAGCGTAATCAGGTTGGCCAGCAAGGTGATCTCGAGGTCGCTCTTGACTTCCAGCGGATAGGCAATGATGCCGGGCTTAATCTTCATGTCTGGCGAGAGCACCGCCTGAGCCACACGAACGCTGGACAGCACGATCTCCCACAGCATCAGGCCGGCAAAGCGGGGTAGCTTCCAGGCCAGGGTGAAGTAGCGTTGGGACTGGGGGTCGAAGAGGGGCCGGGCCAGCAGCAGAATCAGGAAACAAAGGGCAAAGCCAATTAGGAAATTCTCGAGGGTGAAGTGTTCGGTGACAGCCATCCAGAAAACCGTCAACAGTACGTTGTAGATAAAGGCTCTCATCGGCTCACCCCCAGAACGGCTTGAATATACTGGCTGGGATCCAGCAGTTCCTGGGCAGCAGTCTGGGACAAACGCAGCAAAGGCTCTGCCCACAAGCCAATCCCTACACTGAGCAGCACCAGCCCAGCAATCGGCAGGGTCAGGGCAAACCATCCGCCGGTAGCCCCCGGAGTGAACTTATAACTTTTCGGGGGGGGATTTTTCCAGAAGGCTTCAGCAAACACAATGCCCATCGAGAGCAGGGTCAGAAGGCCTACCAGCAGCGCTGCGGCCACAATCCAGTACTGTTCGGCCTGTAAACCTGCTGTTACCAGGGTGAGCTTGGCCCAAAAGCCCGAAAAAGGGGGAATCCCGGCCAGCGAAAGTGCGGGCAACAAAAACAAGACTGCCAGCCAGGGATGACTCCGGTACAGCCCGCCCAACGAAACCAATACCCCGGTGCCTTGCAGGCGGTAGATCAGGCCCGCTATCAAGAACAGAGCCGAAATGATGATCATGTGATTGAGGGCATAAAACACCGAGCCGGTCAGGGCCAGTGGAGTCAGGATGCCCAGCCCCATCAGCATGTAGCCGATATGGCTGACCAGTTGGAAGGACAGGATGCGCCGAATTTCCCCCTGGGCCAGCGCCGAAAGCACCCCCAGTAACAGTGTCAGTCCGGCGATCCACAGAATTATGCTATGGGTAAACGTCGTCTCGTGGGTAAAGAGCAGCGTGAAGACCCGGATCAGCGCGTAGACCCCCACCTTGGTCAGAAGCCCGGCAAATAAAGCCGAAACCATCACCGGAGGTGCTGGGTAGGAGGCGGGCAGCCAGAAGAAGAAGGGAAACACCGCTGCCTTGAGGCCGAAAGCCACCAGAAAGAGCATGGCCAGAGCGCTCAGCAGACCCGTGGGTACCTCTTGTATCCGGGTTGCTAGGTCGGCCAGGTTGAGGGCCCCGGTGGCTCCGTACAAGAGTCCCACCGCACTCAGGAACAGTACCGAGGACAGGAGCGAAACCGCGAAGTACTTGACCCCACCCGATAGCTGGGCCTTGTCGCCGCCCAGAACCATTAGAACAAACGAAGAGAGCAGCAACACCTCAAACCATACATACAGGTTGAAGAGGTCGCCGGTCAGGAAAGCCCCATTCACCCCTACCAGCAAGAAGTTGGTGAGGGCGTAATAACCCAGAGCCTCGCGCCCAGTGTCGTTTGCGGCCAGTGCATAGAGCGCTACCGCCAGGGCCACGATCCCGGTCACTACCACCATCAAGGCCGAAAAGTGGTCGGCCACAAAGGTGATGCCAAAAGGGGCTTGCCAGTCGCTAATCTGCACTGCGCTAATGCCGCGTTGACCGACCTGATTCAGGAGGGTTAGAGCGGCCATCAGCAACGCCAGGGCACCGACCAGACTGAGGTAGCGCTGCGCCCTGCGGTAGCGAACCACCAGGCATAAGAGGGCCGTGGTGAGAGGGATAATGAGGGGTAGGACAATCAGCCAGCTCATGAGGGGATTTGCTCCTGTGGAGGTTGGGTTGGGTCGTGGGGCTCATCTACCAGCGAGGGAATGGGAGCAGGCTCAAAAGCCTCGGGCATCTCCTCACCGTTGAGGGTGCCCAATACCTGCTGGGCTCGAAAAAACAACACAATACCAAAAGCGGCCAGGGCAAACCCAATCACGATGGCAGTCAGGATCAGGGCCTGGGGCAGGGGATTGGCGATGGGCTGGGTCACCCCACCGTTGCTGTGGATGAGGGGGGGGAATTGGCTGCCCAGACGGCCTGCGGTAAAGATCAGTAGGTTGGCGGCGTTGCCCACCACCAGGAACCCGATCAAAAACTGAATCAGATGGGGACGCAGCATCAGGTAGACCCCTACGGCAAAAAGGCCTCCTACCAGAAAGGCCAGCAGGATTTCCATCAGGGAGCCTCCTGGTTGAGCGCGCTCTCCTCGAGCGCAAAGATGACCGAGAGTAGTGCCCCGAACACGGTCAGATAGACCCCTATATCGAAGATAACCGGGGTGCCAATCTTGGCCCCAAAGACCGTAAACCACTCGCCCGCCATGAAGGGCCGTTGGCTGAATAGAGACGGAAAGGCACTGAGCAGCGCAACCAGTAGACCGATCCCCACCAGGCGCAGGGGGGGTACTGGCAGCAGCTTGCGTGAGGCAGCCAGCCCGTGGGCCAGTGCATAGAGCGCATAGGCCCCGACTGCCACCAAAGCCCCAATGAAACCGCCCCCTGGCTCGTTATGACCACGCAGTAGCAAGAACAGCGAGAGCAGAAGCAGGAGGGTGAAAAGGAACCTCGAGGTGGTTTGCAGAATCAGGGTATTCAAGGTGGCTCCTTTGAGGTGCACGGAGCTGGTTCCGTCCCGAAGGGGATCGTCCGATCGGTGCACGGAGCTGGTTCCGTCCCGAAGGGGATCGTCCTCCTTATCCTTGCGAGTGCGCCACCTGAGCAGGGCATACACACCCAGCCCCGCCAGTCCTACCACGGAAATCTCACCGAAGGTAT
>JBBIUP010000011.1:0-4017 GCA_037440185.1 Meiothermus sp. | reverse complement strand
AGGGCATACACACCCAGCCCCGCCAGTCCTACCACGGAAATCTCACCGAAGGTATCCAGGGCGCGGAAATCCACCAAAATTACATTGACAATATTGCGTCCGAAGCCCTCGGGCAGACTCTTGTCGGTAAAGAAATTGCTCAGGTGCAACTCCAGCGGTTGTGATAACATCCCCAGCATCAGCAGGGTCATCAGACCCCCAAAACCCAGGGCCACCACCGCATCGAGCGGTCGGCCCGCAGGCACCTGGCCAATCGTGGTGATTTGCAGCAGCACCAGGGCAATCAGGATGGCGGTCAGGGTTTCGACCAGGAACTGGGTGATCGAGAGATCGGGGGCGTTTTGTAGCATGAACAAGATCGCGACCCCTGCACCTACGATCCCCACCACGACCACCATTCCCAGGTGCGAGCGCAAACCCAGCGCGATGATAGCCCCCAGGAGCATCATGGCCATCAGCACGACCTGAGCCGGGTTGACTTCCGAGGCATTCGAGGGCCAGAGCAGGGTTCCCGAGTGCAGCAGGGCCAGCCCCACCAACCCTACCAGCCCGGCAAAAGTCCAGATCAGATAGGCCCGTAGCGAGCCGCTCTGCAACAGCCCTGTGACGCCTGCTGCCAGACGCATCAGTCCACGCAACAGGGCATTGTAGCCATTCTCGGGGCCGGGCACCGGGTCGGTTGCCATCCAGGCCTGGATGCGTGGGTAGAGGAAGTAGAGCCCCACCCCCAGCAACACCGTTGCCACACTTAGCAGCAGGGCCAGGTTAAAGCCAGGCCACAGTTGGAGGGTGTACTCGAGGGTTTTGCCCTTGACCGCGCTGGCGGTGGCTTCCATCAGGGGGTTGAACAAACCTGGAAACAAACCGAACAATAGGCCCAATCCCGCCAGCACCACCGGCCCCAACCACAGGCTTGGTGGCCCCTCGTGCACGTGCTCGGGTGGCCTCCCCCGAAAGAAGGGCACAATCAGAATGGTGGCCAGGGTCGCCCCCAGTGCGAACCCGACCACGGCCAGCCCAATCATCCAGGGGGGCGCGGCTTGCAACGAGGCCACGTACAAGACCTCCTTGCCAATGAAGCCCAGCACGGGTGGCAGCCCCGCCAGCGAGAATCCAGCCAACAGCACTGCCACGCCGGTAATCGGCATGACTTTGAACAGGCCCGAGAGCTCGCGCACATCGCGGGTTCCGGTCTCGTGATCCACCGCGCCTGCGGCCATGAACAGCCCACCCTTGTATAGCGAGTGCGCGACCAGGAAGGTGGCGAACCCTACCGCAGCGTAGTAGTCGGTGAGCGGTACCATCCCGATGGCAAAGACCAGTGCCCCCAAGGCCGCTACGGTCGAATAGGCCAGCAGCCGCTTGAGGTCGGTGTGGCGCAGGGTCAGAATCGCACCGGTGAGCAGGGTGGCCAGCCCAAAGGCCATCAGGGTGTTGCTCCAGACCTCGGTGCCGCCCAGGCCGGGTTGCATTCGTGCCAGTAGGTAAACCCCTGCCTTGACCATGGTGGCCGAATGCAGATAGGCCGAGACCGGGGTGGGGGCTTCCATCGCGTTGGGCAGCCAGAAGTGGAAGGGAAACTGCGCCGATTTGGTGAAGGCCCCAATCAAAATTAGAATCAGTGCTCCCAGGTAGAGTGGGTGCTCACGCAGAATTTCGCCCTGGCTGAGGAGTGAGGAGAGCTCGAGCGAGCCCCCCACAATTGAAAGAAGAATCAAGCCCGCCAGCAGGGCCAGCCCGCCACCCGCCGTTACCAGGAGAGCTTGCATGGCCGCCCTTCGCGATTTGAACTCGCTGTGGTTGAAGCCAATCAGCAGGTAGGAGGTGATGCTGGTGAGTTCCCACATCACGAACAAGGTGAAGATGTTATCGGCCAGCACCAGCCCCAGCATTGAGGCCATGAAGAGCAAAATGATCAGGTAGAACTTGCCCAAATCCGGATGGCCCTTGAGGTAGCCGCCGGAATAAATGACGATAAAGGTGCCGATGCCGCTTATCAGCAGAGCAAACAGCAGCGAAAGCCCGTCCAGGTAGAAGGAGAAATTGACCCCCAGCACCGGAACCCAGACCATGCTATGCCGTAGGGTCTCGCCTGCCACAATTGCCGGCAGGAGGCTGGCAAAATAAACCGTTAGGCCCAGCGGCAACAGGGCGATGACCCAGCCTGAAGGTTTACCCAGCAAGCGGTGCACCAGGGAAGCAAACAGGGCACCCACAAAGGCCAGAACGACTGCTCCGATCATATCCAGGTTGCTCCATAGCCAGGGGGTATAGAAAGGGTTGACCACATAGATACTCGATCCTTTCGACCTAAAGCACAGCAAGGGGTGGAGAGCGTTGTCAGTCTCCACCCTTGCAGCTTTGGGAGGCTGCGCTCCTGCTGCTAGGCAGCAAACTTTTCATCAGTGTATTACAAAGACAAATGCGCCAACAAACCTTTGCCGTTGCGACAATTGGGCCGTTGACTTGCTGCCTAGCGGCTATCACTCTTTACAGCAGTTGTTGCGACACGCAGGCTATTCAGTACAAATAACGGTTGCTAACCGGTTTGGTCGGCGGGCAGAACGCTCTGAGCCGCGCCATAGTAAGCTAGTCAAACCCAGTAGATCCATCTTTCATGTTGCATCTTCCAGGGCGCAGTACCCCGAGGCATGCCGAGCTGGTTACAGTGATAAGCATACCGTGGAGACACTTAGCGTACGGGTTCGCGCCCCAACATCTGGTGCACAGCTTTTCCCAGGCGCTTGATGCCTTCTTCGATCTGCTCGCGGGTGGCGCTGGAGTAGGATAGCCGCAGGGTGTTTTGCCCACTGCTGTCGGCATAGAAAGGCTGGCCCGGCACGAAAGCCATCTTCTCCCCCACGGCCTGTTTGAGCAGCTCGAGGCTGTCGAGGCCCTGAGGTGCCGTGAGCCAGAAGAACATCCCGCCCCCTGGCACAATCCAGCCAATGTCCTCCGGCATGTATTTTTGCAGGGCCAAAAGCATCCAGGTGCTGCGGGTCTGGTAGGTCTGGCGAATTTTGCCAATCTGGGTGCGATACCATTCGCCATCGCGCACCAGCTCGTAGACCAGCATCTGGTTGAGGGTGGGGGTGTGTAGGTCGGCCCCTTGCTTGGCATAGACGATTTTCTGGATGACTGGCTTGGGCCCCACCACCCAGGCCACCCGCAGACCTGGGGCCAGGGTTTTGGAGGTGGTACTAAGGTAGATTACATTGCCCCCGCCCATCTCCTGGTCGAGGGCGTAGAGGGTGGGCAGAGGTTCGCCACTGAAGTAGAGCTCAGCGTAGGCGTCGTCTTCGAGGATGGGGGTCTGGTAGCGACGGGCCAGTTCGACAATGGCTTTACGCCGTTCCAGGCCCATCAGTCGGCCCGAGGGGTTCTGGAAGGTGGGCAGCACGTAGATGAACTTGAAGGCGTGGGTTTTGAGGGCAGCCTCGAGTTCGTCGAGTTTGAGCCCTTCATCATCCATACCGACCGAGATGTAGTGGGGTTCGTAGGGGTTGAAGGAACTCAGCGCTCCCAGATAGGTGGGGGCTTCGACCAGGACTTTCGAGCCGGGATCAATCAGCACCTTGCCCATCATGTCCAGACCCTGTTGCGAGCCCGAGACTATCTGTACATTTTCGGCGCTGGCACCGGGCATCCGGCCGGCAATCCACTCCCGCAAGGGCAAGTAGCCCTCGGTGGTGCTGTACTGGAGAGCCTGGGCACCGCGCTCGAGCAGGATGCGCTGGGTAGTCTCGGCGATGCGTTCGATGGGAAACAGGTCGGCAGCCGGCAACCCCCCAGCAAAGCTAATGAAGCCCGGCTGGGTGGTCAGTTTGAGGATTTCGCGGAT
This sequence comes from Meiothermus sp., assembly GCA_037440185.1. GTDB lineage: Bacteria > Deinococcota > Deinococci > Deinococcales > Thermaceae > Meiothermus. Next base: position 176 of record JBBIUP010000011.1, on the reverse strand, counting down.
GGTCGAGGCCTGGATGCGCTGCGTTCGGGCCGCAAAGCGGCGGTCATAGTAGGTTTGCAGATCTTCCACACCTTAGTCTACCTTGCGAATATGACGTTTTGTATAGTTTCTGCCGCAAAGTCGTTATAACTCAGAACTTGCACCTAAGAATCCCATGCATAAATCCTCGAACTCCA
>JBBIUP010000010.1:0-36422 GCA_037440185.1 Meiothermus sp. | reverse complement strand
GCAAAGATGAAGATGTGGGCAAGTTCAAAACCCCCACCCTGCGCAACATCGCCCTCACCGCCCCTTACATGCACGATGGCTCCATCCAGACCCTACGCGATGCGGTGATGCACTATAACCGAGGGGGTGAACCCAACCTCAATGCCGATGCCCTGATTCGTCCCCTGGGCCTCACCGACGAGGAAGTGGACGACCTCGTGGAGTTTTTGAAGTCCCTCACCGACCAGAGTTTCACCACCAACCCTGCCTATCTGCCGCCACGGTAGGGGCCTAGGCAACCCTATTTTTGTTCAGATTGTGGCAAACTGGAAAGTAGAGGTTCCGATGACACGATATTTGCCTCGAATGCTTGCTGTATTCGCCTTGATGGGACTGGCTCTGGCCCATCCGTTATCTGGGGATGGGCCGGTCTCGGGCGAACTCAAGTGGGGCAACTCCGACATTCCCATTGCCAACAAGCGGCTCCAGGGCTACTTGAGCTTTGTGTCGGTGAATGGACTGAATGTTAACCTGATGGACTGCTTCTGCCGAATGTTGGCCTACCAGGGGCAGGCCAGTGCCCAGGCTCGCCCCGATGTGAGTGTCACCTTTACCCCCAACCCGGCCACCGGGCGGGTAGAGAGCCTGGTAGTCTTCCCCAAGCCTGGCCCCTACATGGTGATGGTCATGGGGCGGGCCTTACCCGGAAAAAACCTTCCAGCCTTCATCTTGACCGCTATTATCGTGGTGGAGCCAGGGTAGAGCCATCAGAAGTACACTCTCCGATCCGTAATTGGCCTGACGGCGCTTCCCATATTTCCACTCCCGTACGGCAGTAGGTTCTGCCTCTGGCTATAGATACCTGGTCTCGGTAAAGGATGGGCGGGGCAGCTACGCCTATGACAAAGCCAACCGCCTCACCTGCATCACCGAGGGCGGCAGTGTCCTAGGCCACGCCTACGACGCCCAGGGCCGCCGCACCGCCAAGACCGTAAGTGGCACCCAGTTCCTCTACGATGGCCTCAACCCCGTCCAGGAACTGAGCAGCAGCAACGCCGTGACCGCCAACCTGTTCAGCTCGGATGAGTCAAGGCTATTCGTTTTCAACCCAAGGACAATATTGGCATGATCTCGAGCCACTCCCTGACCCTCTTCCAGTCATATTGTTGATGGTTGAGACCCCCGCCGCTGACGCATCCCCGCCACCGCTGAAGAACGCTTTGACATAAGCATCCTCCCAGCTATACGAGGGGTCGCGGATTTAAATAGGTGAGATGGCAGTGGGGTGACACTGCTACACACCACGAATGTCAGGCTCTAATCAACTATGCCCGCCATCAGCAGCCCCAGCTTTTCCTCGGTTGCTTCGCTGGCCTTGAGTTCGCCCATGATACGACCCTCGAACATCACCAGGATGCGGTCTGCCAGCGAGCGCACCTCGTTAAGGTCGGCGGAGACCAGCAGCACCGCCATGCCCGCGTCCCTGGCTTTTACGATGTTCTCGTGGATAAACTCGATGGCCCCGATGTCCACCCCACGGGTGGGTTGGGCAGCTACCAACACCTTGGGCTTGCGGCTTAGCTCGCGCCCCACAATAATTTTCTGGGCATTGCCGCCGGAATAGCGCCGGGCTGCCAGCTCGGTACTGCGGGGACGCACATCGAACTGCTCCACGATTTCGCGGCCTTCCGTTTCGATGGTATCGGCATCAATAAAACCCAAAAAACCCGCGTTGGGGCTGCGGTAGTGATCGCCCAAAATCAGGTTTTCACGGGTGGTAAAATCCAGCACCAGGCCTCGCGCATTGCGGTCTTCGGGGATGTGCGAGACCCCCCATTCACGCACCACCCGGGCACTGGGTTTGAGGGTCTGGCCGTGGTACTGGATGCTGCCTTCGTAGGGCCGCAGGCCGGTGATGGCCTCCACCAGCTCGGTCTGGCCGTTGCCCTCCACCCCCGCGATGCCCACAATCTCACCGGCCTGAACCTGGAATGAGACCCCATTCAGGCGATGCTTCTTGTCCTTGCCTGGAATGGTAAGGTTGGCGATCTGGAGCACTGCCTCGGTTGGCTGGGCCTCGGACTTGTCCACCGACAAGATGACCTCGCGCCCGACCATCATGCGGGCCAGTTGGGCCACATTGGTCTCGGGGGTGTTGACGGTGCCCACCACCTTGCCGTCGCGGATAACAGTCACGCGGTTGGAGAGCTTGATGACCTCGGCCAGCTTGTGGCTGATGAAAATAACCGCATTGCCCTGCTCCACAAACCGGCGCAGAAAATTGAACAACTCGTCGGCCTCCTGGGGTGTGAGCACGGCTGTGGGTTCGTCCAGAATCAGGATTTTGGCCTTGCGGTAGAGTGCCTTGAGGATCTCGACCCGCTGCTGCAAGCCCACCGGCAGCTCTTCCACCGGGGTATCCAACGGGAGGTCGAACTCGAGGTCTTTCATCAAACTCTCCACCTCGGCGCGGGCTTGGGCCAGGTTGAGCTGGGCTCCTTGCGTTGGCTCCGAGCCCAGAATCACGTTTTCCAGCACCGTGAAAGGGTCTACCAGCATGAAGTGCTGGTGAACCATCCCGATCCCTTGTGCGATGGCATCGCCTGGTTCGGTGATATGCACCTTTTGACCGTTGGCCCAAATCTCGCCCTGATCGGGTTTGACCAGACCATAGACAATCTTCATCAGGGTGGATTTGCCCGCCCCATTTTCCCCCACCACCGCCAGTACCTCGCCCCAGCGCACATCCAGCGAAATACGGTCGTTGGCCAAGACCAGCGGATAGCGCTTGGTGATGTCCTTGAGCTCGAGGGCCACCGCACCTTTGGGGGGTGTACTGGGGGTGGAAGCGGGATTGTTCATGCCCTAAATCATACAAGGAAGACTTGCTTGACACACACCGCCGAAAGCGCAAAGACAAACAATCCTCCCCCCGATGCGTGGAGAAGCGGAAAAGGCAAAAGATATGGGGTATTCGCTGCAAAAAAAACGCCCAGGGAGTTTCCCTGAGCGTTGCACTGCCAAACCGACTAGCGCTTGTCGGGTACTTTGAGTGCACCGGAGATGATCTGGCTGCGCAGAACGGCCAGACGGTTGATGACCGCTTGGGGAATCAGGGCGCGGTTGAAGTCGTCGAGGGAGTAGCCCACGCCGTTGTTGTTCAGGCCGAACGCGCGCACGCCACCCTTGAAGGTGTTGTCCTTGACCGACTTGATCACGTCGTAGGTGGCCACATCCACCCGCTTCAGCATGGAGGTGAGCACGTGGTTTAGGGTGCGGGGGTTGTTATCTGTGTCGCCCAGGTAGTTCTGGTTGGCGTCCACACCTACCATGAACATCGGGCGGGTGGTAGCGGCAGGGCAGGACTGGTTATAGGCAGCGTAGCGGGGCACTGCCGAGCCGTTGTTGGAGATGAAGCGTACGCCCGAGGGCAGCTCGGCTTGCTTCAAGCAGCGCTGCTGCTTCACAAAATCCAGTACGCCCAGGCCCGAAGCACCCGCAGCGGCATAGATGATGTCCGCGCCCTGCTTGGACTGGGCGGTGGCGATTTCCTTGGCCCGACCGGGGTCGTTCCAGGCGGCAGGGGTGGTGCCCACGTAGTTGATAAGCACACGGGGGTTGGCGATGTTGCGCTCACGCATACCCGCGATGGCCCCGGCACGGTAGCCCTGCTCGAACTTGTGGATCAGCGGGATATCCATGCCACCCACAAAGCCCACCACACCGGTGTTGGTGGTGCGACCAGCAATGTAGCCCACCAGGTAGCTGCCTTCGTGCTCGCGGAAGACCAGACCGACAGCGTTGTCGCACTTGCCTTCGCAGGGCACCGAGTCAATCACGGCGAATTTGATGTCCTTGAATTCTTGGGCGTTGCGGGTGATGGAAGGCTCGTTGGCGAAGCCTACCCCGATGATCAGGTCGAAGCCCTCTTCGGCAAAGCGGCGGATGCCCTGACCCACCTGGCCGGGGTCGCCGGGCTCGAAGTCGAAGACCCGTACCCCCAACTCGCGCGCAGCGCGTTGCGCGCCTTCAAAAGTAGACTGGTTAAAACTGCGGTCGTTCTTGCCACCTGCGTCGAAAGCCATGCCTATCCGCACATCCTGGGCCAGTCCCAGCCCCAATGCGGCAGCCATGGCAACACCGAGCACTACTAGTTTCTTCATGCGACTCGCCTCCATTTACTTGTGAACAACACAAGTTCTAAACTGGCTGTTAGCCTCTGGCATTATAGAGCAGAAACCATGAGGCTTGAAAGGGGCTTGACAAAAGAATGAAGTGCAGCTTAGGCACTTTGTGAGGTTTGCGAGATCGGTGTGAAATCACTTCGATCTTCTTGAGCAAAAACGATACAATCGCATTATGTCTACGCCTAAGCAACGGGTGACACAACTGCTGGAGCAGTTGCGCTATCACAACTACCGCTACCACGTACTGGACGACCCCGAGATTTCCGATGCGGAATATGATCGTTTGCTGCTGGAGTTGAAGGAATTGGAAGAAGCCCACCCCGAACTCCTGACCCCAGACTCGCCCACCCAGACTGTGGGCAATCAGATTTACGAAACTACCTTCGAAACCGTGCCCCACCCCAGTCGAATGTTCTCGCTGGGGAATGCCTTTGGTCTGGAGGACATCCAGGACTTCGAGGCCAGCATCAACCGCTCTCTGGGTCGCGAGGAATCCCGCGAGTACGTACTGGAATACAAAATTGACGGCCTCTCGGTCAACCTGATCTATCGTGACGGGGTACTGCGGCGCGGTCTGACCAGGGGCGATGGCACGGTGGGCGAGGACATCACCCCCAACCTGCTCACCATCGCCGCTGTGCCGCGCCAGTTGCCCCAGCCCTTGAGCCTCGAGGTGCGGGGCGAAATTTACCTGCCGATCCAGACTTTTCTGGAACTGAATGCCAGGCTGGAAGAGGAGGGGGCCGCCCCCTTCAAGAACCCCCGCAACGCCGCCGCCGGCAGCCTGCGCCAGAAAGACCCCCGCGTGACCGAAAGCCGGGGTCTGAGCGGCTACTTTTACGGTGTGGGGCGACCAAACGAGTTTGGCGTGGCCACCCAGTACCGGTTGCTCGAGAAACTGCAAAAGCTGGGCTTTGCGGTGGAGCCGGGTTTTTGCCTGGTTCAGGGGGTTCTGGGGGTGGAGCAGGGCTACCAGACCATGCTGGCCCAGCGGCGACAACGCCCCTTTGAGGCCGATGGTGTTACAGTCAAACTGAACAATCTGGCCCTATGGTCGGAACTGGGCTATACCTCCAAGACCCCCCGCTTTGCAATTGCCTACAAGTTTCCGGCAGAGGAAAAACCTACCCAGGTGCTGGGGGTGACCTTCCAGGTAGGCCGCACTGGACGGGTGACACCGGTGGCCGAACTGGAGCCCATCTCGATAGACGGCTCCACCGTCAGCCGGGTCACGTTGCACAACGAAAGCTATGTGCAAGAGCTGGGGCTGCGGATTGGCGATACGGTATTGATGCACAAGTCGGGTGGAGTGATTCCAGAGATACTGCGGGTGCTCTCCGACCAGCCCAGGGGCGAAAAGCCAGTGGAGTGGCCGCGACACTGCCCGGAGTGTCAGAGCGAACTGCTGTTGTCGGGCAAAATCCACCTGTGCCCCAATCCCCTATGTCCGGCCAAGGCGTTTGAGTCCATCCGCCACTTTGCCAGCCGCCGGGCCTTAGATATTCAGGGACTAGGGGACAAGCTGATTGAGCAACTGCTGCAAGCCGGGCTCATTAAGGATGCAGCCGACTTATACCAGCTCAAGCTGGAGGATGTGGTGGCCCTCGAGCGCAAAGCCGAGAAAAGCGCACAGAACCTGATGGAGCAGATTGAGAGCAGCAAGAGCCGGGGTCTCGAGCGCCTCCTTTTTGCCCTGGGCATCCCGCAAGTAGGGGAGAGTACAGCCCGCACCTTGGCCAAGCGTTTTGGTTATCTGGACAGGATTCTTGCTGCTACCGTGGAAGAGTTAGATGCCGTCGAGGACATTGCCGAAGTAACCGCCCAGGCCATCCACGGTGCGCTGGCAAGGCCCGAGATGCGCACCTTTATCGAGCGGCTGCGGGCCGTAGGGGTTGGTTTTGAGGCCAAAGAAAAGCAAAAGAGTAATGCCCTGGAAGGGCTTACCTTTGTGCTAACCGGCGAGCTATCCCGCCCCAGGGACGAGGTGGCGCGGGAACTCGAGGCCCAGGGAGCGAAAATATCCGGCTCGGTCAGCAAGAAAACCAGCTTTGTGGTGGCAGGGCCTGGTGCGGGGTCGAAGCTCGAGAAAGCCAAAGAACTGGCCATACCGGTGCTGGATGAAGTGGGTCTGGCTGATTTGTTGAAGGAGAAGGCACAGGGTGCTTGAACCCCTCTCGAGCGCTTGGTGCCGTGGAAAGTGTTCAGGCTAATTCCGTATAAGGGCTTTCTAAGCGCCTCCAAAGTATGTTTGTCAACACATCCGGCTCGGTGTCTATTGGGGTACTGCGCCCCTGAGTGCAGCTAAAGTAACTCAGAACTTGCACCTAAGCATCCCATACATAAATCCTCGAACTCCAATCCCTTAACACCGGTCATTCCGACGAAGGAGGAATCTGATACCGCACGGACACAGGCGATTTCCTTGACCGCACCCTATCAGATTCCTCGGCAAACTGCGCCTCGGAATGACAGGGTTTTTTACAGGATGTTGCCACTTTTGCGCGGTTTTGTATATCTGCAAGTTTTGAGGTAAGCGACTTCCAGGATTTGACAAACTCAGCGTGGCGCAGCTTAGTTTATCCGCGAGACCAGCGGGCGTTGGGGCTTCGAGGTTCTCGGCGGTAACGTCTGGTCTGGGACAGAGGATTCTTAACCCTGGATGGCTCCATCTTTGTGAAGCGCTCTAACGGGACTGCGACCTTCTTTCTGAAAACCGCTCCAGGGGTTTGCTGAGTGAATTTTGCAAACTATGGAGGCGCTCACCTGCAAAGGTCGTTGCGGCAGATGTCCAGCACCGCCCAGTCACGGCCTGGCTGGTTGCGTACCACCAGCTTTACAAAAACAGTGCCGCCTTCACTCCAATAACGGTCTCCGGTGCTGCTGTCGAATTCGGCCCTGGAAGCCGCCCGGGCCAGTTTATTACGGTTGTCAATCCAATAATCGCGGTAAATGGAGGGCTCCCCGCTGTAGGGGATTGCGACGTTAATAAAGTCTCCCGGTGCACTGTCACCAAAGCGCAGCTTGAGTTTGTTGGGCACAACTCCTGTCACGCCCAGGGTGTAGCTGCGGCCCTTGATCAGGCTGGCACCAAAATGATTGTTGTCGCCGCTATTGGGCGTGCCCCACATGCGAAAGACTGGATTGCTGCCGTCGTTGCGGGTCAGTGAGACCGGTGCGATATTGCCGCTGCTTTCGTTGTAAATATACAGCCGTCCGTAGCTGTAGTTGCAAATTCCTGCGTTCCACTCGGCCCGCAGAACACAGTTGGTGTCGAGCAAGAAGGGGTTGTTGAGCACGATGGCATGGCCCCGGCTGCCCCCCACCGAACCATCGGAATCCACAAAAACCCCGCCCCGGTAGCCATCGGCGTTGTCATCGTTGGTAATTTGTTCGGGGGTGGGCTCTGCTCTGGGGGGGAAGTAGACCGGTTTGGCGTTGTCGAAACGGGCTCCCTGAGCGAAGTTGCGGCTGTCAATGGCAAATGCGGTAAAGCGCAGATAGCTCATAGCACCGGCCTCGCGAGTGGCGGTCTGGCCACCCTGAGCGTTCTGGATTTGCATGGGTTGGAAGTTAACAAATTGCACATTGCGGAAACCGATCTTGCCATCGTAGAACTCGAAGCCGCGCAGCGGGAAATTGTCCTGTATGGGGCCGCCATTGCTGGCTGCCCAGGGCCTGGGCAGGCTACGCCCATCGTTGCCACGGAATTCCCAGTTCTCGGCAAAGCCCTTGTTGGCGCTATCACCCACCACCAGCGAGTCTTCCAGCGTACTCTCCCAAGAAGCGAAAGTCACCCCAATGGCATTGTCGGCTAACTTGGCCCCGGTCATCTTGTGGTTGGTGCCCCGAAACCAGGCGGCATTGCCCCGGTTTTTGTAGGCGGTAAAGTTCTTGAACTCAGCCACCACGGGCGGATTTTGGGCATCGCTGTACTGGTTTTGCCCGTCGGCGGGGTTGGTGCGCGGGTTGTAGATGGTAGTTTCGGCCTGAAGAGTGTTCTTGTTGGGGCCCCGATCCACCATCAACCCGTCCCAGTTGGAGTGGGCCACGTTCCCGGAAAACTCGCCCAGCGGTGTGCGGCGGGGCCAGATGGTGGTGGTCGCCGAAGGCCCGGTGGGATTCTCGGGCAGTGCATACCAGAAGCCGGTGTGGTGCGAGCCGGCTGCCACGTTGCCCCGCACGATGTTGTCGGGGTGGGTGATCCAGAAGGTAGCGGGGTTATTGTCGGTGGGAATGACCGGGCGTTCGCCTTGCTGGCTGTTGGGGCGACGGGTCAGGATGCCCAGATTGCCCTCGAGCAAATTTTTGCGCTCAGCGCCGTCCTCGAGGAAGTAACAGTGGCCCAGGGTATTGTAGGCCACGTTGCCCACCACTTCGACCCGGTTGGTGCCGTGGATGGTCACACAGCGGTTAAAACTCTGGTGGATCGAGGACTGCTTGACGAACTGCCCAGGGGCATCGCCCAACAGGTGCCAGTGGATGGGATAACGGGCCAGTTGGTTGCGCTGGCCCATGCGGGTCAGTTCCACCCCCGAAATGCGCAAGGTGCCCCCTTGCATCGCCATGATGTGACCGCCAAAGCCACTCTGACTCGAGGTCTCATCACCTTGGATGGTGATATTGCGGCTAAGCAAGCCCACCTCACCCCGCTGGTCTATCCCATACGTAATTTCGCCAAAATGCGGGTATTTGAGGGCTGCGTCGAGGGTAATACTGTTGCCGGAAATGGCGGCAATGGCTCTGACCTCAGCCTGATCGGGGTTGAAATCGGTGGAGGCCAACACGATGCGGTCGCCCACCCGCCAACCGGTGGGATCCAGCACCGTGATGCGGTTGGAACCGGCGGACACACTCCCGTTTAGTTTGGTCCAGCCATTGCGGGGTTCGCCGTGCACGTCCAGCACGCCTCCCATCATCACACCAATCACCTTGCTGCCCATGCCCATGATGTTCTCACTGGGGTTGTTGCCGGTGAGGGTCAGGATGGCCCGGTTGCGAAAAGGCTGGTTGGGGGTGCCGATCTCGAGCTTCCCATGCACCATAATCCAGTCAGCGCTCAGCTGCAAATCCTTGCGATCAAATCGCAAAATACCGTTGATGGTTAGGCCTTTGAGCGCTGGTGGACTCATATCGAGCACCACATCCAGATCGGCCGGGATGGTCACGACCTCTCCCTGCCGCGGCACCTGTCCACTGGGCCAGGTTCTGGGGTCTGACCACACCCCGGTTCGACTGGGGTTGGGGCCGCCGGGTGGTGGATTGGCTCCTGCATCCTGTATCGAGCATGCAGCTGCACTCAGCACAACCATCAACCAGAGCCAGTGTTTCATGGGTTCCTCCAAGAATGGGTTTATTGCAAAAAATTACTATGGGCAGCAGTACCAAAATTTGGTCTGATACCTACGATACAAAGGAGCTATCAGCCCGCTTGTTTGGCTCGGATTAAGATCGGGTTTATCTTTTCATCACAGAAAATGAGCGTTTGATAATTTCTAGCAGGAATCTTGCTGCAAGTATGGCCTGACTGGCAAAAAAACTGTTTGGGGTTGTTTAGGGGGTTTTTTCCTTGGCTGGCTTGACTGGCCATGGCAGCTGACTTCAGAGAGCCTCTGCTGACCTAACTTCTTGCTGCAGGGTGCTACCCTCTCCGAGGGAGAATTGAGGAGGTCATCCGGCCCAAAGGGTTGCCTAGACAAAGCCTCGAGTCCGCTCTATACTCATAAATCGCTGGTGCCGAGGAGTAGCGCAGCCTGGTAGCGCACCTGCTTCGGGAGCAGGGGGTCGCTGGTTCGAATCCAGTCTCCTCGACCAATACAACCTCATGCCAAGGGAGGTTTCTTTCAATAGAGGTCTTTGGTATACGACCATCTATTCGTCCTATTCCTACATTAAGAAAGCATTCTCACAGGCTTCAAATAACGTTTTGTGAAACTCAATTCTGCGGTAAACTGCCAGCGCAGCACACTTTGGTTTAGACAACGGTCTTGATCTCAACAAGATAGAACGTCCACAATCATGAAGCGCTTGCTGGTTTTGTTGCTGACCCTTGCCATCGGAGGTATGGTGCTGGGTCAGTCGGGTGTCTATCGCCTACGGGTGGACTCCTGGAGTTGTAAAGCCTTTGCGCGGGGTGTATTGGTGCAGGGAACGGTTAAAAACATCAGCACCCGACCACTGTCGGATTTGCGGGCCAGTGTGCGGGTGGTGGGGCCTGGGCTTCGAATGGCCAGCAACTCTGCGGCTTTGCAAGACCGCAACTTGATGCCGGGGGAAGTGGCTCTTTTTGAAGTGCGGATTCGTACTAATTTCGACCTGGTCAACCGCTGCGAATTGTGGTTTCGCAACCCTCGAGTGGTACAAATTGCCACCCTGGTTCCCAATCCCCGCTAACTACAGCTCGATAGAGTGACTTTACAAGTCTCCGGAGTGCCCTGGGAGACTTCGCTGACATTAAACCAAGCCAAAAAAACGTCCCTTCGCGGAACCGGCCATTTTTTGATAGCATCACGACATGAGGAAAGTGGTTATTTTGACGGGACTGCTGTTGACAGGGCTGGTTCAGGCTCAGGGTACGGTCTATAAGCTGCGGGTTAGCGAGTGGAGCTGTGCGGTTAGCGCCAGCGGCATGATGGTTGCAAAGGGTACAGTGGTCAATCAGTCGGGGCAAACCCTGAACAATGTGCGCATAAACCTGCGGGTAGCAGACAAACAAGTCACCACGGTGAATGGGGTGCCCAACCGCCGGGTCTATGGCACCAACTCGGCCCCCATCGCGGTGCGTAGCCTGGCCAATGGGGCCCGCAGCCGTTTTGAGGTTCAGGTCAAGCCCAGCCAAAGCCGCAATGTGCAATGCCAGATCTGGTTCCGCAGCCCGGATATTGTGCAGATACCCACCAGGGTTCCCGAGCAGTAACCCCAAGGATAATGCGGTGTTGCGAATTCTGGGTGGAACTGCAAAGGGCGTGGCTTTGAAAGTGCCGCAATCGGCCCGGCCCAGCCCGGTACGGCTGCGCAAAGCCCTGTTTGACTTTTTGCGCTTCCGCTACCCACACCGGGGTAGCTTTCTGGATTTATACGCAGGCAGCGGTGCGATTGGACTGGAGGCCGCCTCGGAGGGCTTTGAAACCACCTTGGTAGAGAAAGACCGGCAGGCGATTCAATTCCTGCGCGAAAATGCCAGCAAAGCCCGTCTGAAAGTGCGGATCGAAGGGGTTGCAGCAGAGCGTTATTTGCTGGATACGAAGCGACAGGGCCTGCGCTTCACGGTGGCTTTTATGGCCCCACCGTATCCACACGATCTGTTGCGGGATTTTGAGCACTTGCTCGAGGCCAGAATTGTCGAACCGGCGGGTTTGTACATCCTGCAACACCCCACCGAATTGACGCTGCCAATGGGCGAGCGGCGAGAGTATGGCTTCAATACCATCACCATGATTGAGGCCTCAGTGCTCTGGTAACTGAATTTCTGGAATGGATTTAGCGCTTCTGTGATCTGGGGGTTGCTTCGAGCACTTCATTTTTGGGAGCTTCATGGCACATCAATCTGTAACTTACCAAGCCACTCAGCCGTGGGGTGAGGAAGTTACGGTGCTTTTTCGACTTTTGAGTCCAGAGAGGTTTGACGCTGGGTGCTGGGCTGTGTGAAGATACTCCGCGAAAGCGAGGCATTATGCATGTTGTTTATCCGGGGAGTTTCGACCCTTTGCACAACGGGCACTTTGATGTGATTCAACGGGCCTCGAGGCTTTTTGGCAAGGTAACCGTTGCGGTGCTCGAGAACCCCTCCAAACGCGGCTTGTGGCTTTTCTCCCCACACGAACGGGTCGAAATCATCCGCCAGGCTGCTGCGGCTGCCCGCATGACCAATGTGGAAGTGGACTCCTTTAGCGGTCTTCTGGCGGATTACATGAAGCGGATCAACGCCAAAGTGATCGTCAAGGGCTTGCGGGCGGTATCCGACTACGAAAACGAATTGCAGATGGCCCACCTCAACCGCCAGTACGGTAACCACCCCGAAACCCTGTTCATCATGGCCGCTACCCGATGGTCGTATGTTTCTTCCACCATGGTCAAGGAAATCGCCCGTTATGGCGGTGATGTGGTTAAGCTCGTACCCCCGGTTTCGGTCGAAGCACTACGGGCCAAGCTCAACTCGATAGAGGGGTGAAATATGCAAGCGCACAAAAGCAAATATGGCAATGCTCTAGAAATCGGCCACTTAATTGGTGCTGAAGAAATCTTTGATGGCAAGATGCTCGAGCGCCACAACCCAGCCGACCAAGACGACTTGATTGCGCGTTTCCCCGAAGCCTCCAAAGAAACCCTGCGAAAAGCCGCACTGGTAGCCCAAAAAGCCTTTCAAGACTGGTCGCGCACACCCGCACCTGTTCGTGGAGGCGTGTTGATGAACCTAGCCGAGGTCATGACGCGCGAAAAAGATACCCTGGTGCGACTGATGGTGCGTGAGGTGGGCAAGACTTTCAAAGAAGCTGGTGGAGATGTACAGGAGGCCATAGATACCGCTATCTTTTTCGCCTCGGAAGGGCGCAGGCTCTATGGCCAGACCGTGCCCAGCGAGATGAAGAACAAGGAACTCTTCACTTTCCGTCGCCCCATTGGGGTGGTGGGTATGATCACGGCAGGCAATTTTCCCATCGCAGTGCCCTCCTGGAAGCTCATTCCGGCTATCCTGACCGGCAACACGGTGGTCTGGAAGCCCTCCGACGATGCCCCCGCGCTTTCATATGTGTTTCTCAAGCTGTTTGAAGAAGCTGGACTGCCCCCTGGGGTCATTAATGTGGTGTTTGGTGGGGGCAAGGATTCTACCGGCCAGTGGTTGGTGGAGTTGATGGATGAGGGGCTTCTGAACAAATTTGCCTTTACTGGCAGTACAGCCGTAGGTCGCTGGATTGGCGAGGTGGCAGGCCGCAACCTGCTGCGCCCGACCCTCGAGCTCGGCGGAAAAAACCCTTTGGTAGTGTTGCGCGATAGCGATCTGGACTTGGCGGTGGAAGGAGCCTGGTGGAGTTCCTTTGCCACCGGCGGTCAGCGTTGTACCAGTGCTGGCAACATCATTGTGGATGCCCCCATCTACGACGAATTCAAAAAGCGCTTCCTGGAAAAAACCGAGTCTACTTTGGTCGGCAACCCCATCGAGCACCCCAGCGTGACCTATGGTCCCTTCATGAATGGGCGACTGTTCGAGCGCTGGATTGAACACTACTCCTGGGGCCGGGTGGATGGGGCTACGCTTCTCTTTGGCAAGGCCCGTATCTCCGGCTCGAACCCCTACCCTCACTTCAAGGGCGATCCCGATGCGGGTACCTTTGGCTGGCCCACCGTTTGGGAAGTTAGACCCGGCATGAAGCAGTTCGAACAAGAAATCTTTGGCCCTACCATCAACCTGGTGTGCGTGGATGGTGTAGACGAAGCCATCCAGGCCGCCAACGCCCATAGTTATGGGCTTTCCAGTTCGGTTTACACCAACCGCCGTGACTGGGCTTATCGTTTCAAAAACGAGATCAAGGCTGGTATGACCAGCATCAACAACTCCACCGTGGGGGCAGAAGCCCACCTGCCTTTTGGGGGTATCCGGGGCAGTGGCAACGGAGCGCGTGAAAGCGGCGTCTGGGTGATTGAGGAATATACTTACTGGCAGGCCGTCAACGAAGAGTATTCGGGCAAGCTTCAACTGGCCCAGATGGACACCGACTACACCCAGACCAAAAACCCAACCGATTGGGCTACGTTGTTGGGAGGCTAAAAGCTGGGTTCCTATTTCTCTGCTCTACAAAATCCCCTACCTATGTAATCAAGGTGCGGCCGGCGATTGGAACAGCGATCTGCCCTTATTGCACTCTTACCTACACTGCGTCTGGGAGTAGATACAAAGGTTCCGACCTAGACGCCGATGACTGGGTTCCCAATTGGCTCGATCTTTGTGTAGAGCGCTCAAGCCATTGGCAAAGCCTAGAGCGGTTTTCGGAAAGAAAACCACAATCCCCTTAGGGAGAAGTGCTGTTCCAGGCTTATTTTTTGCCGCTAGGATTAGCGGCAAAAATAGCGAAAACCGCGATAAATACCCAGAACATTTGTGCAAGACATTGTTGTATTTGGCCACACTTCACCCCAATATCACCTTCGAAGGCTTAACATAAAACTGGAGGAAGAAATATGCGTAACTGGATTGCACTGATGGTGGTAGGAGTTGCCCTCCTGGCGGCCTGTGGTCCTTCGGTGCGGGCCGATCCGGGCGAGGTGGTCTACGATGTCGGAGGAGGGTTTACTTCTGGCAGCGCTCAGGCAGTTGCGGCGGGCAACCCGGTGGTGATACGCCTGTCACAATCGGTAGCAACCTACTATGCACTGGAAGCCCGCCCCCTACCTGGCTACGGACGCTGGGTACAGCGATTGGGTACAGGTTCTACGGCTATCTATGTTTCCCAGCGAGCTAATGCCCAGGGACAGGTTGAAGCCAGTGTCGAGATGCGCTGGACCTTTGCGGTACGGGCGGATGGCTTTGGGTCGGTTCGCCTGGAAACCCTGGCCTCCGAGCAGATTGATGTGGGGTTGGTTGAAGGCCCTGCCTTTGCGCGGCTAGATAGGGATTTCCGCCGTGTAGCCAGTGCCAGGTAGCGCTTCATACGGAATTAGCCTGAACACTTTAGAATCTCGAAGGAAAGCGTTCAGGCTAATTTATGAGAAGTGCCAATCGAGGTAGAAGACGACATCGCTTTGGCTGCGTCAAAGCAACGCTGGCAGACCCGTGAGATTAACTGGAAAAACTGCATGGTCACCGGCTTAGTGACAGCATAAAAGGGCGAGGTGGATGGCGTACTATAGCGGGTTGGGATTCATGCGTGAACTGTCTTGCCCCGATTTCCCCGCACAGGGCGCGCAAAGGGTTTTATTACCCAAAGAGCGAGCCTTGTTCTGGGCTACCATCTCACCGCAGGCTTCACAGCGGGTGTAAAGGGGTGATCCGTTGCGGCGTGGCAGAAGGGCTGGGGGCTGGGTGAATTCGTATAGATTTTCCAGCGGCTCACCCAGAATCACCCTGGCTCGTGCATTCTGCAACTCCCAGAAGCGCTTTTTGTCCTCGGCAGTCATGGTACGCTCGCGCATCTTTTGCCACAAGGCCTGGTGTTCCTCGCTCATAGGGCCGCCCGCGGTGGGCTTCGAGACGATGCGGATAGTTTTCCCATCGGCACGGCTGGTGAAGGTATAGGCGTTTTTGCCATAGTCAAGGTGCAGCAGGGTGCCACGGCCAAAGGTAGAGCCCACCAACAACTGGATGGCGTCCACTGCGCACATGTCGGTTTCTACCTGGGCAGCTACTTCCCATTCCTCGGTACAACGACCAACCTCGCGCAGTGCGATTTCGGCAGCCCGAATGCCCATAGCCAGTCCCGGACACAGATGCCCATGAAAAGCCACCGCTTGCTGCACCATTTCTTCGGTAATCACAGGGGTTTCTCGAACCATTGCTGCCTCCCTTGCACAGATTCTAACCAGTCTAGACCAAGGCAAACATCGTTGGTATGAATTAACCTGCATTTCAGTTCACAAGCCGGATTTCAATCATCGGCCTAGGCCTTGCCCAGTTGCCGCAACCTGGGATTGCTCAAGCGCTGCAGATGATCTGAGAGTAAGCTAAGGGCAAATAGTGTTATGGCCAGCGCCGTACCAGGAGCCACTACCAGCCACCAGGCCTGCCGAAGATAAGGTTGCGCATCCTGCAACATGCCACCCCAACTGGGCCGACTCACATCGCCTAGGCCCAGGAAAGAAAGGCTGGCCTCGAGCAAAATGGCTCCCTCGAGCCTGAAGGGCAGTAGTGCCAGTAGCGCAGGCCAGGCCAATGGAAGCATATGTTTGAAGGCAACCCTGGCCTCACTCATTCCTAGAGCCCTAGCCCCCACCACAAACTCCTCCTCGCGAATAGAAACCAGGCGACTGCGAAGAACCCTGGCCAACCCAGTCCAGCCGGTTAACCCGATTACCAGCGCTACCTGCCAGATACCCGCTCCAATTAGGGTGATGACCAGCAGGGCCAACAGCAACCCTGGCACAGTATCCACCAGCTCTGCAAGACGCATGAGCAATTCATCTATCCAGCCTCCCAGCGTGCCAGACAATAGCCCTACCATGCCACCCAATACCAGTGCAATAAGTGTAGCCAACCCACCCACCAGCAGCGAAGTTCGCGCCCCATGTACCAACCGGCTCCACACGTCCCGTCCCAGCTGGTCGGTTCCGAGCAGGTATTCTCCACCCGGTGCAGCGAGCGCTGGGCCGCCAGTGCGCCAAGGGTCTTGCTGGGCCAGGAAGCTCGGCAATAGCCCTGCAATTAAGAGCGACGCAAGCACGATCAGAACAAACACCATCTCGCCGCCCAAACGGCTCTTTTGACTCCCCCGACCCCTCACCACCGTTCCCTGAACCCTATTCATACCGAACCCTGGGGTCAAGCCCCGCAACAGCAATATCTGCGATCAGGTTGCCCAGAATGACACCGATCGCGCCTACCAGAATGACCCCGATGACCAATGGATAATCCCGCGCCAAGGTGGACTCCACTGCCAATCGCCCCAGACCGGGCCAGGCGAAAACCGTCTCGGTGATGACTGCTCCACCGACCCAATGCCCGCTCGATAGCCCCAGCAGGGTTATGGGTGCAGGCAGGGCGTTGCGCAGGACGTGTTTGATATGCACCATCCGCTCGCTCAAGCCTTTGGCCCGGGCAGTGGTCACGAAGTCCTGCCCCATCACTTCTAGGGCCTGTGCCCGGGTAATGCGGGCAATTGCTGCCAGCGGTTGCAGCCCCAGCGTAAGAGCCGGCAGGATCAGGTGGAGGAGCAAGTCCAGGAAGCGTGACAGCCCCTCGGGTGTTCCGCGCACTGAGTACATCCCGTTGGTGGGTAGCAGCCCCAGGTGGAGCGCAAAGAGCAGAATGAGCAATTGTCCCAGTAAGAAAGGGGGGAGCCCAGTGCCCAACAAAACAGCAAGGAAGGTGCTGCGCTCGAGGCGAGGCTTGTATAGGCTCAATTTTGCCAGCCACAACCCCAGCGGTATGCCCAACCCGGCTGCAATCAGCAAAGCAGCCCCTGCCAGAATGGCGCTGGCTGGTATGCGCTCTAAAATAGCTTCCAGTACCGGTCGCCCTTGTGTGATGGACTGTCCCAGGTTGCCCTGCAACAGTGAGCCGACATAGGCACCAAAGCGCTCCCAAAGCGGCTGATCCAGTCCGTAGCGCTGGCGCAAGGTCTGCACCAGTCCGGGGTCGGAACTATCCGCCAGCAAGTAGATCACTGGGTCGCCCGGAGCTGTGCTGACCAGTAGAAAGTTCAGTGCAGCAATTCCCAGCAGCAATGGGATGGCCAGCAGGATGCGCCGGGTGGCATAGGTGAACATTTGGGCTCCACTACCAGCACCAAAGGGCTGGTTTTCTCCGAGCGTTCACGGAAATCAATTGTCACCCACGGTTGCATTTTCGAAGGCGTTGCTGCGCCAGATCTGGATACCCTGCACGGCACTGCGGTAGCCCCGGAAACCCTCGGTCTCGACCAACCAGAAATAAGGCAGATCACGGGCCACAGCTTGTTGTAGTTGCCTGTAAATGGCGATGCGGCGCTCATCTTCTACGGTCTGTACTGCGCGATCCAGCAAAGCATCTACCAGCGGGTTTACATAAAGTGAGCCGTTGCTAAATGCAATGGGGCCAATGTTCTTGGAGGTAAGCAAGCGTTTTACACCGATATCGGGGTCGGGGCCGCCACACAGCGAGGCAACTCCCAGGTCAAAGTCCTTTTTGACATATACCTTATCTACGGCAGCGTTAAAATCGAGCGGCTCGAGCACCAGGTCAATCCCCACTTGCCGCAATTGATCCTTGAGTACGTCGCCTAAACTGCCGAAATTGCTGGGAGCAAAGGTAAAACGAATCTGGAAACGCATCCCACCTGCCCTACGTGGGAAGCCAGCAGCATCCAGCAGTTGGTTGGCCCGCTCTCCATCAAAGGCATAGCTGGGAATGTTGGGGTCAAAAAAAGGCAGCGTTGAGGCGATTGGCCCACGTGCAACCCGGCCCTGGCCGAAGTTAACCCGCTCGAGGATGAACTCGCGGTTAATCGCATGGTAGAAGGCCTGGCGCACCCTGGGATTTTTAAGGTACTGGTTGCGCAGGTTGGGAACCAGTGTGCTTATGCAATACGAGCCGCCCGCGCCAGCTGGATTGCGTTCCAGACGCACAGTCTGTACTTGCCGCAAGCGAGCCACATCCGCCCCTCCTACACCCCACAAGTAGTCAATCTCGCCGCGTTCCAAGGCGGCTGCCGCTGCTGAGCTATTGGGGATAAAGCGGTACACGACCCTATCCATTCTGGGAAAGCCCTGCCGCCAGTAGTTTTCGTTTTTGAGTAGCACTACCTGTTGCCCCCGCTGCCACTCGCCAAATTTGAATGGCCCCGTGCCGATAGGGCGCTGGTTGACGGGATTATTGAGCGGGTCGGAACCCTGGTAAAGATGGCGGGGGATGATGGGGGCTTCGATGTTGTCCAGGCGGCGTAGCAGAGGAGCGTAAGGATTGGCAAAGCGGAAGACCACGGTATTGGCGTTTGGGGTTTCAATTCGTGTAAGGGTACCCTCCAGACCAGCCCTGGTGCGGGCATGGAATTTGAGCAACACCTCTTCGAAGGTAAATTTTACGTCTGCGGCGCTGAAGGGCTGCCCGTCGTGCCAGCGCACTCCCTGGCGCAGGAAGAACACATAGGTCTTACCGTTGTCACGCACCTCCCAACGCTCGGCCAACTCTGGCACCGGGTTGGCATTCGCATCCAGTCCCACCAGCCCGCTATAGATGGAGCCTGCCACCGTGTTGACGTTGCCGGCTGTGGTGATGGCAGGGTTTAGATGAGGGGGCTCATTGTTGGTAGCGGCTACGAGTACCCGGTTTTGTGCCAGCACAGTTCCAAATAGCATTACCAGGACAAAGCAAAAAACTCGTTTCATGTTGCCTCCTTATTAGCTTGCTTATATTTACATCTCAATCGTACCCCTTTATGGGCACCGATCTAGCCAATATAGATGAACTCGGCAGTTCCCTCGGAGACCTTGCGCAGTACTTTGGCCAGGTATTTGAACTCGAAGCGCCGATGGACCACTTGTTCCTCGGGCAGGCCATGCCGCTTGGCTGAGACCGGGCAAAGCGTAACCTTGATCTCCGGGGTGTCCATCACCGCCTGCATGTGTTGGCGTAGAGACGAATCGCCGGGTAGGGTGGCAAACTGCTGGATATGGGCCAACAGTACGGCCTCACCTGCCAGGCGTACCTCGGCAGGTAGACCCTCGGTATCAGCAGTTTTGGCAAACCGGAAAGCCCTGGTGGCGTGGCTGGGGTTCTCCGCAGCGCGGTCACGAAAAAAATTAGCTTTTTGAGGCTCACGGGCCAACCTCTTTGAGCAGGGTGGTATCGAGCAGTTGGGCCAAGGTGACCCCCCTGGGAGCGTACTCGAGGCGGTGCAGGGTCGCCATGAGCTCGGCCATCGCGGCTAGATCGGCCTGCCCGATGCGCCAGTCGTAGATCATGTCTTGCAAGGCTTTTTGCATGACCTCTGTGCCACTGATGGGGCCTTTGGGGGTATCCACCGGGCGTGGAATAAAGGTGGCGGCCAGGATGCGGGCCGAGTCGGCAGGGTTGGAGCGGATGAACTCTGCTGCCTTGCGCTGGGCACGAACCAACGCCAGAGCCTGCCCCCGGTTGCGTTGCAGCCAGGGCTGATTGACCGCCAGAACCGAGCCGACCTGATTGCTCCAGATCTTGCTGAAGTCGAGCACCCGTTTCACCGGCAAAGAGAACTCAGCGATGGTGGCCCAGGGCTGGGGGAATACGGCTGCCTCGAAGCGCCGGGTCGCCAAGCCACCGACCAGGGTAGGAGGAGGGGAGGGCAACAGGTTTAGGTCGGTGGTTCTTAAGCGGTATTGAGGCATAACTTTGCCTTTGAACAGTACCTCGGGGGTGCTGCCCACTGGAGGCGTGCCGAGGTTGCGCCCCTTGAGCATTTCTGGGCTGGTGATGCCGCTGTCCTCTCGAGCCAGGATCAAAATATCGGGGTGGGCGGCCTTGGCAATCACCTTGATGGGTGCGCCCCGTGCTGCCCACACATACGATGCTGGAAAAGCAGTCTGGGCCGCCTCGAGCTGCCCTGCTGCCAGTGCGGTCATGAGGGGTTGGAGGTCGTTGAAGGGAATTAGTTCAACCTCGAGGTTCCCCTCCTTATAAAAACCTCTATCCTGTGCAATCAGTGCCAAGCCCATCGGCAACACCGTCAGGTAGCCCATGCGTACTTTCTGCGCGGTAGCCGAACTGAGTAAAAACACCAGCAATAGCAACGCTACTCTCCACATGATTTACTACCTCCTATGTTCTCCTTCTCGCGGCTGGATGCCCAACCACGCCAACACTTCTCGTCGCAAGGTTATGAAAGGGGTTTCGTCACGGTTGCGGGGACGGGATAGGTAAATGGGTAAATCGGCCACGATGCGCCCTGGGCGGGGGGTGAGGACGATGACCCGATCAGCCAGGTAGAGAGCTTCGTCCACGTCGTGCGTGACCATCACTACCCCAAAACCCAACTCCTGCCACAGTCCATGTAGAACCTGCTGCAAACCCAGGCGGGTTAGTGCGTCAAGGGAGCCGAAAGGTTCGTCTAGCAGCAGCAACCTGGGCTGTACAGCCAACACCTGGGCTAGCGAAGCACGCTGGGCCATACCTCCGGAAACCTGATGGGGATAGTATTCCTCGAAACCCGCTAGGCCGAGCCGGGCCAGCCAGTCGCGGGCCTCCTGGCGGGCCTGAGAACGGGGCTTTCGAGCCAGTTCCAGCCCCATCGCCACATTGGCTTCCAGGTTCAACCAGGGGTACAGCACCCGATCCTGTAGCACCAAGGCCCGTTCCGAACCCGGTTGACGCACCGGCGCCTGATGAAAGCGTACCAGTCCTGTGGTGGGCATATCCAGTCCGGCAATCAAGCGCAGCAGGGTGGATTTGCCACAGCCTGAGGGCCCAACTACGGTAATAAATTCGCCCTCGGTACAATGGAATGAGACTTCTTCCAGGGCTGTCAGGGCACCAAAATGCTTGCCTACCGACTGAAGCTCTAAGCTCATCGGTATCTCCAGGCCAACAGGCGGCGTTTGAGCGGTTCAAGCAATAGCCAGTCCAGTGCTATGGTCAGCAGTCCGATCACACAAATCCCGATCAGAACCGTAATCATATCGCCTAGCTGACCTGCCAGTTGGATGTTACCCCCCAATCCCCGGGCGGCTCCAGCCAGCATCTCCACTGCAATCAGCGAGCGCCATGCATTGCCAAAGCCAATCTCGAGCCCCGAGAGCAGTGCGGGTAAGGCTGCTGGCAGATACACCCTTTGCACCACCTGCCAGCGTCCTGCTCCCAACACCCGGGCCAGATCCAACCAGCGTGGTTCGACCTGCTCGAGGGCATTCAGTCCAGCAATTGCCAGGGGAAACAGGGCTGCCAACGTCACTACAATCACAATGGGTAGGGCACCAAACCCAAACCACAACAACAATAAAGGAAACCAGGCTATTGGCGGAACCGACTGCAACAGTGCCATCAGTGCACGAAAATAGCTGCGCAGAGCCGGGATGGCCGCTCCCAGAAAGAGCATACCGATACCCAGAGCGGCGGCGGTAGCTAGGGCGGTAAACAACCGCCCGAGGCTGGTAAGCAGCGTATTCCAGAATGCACCCGTTGAGATTACCTCGGGAACCTGGCGCAACACCCGTGCAGGATCAGGCAGAAGAAAACTCGGAAGGCTCCAGGCTGCGACTTGCCATAGCATCACCAACGTCCCGATCGCCAGCACATAAGACCAGATCCGCTTTTTAGCTGGGTTGTTCCTTTGGTGGGCGGAGGAGGCAGATTGCATAAATATTAGTTAACTTATAAATACAGCATATCAAGAACAGTTACAACCTTGGCAACTGCACCCCCCACCAAAAGCCAGCTTTTCGGCCCTCAGCAATCGGCGAATTAGTTCCAACTCCTCTTCATGCGCGTAGGGTAGCACTTCGGGCACCAGCGCCACCAGGGCGGCGAGATGCTTGAAGCTAGGATACTCCACACCGCTCTCCCAAAACGAAACGGTAGCCTGGGAGAGGTCGAGTTTGCGAGCCAGGTTTTCCTGGCTCCAACCATGCTCTTTGCGCGTACGCTGCAGGGCTCTGGCAAAAGGGGTCATAGAATTCCTCGGGATTGCACGGTAGGTGGTGGGAAAAAATCGAGATTGGGTAAAACAAAGGAAGCGCACGGGGGGTTGGGGTTCGTTTTTTCTACGACCGATTTTTGGCTTTGTCTAACCAAGTCTGTGCTTGTTGTTTGACGTCTTCGATACAACCGCAACCCTCCTCACAGCCTTCAGTTTCTTTCTGCCGCGTACCCAGGAGACGAATCATGATGCTCACTACCAAGGCCTCGGCCTGCTCGAGGGCTGCCCTGGCCTCGGGGGTCAGAGCAGGCTGCATCTCCCGCGCATCGCGCAAGAAGTTGGTTGCCAGCATCAGGCGGCCCGCCCCCACGCCCATCTCGGTCTCGAAGTATTCGACCAGCGGCGCGATGGCTTTGATCTTCTCCTCCGCCGTGGCCCCCACGCCCTGCTCGAGCAACGAAATCATCCCCCGACCTCCTGGGTTTTTTGCAGCTTTGTAAGCAGCTCGATCAGCTTCACCTCTGCGACGGGCAGCGCGTCCTCAACCGCTGGTGACATCCCGAGGCCCAGGTCTATCACGGCGGGCACGCAGCCCACGATGTAGGCCCTAGGGGGCAGCCTGTCCAGTGCTTTGGCCATCGCCATGGCCCGGCCCGGCTCGGCGTAGTGCAGGTCGGCCAGCATGTCGCGCTCGACCCTGGGAGGCAGGGTGCGGGGGTCGGTCACGCTGGCCTCGAGCACCCGCACCGCGCCCGGCGTTAGCCCCTCCACCGCGTCCAGAATCACCACCGCCCGGTAGCCGCTAAACAACTCCTGCACGAAGTGCATCCCGCCGATGCCCGCGTCCAACAGCCTGACTTCGGGGGGCAGGTTTGGATTGCCGCGTAACCGCTCCAACAGCCGCACCCCAAAGGCATCGTCGCGGTGCAACAGGTTGCCGAAGCCCGCCACCAGGATCATCTCGAGAACAACTCCCGCGCCTGCAAGTCAGTCGCCAGCAGCACCCGGTCGCCCTGCACACTCACCGGGTAAATCCGCAACGACGCGCCTTCAACGCCATCTACTCGCCGCCCGTTGCGGGCGTCGTAGGCGCAGTTCTGCCAGGTACACACCAGCACATTGCCCGAGAGCTTGGCATTGTTCAGGGGCATCCGGCAGCCGGGGCAGGTGCAGTCGAAAGCGTTCACCTCCGCGCCCAGCCGTACCAGAATTACCTCTTTGTCACCGGCAAAAACCGGGGTGACGTGGGTCTCGGAGAGGCTCCAGAACTCCGCAACTTGCGTAAACACTGGGGTCTGCACGGTGGGAGCAGGCGCACCCATACCCGCCATCGGCAGCTCGATCAGGCCAGGGATCGGTTCGTCCGGCTCGGGTTCGTGGACGACCAAGCCCTTGAACCCCGGCAGCCCGCCCCGCAGCGCCACCTCGATCCCGTTCTTGAGCGTGGCCGCCGAGGCCGCGCAGGTCTTGCAGGAGCCTTGCAGCCGGACGTGCACCGCGCCGTCCTCGACTGCCAGCACCTCCACCTCGCCGCCGTGCGACTGCATGTAGGGGCGCACCAGCTCGAGGGCTTGTTCCGCCAAAGATGCCTGGTCGTTGGGGTTCTGGTTGTAGAGGGTGAAGAGCAGGTTCACCGCCGGGTCTTGCAACACCTCCTCGAGCAGCCCCGCCCGGGCCAGCCGTTCGCCCAGCCGCTCCACCCCCGCACGGTGGATGTAGTCGGTGATTTGCAGCACCGCGAAGACCTCCTCACGCACCTGCGGGAAGGGCAGGGCCTCGAGGTTCTGAATCCGGGCGTTTAGCTCGGCCACCAGTTCGTCCAGCGAGACTTCTACAGACATCCTAGGCTCACATCCAGTCCGGCTTGCGGTTGTGGTGCTGGCAGTTCTCGGGGCCGTTGATCATGCAGTCTTCGCAGTCGGGGCCGCAGGCTCCGTGGGCGGAGTGGGTCAGGTCGGCGAAGGCATCGTTGAAGCGCCGCCCGCCCTCCTTGTGGCCCAGTTCGGTCAGTTGTACCGCCTCGCCCGCGCCCAGCAGGAGGCCCTCGAGCTTCATCATCTCGAACACCTTCTCGATCCGCTCCGGCCCAGACCCCACCAGCACCGAGACCTGCTGGGCGGTGGCGGTCTCGCCCAGGTTCTCGCCCTTGAGCCAGTACAGCACCTGCAAAATTTCGTCGCGCAGCTGGAGTTCCTCGAGCGTCATGAGCGCACCTCCGCTCGCCAATCAGAACTTCTCAACGTCATGGGCGCACCTCCACCTTGCGCGGGGTGAAGGGGCGTCTAAGCCCGAACTCGGCGTGTTGCTCCACCAGTTCGGGCGGTAGCTCGCCCGCCACAAAAGCCCGCGCTATAGCTTCTACTTTAGGGTACAAGGCCTGTACTTCGGGTGTGAGGCCATCCGGGCCGTTGGGTTCCACGGGTTCGATCTCGAGCACCCAGGTCTCGGCGGGCAGAGCGCCAAACTGCTTGGCGATCACCAGCAGCAGCTCGATGGCAATCACTCCCGAGCCTGCCTCGTTCATGTACTCCTGGAACACGTCCACCGTTTTGGGCAGTTCGGGGTCGGCGCGGTAGAGCCGCAGCGTCCCCGGCGGTCGGCCCCTGGCCTCCGAAGCCACGAACAGCGCCTGCTGGTAACCGTCGTCCTGAAGCTGGTACATCATCGGAATCGCACCGAAGCTGTAGTCGGCCACCGTGACGTGGGGGGGCCACTCGAGCTTTGCCAGCCGGTCGCAGAACTCCGGCCCCGCCGAGCGGTCGCGCCAGAAGCGGTGTCCCACCCCGGCGATGAGGGTACTGGGCTGTGACATGGCGCAATTATACGCTGCCGCGGGTGATTACGCCCTCGTCCTGATGCTACAGGGGTGAACTTATTGGGAATAAAAATAGGAACATATTTTGACGTATATTGGGAATTATGCTAGGCTCGAGGCATGGTCACGGCGTTGCGCCACACCCTGGTAGAGGGTCACAACCCTCAGAGCGGGCGTTTCGACGCGATACGGCTCGCCAAAGTCCTCGGCCTGAGCGTCCCCGAGATGGCCCAGATGCTCGGATACACGCCTCGAGGGCTGCGGGCCAACCCCGACTCCAACAAACTCCAAGGCACACTCGGTGCGTTGGTCGGCCTGGTGATCCGGCTTTTGGAAGAGCTGGACGGCAGCATGGAGAATGTCCGCATCTGGCTGCACGCCCCTCACCCCGACCTGGGCGGTCTTCCCCCATATAAAACGATGGAAAAGGGAAATTTTGAGGCCGTGCAGACCCTGATCGTGGCGATGGAAGAGGGCACACCCCTGTGAAGCCCAAGCCGGAACTGCTCGAGACGCTGCGGGGTCTCGAGCTTGTGGCAACCACGGGAACCGCCTACCGCCTGACCAGCGTTAAGTACATGACCAGCCCGCTGTCCTCGGCGGGCGCGATCAAGACCGGCGGGCGGTACAACAAGAAGGGCAAGTTTGCGGCCCTATACCTGGCCGACACGCCCGCAACTGCCTTAGCCGAAGTTCAGATGCTCAGGCTGACCGACCACCGTCTGGTGGGCGTCAAGGGGCCACCCAAAGTCTTGATCTCGGTTGATTATGCTCTCCAAGCCGTGCTCAACCTGAGCCACCACGAGGTTCAGTCAGCACTGGGAACGGGCCTCGAGGAGTTGCAGGCCGAGTGGGTACTCAAGCAACAGCAAGGACAGCCGATCCCCACCCAGAACCTGGGCGAGGCGGCCCACGAACTGGAAAGTATAGAGGCGATGTGGGTTCCCTCGGCCCGTCTGGCAGGTTCGCTCAATCTGGTGGTCTTTCCAGACCGCCTCAAAACGGGCAGCAGTCTAACGCTCTACGACCCCGACGGCCTCTTACACCTCACCCTGGACGGTGGTTAGCCGGTTGCACTCGAGCCTCCCCAGGCGGTCACAAAACTCCGGCCCCGCCGAGCGGTCGCGCCAGAAGCGATGTCCCACCCCGGCGATGAGGGTTTTGGGCTCGAGAAAGGATTCGTTCGTCATTGCTGAGTCTCCAAAGAAATACGGATCACTGATGACTTTCACTCGGGACAACTCAAACTCCACACCCGCAGGTGTTCACTTCCCTGGTAATCACCAAATCGTGCTTGTCCACCATGATGTGGGTGGTGCAGGGCATGCAGGGGTCGAAGCTGCGGATGGCCCTCAGGATGTCTATGCCGGTGTAGTTGTCGGGCTTGTCGAACTCCTCCAAAATCGGCGTGTTCATCACCGACTCCTCGTAGGGGCTGGGGTGGCCCCAGGGGTCGCGGGGAGCTGCATTAATGGTGGAGGGCGTACAAATCTGGTAGTTGGTGATGGCCCCGTTGTCGGCCACGATGTGGTGGGTCAGGAAGCCCCGGCCCGCACCCCAGAAGCCCGCGCCGATGTGCGTGCCTTTGCGGGGAATCTCGAAGGGCGTGGCTACATCGGTGTCGCCTTGCTTGAGGCACTCCATCGCCATCAGCCAGTTGTCCATCGCGGCCATCGCGCTGAAGGGGATGCAGTAGGCCCTGGCAAGGTTGCGCTCGAAGGCGTTCCAGACCTGGGGGATGTGCCACTCGAGCACCTGCTCGGGCCGCTTGCCCTCGGGAACCAGAATCTTCAGGCTTTGCCCGGTGGGGTCTATAAAGCGGCGGTAGGGCAGCTTGTTGGCGGCGGCGGCGTTCCAGACGCGGGCATAGGCTCCGGCCTCGCAGCTCTGCCTGTCCCAGCGGGGGGTGGTGCTCCAGGAGTAGCGGTCTTTCCAGTTCTGCGGGCCGGGGCGCGGTTTGGTGTCGCGGTTCCAGGGGTGGTTGGGCGAGAGCGGTGCGCCCAGGGGGTCACGGGGGAAGCGGTTCCCGGCGGCATCGTGGTAGTAGGAGCGCTCGATAAACTCCTCGAGGCCAATATTGAGGTTTTGCAGGCTGGTGGTGATTTGCTTGCCGTCAATGATGATGCCCGGAACCGACCAGCGGCGGTCGCCCCAGGTCTCGATGTTTTTGTAGCTGGCATCGTAGGTCTCGGGGTCGTCCCACACGCCGGTGTCCATCAGGTTGGCGGGGCGGGTGCCGCACTGGCGGTACTTGGGGTCGGCCTCGTAGAAAAACTGGGTGATGTCCTCCCAGATCGCCACCACCTTTTTGGAGTAGTCGAAGAACTGCTGGAGGCGCTGGTAGACCTCGTTCATCATCTGGAGGCTGACCGTGGCGCTGATGCCGCCGGGCACCACCGTCTCGGGGTGCGGGTACTTGCCGCCGATCACCACGTAGGCCTCGCGGGCCACGCGGGTCATGTGCAGGGCCTCGAGATAGAGGCTCCCGGTGAGCGGGTTCATGTCGGTGAGCAGTTCGGCCATGGTGCCGTAGCCGTGGTGCTCGGCCCTGGGCGCGAGGGTCTTGCGGGCCTTGTCCCACAGGCTGGGGTTGGTGGCCCGCACCAGCGCTTCGGAGTAGTCTGGCCCCGCCAGCAGGAAGAGGTGCAGTGGGTGGTCGTAGAGGTACTCGAGGCCCAGCAGCAGGTTACGTAGCAGAATCCCCAGCTTGGGCGGGCGGATGTCGAAGGCCATCTCGAGGGCTTCCGCCGCTACCGTGGCGTGAACCCCACCGCACACCCCACAGGCTCGAGAGGAGATAAAGATCGCGTCTCGAGGGTCGCGGCCCTTGAGGATCACCTCATAGCCCCGGAAGATGGTCGCCATCGAGTTGGCCGAGAGCACCGCGCGGTTCTCCAGGTCCACCACGCTGTGGAAGGCCAGTGCCCCGGCCACGCGGGTCACGGGATCATAATCTACCGATTTGATAAAGCCGTTGCGGGCCAGCAGTTCCTTGAGCTTGTCCTCGTTGGCCCCCAGGTCGGTGACCTGATAGCCGTAGGGGTCGCGCACATCATCTTTGAGTCGGGCCTTGCCCGATGCGTCGAACTCGATGGGGAGATATTGAAAACACATGTGACTTCCTCCTACTTGCGCACCAGACCGCCAATGACCTCGAGAATCTTCCCTAGCCCCGCGTCTACGCGGATCAGCGAGCCTGCCACACCCTGCAACTCTCCAAAGATCGAGGCCAGTTTGGGCTCCAAGGGCTTGGCTTGCTGGGCGACTTTTTCCAGGTCGTCGGCCACGCCCTCGAGGTGCAAGCGCGCACGGCGCAGTGCAATACCGGTGCCAATGACCGCCACCGCCAGCACCAGCACCACCGCCGCGACCCACACAATCGTCAGGATGGCGTGAAGGCTCATGGCTTACCCCCTGCGCGGCGGGCCAGCAGGGCAGTCAGGGCTTCGGCCCCGGCGGCCACGTCCTTGCCCAGCGCGTTCGCACCCTGCAACCCGGCCTCGGTGGTGTTGAGGGCGGGGATGTTCTCCAGGTGCTGCACAATTTTCTGCGTAGACTGCCGGGTGACCCTGGCATAATGCTCAATCTTCCAGGCCGCCCGCCAGATGCGTAGCAGCAGCCATAGCAGGAGCGGAACCGCCAGGTAGGCGATCACTAAACCGATCCCCCAGACCAGATAAGCGCCTTCCATTAAGCACCTCCCTGTTTTTCCACGGCCTTGATGGTGCCGCCCACCGAGGCCTTGAGGGCTTCCAATCCGCCCGCCAGCTTGCCCAGGCCCTCGTTGAGCCTGGTGGCCTCGGGGCCGAGGGCCGAGACTTCTTTTTCGATGGCGCTCACGCCCAGCGCGATGCGGGCCAGGTAGCTGGGGTAGGCGCTGCGCCGCCCGATGGTGGAGGGCTCACGGGAGCCGATGGCCTCGAGGGTCTGGGCGATGCGGGTTAGAAAGTAAACCAGCACTGCCGCGAACAGCGCAAAGAGCAAGAGCGTTAGTAGGGCTAAAAAGGTGTTCATAGCTTGCCCCCCACCACGCACTGCGGGCAGCCGGGGCAGGTCTCGGCGTGTTTGCGGATGCGCTCGAGGTCGCCGTGCAAACCCGGCACCCCCGCCAAAATTTTGCCCACATAGTGATTGGTGCGGATCAGGTCGGGCACATGCACGGTGTTGTTGGCCACGCGCTTGCCGCCGTCCCAGATCGCACCCGCACCCTTCTCGATGGTCAGGGCTTCCTTGAGGATGGCGTTCAGCAGCCAGCCAACGACAGCAACCACGACCAAGCCGATCACCAGAAGAACCAGCCAGGTAATCATGCCTTCCTCCCATTCGGCAGATGGTGTTGGCCGTTGTCGGCCTTCCTCCCGCTCGGGTCAACCGCATCCGCCGCTTGGTGCGCCTTGTCGGCAATCGAGGCCACCACGCCGTAGCCGGTGTCTAGGAGTTGGTTGAGTTCGGGGATTTTCCAGAGCACTTTGGTATTGTTCTCCACCACACCTGCCGCGCTCAGGGCGCGGACGGCGGCGCTGCGAATCCCGGTGGCCTCGGTCAGAATCCAGATCAGCAGGGCCGCCACCACGGCCACGATCAGCATTGCTAGCGCGAACCAGATCATAGGCATCAGACCTTTCGGCTGCCGGGCTTCTGCGAGCCCCAGTACTGAACCTTCTCGTAGAAGAAACTGTAAATCTTATCAATTGGCGTTTGCGGCGCGATCTCGCCCCAGCCCGAGGGCACCCCGGTTTTCTTCCAGCGGTCGGTCAGGTTGGCCTGGCGCTGCGAGAGGCGGCGCAGGGTGGAGACGAAGGTGCCCGTACTGCGCGAGATCGTCCCCGAGAACTTGGCCCCCGGCGGCTCGGTATAGAAGGGGGCGAACTTGTCGGGGAAGCCCGGCATGGTGCAGCCGATGCAGATGCCCCCGGCCTTCATGCAGCCGCCGGAGCTGTTGATGGCCCCACGGGAGACGATGTTGCACTGCACCACCGGCCCCCAGCAGCCCACCTCCACCAGGCACTCGCGGTCGCCGTACTCCTTGGCGAAGGTGCCCTCCTCGTAGTAGCCCGCACGGGTGCAGCCCCGGTGGACGGTCTCGCGGAACAGCCAGGCGGGCCGCCCCAACTCGTCGAACTCCGGCAGCGGCCCCATGCCTTGCAGAAACATCAGGACGGTGGCGATGGTCTCGGTGATGTTGTCGCCCAAGGGCGAGCAGCCTGGGATGTTAATGACCGGCAGGCCCAGCACGCTGCGGTAGTCCTTGCCCAGGTAGTCCATCAGCCCCATCGAGTTGGTGGGGTTCCCGGCGGCGGCAGGAATCCCGCCCCAGGTGGCGCAGGTGCCCACCGCAATCGAGGCCGCCGCCCCCGGAGCCAGCCGCCGCACCCACTCCATCGTGGGCACCGGCTGGGAGTTCCAGGGGTCGTGGTGGCCGCTGGCATCCTCGGCCCCCAGCCCCGACCAGTAGCCGCCGGTGGTGTTGTTGAGCACCTCGTCGGGCGCGGAACCCTCGAGCAAAATCACATACGGCGCGTCCAGCTCGCCGCGCCAGGCCTTGTAGAAGGCATCCATAAAATCGTGCCCGACCGTCACTGCCAAAACGGGATGGTGCAGGATGATCTTGGGTAGGCCCGGCAAACGCCCGGTCAGCAGGTCTTCGACCGAGGGCTTGGTGGCCCCCGAGACCCCAATGGTGCAGCCGTCGCAGCTCATCCCAGCCATCCAGAAGGCGTGGACTTCCTTGTACTTCTTGGGCAGCCCGGTCAGCACGTCGGCAATTCCCGAGAGCGAGGTCAGGCCGCCCGCTGGGCCGTTGGTGGTGGGTTCCTTGACCATATGCCCCTCCTAGGCCATCAGTCTGTCCAGCATCCCCGCCACTGCCCGCATCGAGGGGGCCTGGGGGTTGTAGTCGAGCACGGGTTTGCCTTCGAGGTCGGCTGCCGTCACCGTCTCGTCAAAAGGAATGACCGCAATCACAGGAATCTCGAGGCTCTTGAAGTAGTTCAACACCACTTCTTCTTCCGCAGGGGTGCGCACCTTGTTGGCGACGCCATAGATTTGCTTGATGCCCATTTCCCGTGCCAGCTTGATGAGGCGGCCGGCGGACTCCAGGGCGCGGTAGTAGGGCTCGGTCACCACCAGCAGCTTGTCCACATGGCGCACGGTACCCCGGCGCATGTGCTCGAGGGAGGCTTCCATGTCGAGAATTACTGCCTGATCGGACTCTTCGACTGCTGCCCCCACGATCTCGCGTACCATGCCGTGGCGACTGCACAAGCAGCCCTTGCCGGGCTCGTCCACCTCGCCCAGGGCCAGCAGTTGCACCCCGTCCGGCCCGGCCACGGTGTGCTCGGTGAGAATTTGCTGCACGGGCAGGGCCAGCTTGGAAACCCGCTTGCCGTCCACCTCCTCGACCTTCATCAGATTGGTGGGCAGCAGGGGCCACACGCCGTCGTGCTGTACCCCCATGGCCCGCCCCAGGTTGGGGTTGGGGTCGCCGTCCACCGCCAGCACGTGGCCCAGCCGTCGTCCCGCCAGCCGCGCCAACGTTCCCGAGATGGTGGTCTTCCCGCTGCCGCCCTTACCAGAAATAGCGATTCGTTGCATCATGTGCCTCCACATCACCATTAAGCGGGCTTGATGCGATGATGGCTGCAAGGCCCGCCAAAGCTATTGAATTGCTTAACAATACCTTGAATAAGTAGGCAATTACAAGGGTCTTTTTCATATTACTTAACTCCTGGATTGATTATTTATAAGTCGACTTATGAAGACTCTATATATTCCTCGAGGATTTGGTAGAAACCTGGTTGTACCCATCGTTAGCGCTTTGCACAGCCTGAGCTGCGATCATCCTCATGCTGAGCTTATTTACGATTTACTTGTGGAGATTGCGAGATTCTTTCCGAGAACCCCTCTAAGTGCTCTGGTAACTTAATTTCTGAGATGGATTTAGCCCCTCTAATGTCCGGGAGTTGCTTTGAGCGCTTCGCTTCGGGGACTTTATGGCATATCAATCTTTAACTTACCAAACCACTAGCCTTAGCTTTTTGCGCTTAATCCGCGGCTTTCAGTGGCCGCTCCTTCCTCATATGCACTATGCAAATGCACCGGCTTGGTCTTGGCGCGGCTGCTGGCGCGAATGTTGAGCCACTCTGTAAAGACCGCAAACGCGATGGTGAAATCTATGTAACCATACAGAAATTTCGGCTATAGAGACAGCGCCTTTGTTGATGGGAATTGTTGCAGTGTGGCCGCAGTTGGTGCTACCAACCATACCTCCAAATTTCTTGATGTGGAATACGTATGAAACCAAAGGTAACAATCGTGGCAAGCAGAAATCGGTATTCTCGAGCTCATGTGGGATCTCGTCATCATCGGAGCAGGGCCGGTTGGGCTGGCGGCAGCCATCGAGGCCAGGCGCGCCAACATTCGCACGGTCGTTTTGGAAAAAGGAACCCTGGTGAACACCATCTATCGCTGGCCCAAAGAAACCATCTTCTTCAGCGAAGCCAGGAACATCGAGATCGGGGGTCATCCCTTCCCTGCGCTAGCGCCCAAGCCCACCCGCCGCGAAGCCTTGCAATACTACCGTCGAGTGGCCGAAAACGAAGAGCTGGAGATCCGCACCTACACAGAAGCCACCTCTATCCGCCCGGACTTGGGCCGGTTCAAGGTAGGCTACCGCGACCGCGACGGGGAAAGCGAGTTGCAGACCCGCTTTGTGCTGGTCAGTACTGGCTACTATGACAACCCCAACCGGTTGGGTGTACCCGGCGAAAATCTGCCCCATGTGCGCTATGGCCTGGACGAAAACCTGCCGTACTGGAACCAGAAGGTGGTCGTGGTAGGGGGTTCTAACAGTGCGGTGGAGGCTGCCCTCGAGCTCTATCGCGCCGGAGCCAAGGTCACGGTCATCCACCACGAGGCCGAAATCCGTCCCAGGGTCAAATACTGGCTCAAGCCCGACTTCGACAACCGGGTGAAGGAGGGTTCAATCAAACTGCTGCTGAATGCCACTGTTCGAGAGATTACCCAGCGCGAAGTGGTGGTCGAAGTTAAGGCGCAACCAACAGAAGGCAACCCAATCCTCAGACTCCCTTGCGATTTTGTCCTGATTAACATTGGCTATAAAGCGGTGGATGCCTTGCTGAGGGCCTCCAAAGTGGAATACCAGGGGGATGCACCGCTGCTATCCGAAGCCTACGAGACCAGTCTGAAGGGGCTCTTTGTGGCGGGCAGCGCAGGGTTCGGCTCAGATACCCGCACAGTATTTATTGAGAACGGGCGGGAACACGCGAAAAAAGCTGTGCAGGAAATCGCCTATCGCTTGCAACAGTGTTTTAAGTGAGCCAGACTCTGTTTTCTAGTATATTTGCCACATAAGGCTACCTGCTCCCGGGACTGTGAGGTGATGGTTTGCGGTTTTCAAAGCCACCCGCCGGACTCTTCATTTGAAAACTGCCCTTGGAGGGGAATCGGCCTGTTGACAGCTTATATCCAGAGCTACCGGTTCTTGCTCTTCATGGGGTCTGTTGCAAAAAAACCTTTGTCTTGACACGGTATACCAAACACCTGTAAGCTCTTTCACAAGATGGTTTTGCGCAGCAGCCTAACCCTAGTCGTAGTAGGCCTAGTAATTATTAGGCCCACGGGGGATCTGGTGTAGCTAAGAGCTTAGAAGCGCATCCTAAAGCCCCCCGAATAGCCGGGGGGTGGTTTTTTGAAGAACGGGAGAGAATATGAATGGAGCCGCCGCTATCCTCAAAGCCCTGGAAAAGCAGGGCGTGGACATCATCTTTGGGCATCCCGGGGGCACCATCATGCCCACCTACGATGCCCTCTACGACTCACCCATCCGCCACGTGTTGGTGCGGCACGAGCAGGGGGGTGTGCACGCGGCTACTGCTTATGCACGGACCTCGGGCCGGGTGGGGGTCTGCATGGCTACCTCGGGGCCGGGAGCTTTGAACCTGGTTACAGGATTGCAGGATGCCCTGATGGATTCTACGCCTGTTGTTGCCCTCACCGGCAACGTCCCCCAGGCCCTCATTGGCACTGATGCCTTCCAGGAAGCGGATGTGGTGGGCATTACCCAGCCGGTGACCAAGCACAACATACAGGTACGCAACGTCAACGATATCCCACGGGTGATCGCTGAGGCCTTCTATATTGCCTCCACTGGGCGGCCTGGCCCGGTGCTGATTGATTTTCCCAAAGATGTTCAACAAGCCGAGTTTGGCGGCACCTTCGATGTGGAAGTGGATCTGCCAGGCTACAAACCCACCTTCAAAGGGCATCCCCGCCAGATTGAGCGGGCGCTGGAAGCCCTGCAAAAAGCCGAAAAGCCAATCTTGATGGTAGGGGGAGGGGCGCAAAACGCGGCCTCCGAGATCATAGCTTTTGCCGAAAAATCGGGCATCCCGGTGATTCCAACCTTAATGGGGCTGGGGGCTTTTCCTGGAACCCATCCGCAGTGCCTGGGGATGCCGGGGATGCACGGCTCGGTGGCAGCCAACCGGGGCATCCATCATGCCGATACCATTCTGGCCATAGGTCTGCGCTTTGACGACCGGGTGACCGGCAAGGTTTCGCGTTTTGCCCCTAATGCCCACACCATTATCCATGTGGATATTGACCCTGCCGAGATTGGCAAGCTGGTCAAGACCGCCATTCCGGTGGTGGGCGACGCCAAATGGGTGGCGGCAGAGATGACCAAGGGAGCCCAGAAGCTGAGTATTGCCAAGTGGTGGGGGCAACTAGAAGAGTGGAAGAGCAAACACCCCTTTGCCTGGAAACCCAAGCCCCACCTGCAAAGCCAGGAAGTGATCCAGGCTTTCTGGGAAGCCACCCAGGGTAAGGCGGTGGTGACTTCGGGGGTGGGGCAGCACCAGATGTTTGCTGCCCAGTTCTACAAGTTCGACGCGCCGCGTTCGTGGATCAACTCCGGTGGCCTGGGAACCATGGGGGTGGGTTTGCCCTTTGCGATTGGAGCGGCACTGGCCCGTCCCAACGAAACCGTCATTGATTTCGATGGTGATGGCAGCTTTCAGATGACCTTGCAAGAGTTGGCCACCCTCAAAAAGCACAACCTGAATGTCAAGATCGTAATTCTCAACAACGGTTTTTTGGGCATGGTGCGGCAGTGGCAAGACCTGTTCCATGCCAAGCGTTACAGCGAAGTGTACCTAGCCGACTCCAACCCCGACTTTGCCAAGCTGGCCGAAGCCTATGGCATCAAGGGTATCACCCTTACCGACAAGACCAAACTCCACGAGACCGTTAAGGAAGTGTTGAGCCATCCAGGCCCGGTGCTCTTGGAGGCAAGGGTCTACCACGAAGAAGGGGTGTTCCCCATGATTCCTTCCGGGGGTGCCGCGGAGGACATGATTATCGAGAACCCTAGGGAGACAGTGGCGGGCTAGAGCCTATAGTCCACAGCTGATCACCAAAATCCACCCGTTCCCAGCCATTAGCTATCGGCTATCCGCAATATTAGCGAAATCGGAGATTTCCTATGAGACACTTGGTTTCTGTGCTCGTCCAAGACAACCCCGGCGTTCTGCAACGCATTTCGGGCCTGATCGCCCGGCGGGGCTTCAACATCGAATCGCTAGCGGTGGGGCGCACCCACCAGGAAGGGCTTTCACGGATTTCACTGGTGGTTTCAGGTGACGATGCGGTTTTAGAGCAGGTTGAGAAGCAGCTCAACCGATTGATTGAGGTTATTAAAGTAACCGACCACTCTGAACCTCATGTCGAGCGCGAACTTGCGCTGGTCAAGGTGAGTATCGCCGGGATGGAGGAAAGGCTCGAGATCAAGGATATTGCCGAGGCTTTCCGCGCCCGGATCGTGGATGTGGCCAAGAAATCCATCATCTTCGAACTCACCGGCGACTCCCACAAGATCACCACCTTTGTGGAGGCCATGCGGCCTTATGGCCTGTTGGAGGTCATGCGCTCGGGCGCGGTAGGGATGTCCAGGGGTGAGCAGGTGCTCAAGGTACGCGAAAAGAAGGCTGTCTAGGATGGCATAGTCCCATCTTTTGTTTTGTGTGAAGAGGTTCAAGAGCTATCCTTCGACCTTCGATGAGGAGAAAAGAATGAAGATTTATTACGACCAGGACGCAGATATCGGCTTCATCAAAGACAAGACCGTTGCCATCCTTGGCTTTGGTTCACAGGGCCACGCCCATGCCATGAACCTGCGCGACTCGGGTATCA
>JBBIUP010000009.1:0-36962 GCA_037440185.1 Meiothermus sp. | reverse complement strand
CCAACCCCATGCCCCTCTTTCGCTGGCTCTCTGGTTGTATATGATAAAAGCCTACGGACTAATCTCGGCAAGCTATTCCCCCGACCCCAGTCGGGGGTTTTTCTTTGCCGCGAGGAGAGGAGGTGTGTATGGACGTATGTAAAGTGTTGGGTTTTGCCATCTGGCTGCTGGGCCAGGGGCCCATCATCTCACTGGTTGTACAGGGGCTCAAGCGCATTCCCTGGGTGCAGTCGCATCCCAAGCAGGTGGTTGCCGGCCTCAACCTGGTCGCTTCACTGGCGGCGGGCGTGGTGTACTGCGGCCTGGATATCCAGAATCTGCTGCTGCAGGTAGCCACCGGCATTGCCGGGTCGGTTGCAACGTACGAGCTACTACTCAAGCCGGCCCTTAAAGCGATGACCAAGTCTGCCAGGGAGCTGTCGGATTGAAGCCAAAAACGCCGATGGAGGAGGTGCTGGCGTGAGCGTACCAGGGGTAGGTCAGGAGGGAAGTCCCTGGGCACTGGGCATACGATAATGCCATATGAAACAGGTTCTGGTGACAGGTGCGTTGGGGCAGGTGGGTTCGGAGCTGGTACCGGCGTTACGGGCAGGTTTTGGGGCAGACCGGGTGATAGCGACCGACCTACGCCCTTCTACGCCCGATCATCCATCGTTGGAAGGCCCTTTCGAGCTATTGGACTGTACCGATGGAGCGGGGTTGCGTGCCGTGCTCGAGCGCTATCGCATTGATGCTATCTACCACCTCGCAGCCATTCTTTCGGCCCGGGCCGAAGCCCAACCCGAATTGGCCTGGCGCGTCAATATGGAAGGGCTCCACAAGGTTCTGGAGGTAGCGCGGCAGGCCCGCTGCCAGGTTTTTGTGCCCAGCTCGATTGCCGCTTTCGGCCCCAACACACCCCACGACCCTACCCCCCAGGACACCATCCAGCGTCCCAATACCCTCTACGGTGTGACCAAGGTGGCGGGTGAGTTGTTGTGTGACTACTACGCCCAGCGCTTTGGTCTAGATGTGCGGGGTTTGCGCTATCCTGGTTTGATTTCCTACACCGCTCCTCCGGGCGGGGGCACCACCGATTATGCGGTGGAGATTTTTCACCAGGCCCTAAAACGCGGCCAGTACACCTGCTTCCTGGGGCCGGATACCCGGCTGCCGATGATGTACATGCCCGATGCGATTCGGGCTACCCTCGAGCTGATGCAGGCCGACCCTCAGCGCCTGCGTCACCGCAATGCCTTCAACATCACTGCGTTTAGCTGCACCCCCGCAGAACTAGCCGCCGAGATTAAGAAGCACCGACCCGATTTCAAGATGCACTACGCGATAGACCCGGTTCGCCAGGCCATAGCCGAGTCTTGGCCCTACCGCCTCGACGATAGTGCAGCACAAGCAGAATGGGGCTGGAAGCCGCAGTTTGACCTAGCGGGCATGACGGTGGATATGCTGGAAAAACTTTCTGAACACACCGAGCCGAAGGAGGCTTGAAATGCCTTTGAGTCGTCTAACCTCAGTTTTGCGCCAGAGTGTCAAAGCCCTCGAGCAAGAAGGCCGCCGCAAAGGGCATGAAGCGGTGGTGGTGGGGGTATTGTCACCACAAGGCACCAGGGGGCCGCGCTATCTGTTAGAAGGCCAGGGGGCCAAGCCCTTTATTCGTATGAACTCCAACAGCTACCTGGGTCTGTCGGGGCATCTGGCCCTCAAGAAGGCTGAGGAAGCAGCCATAGAGCGCTTCGGGGTGGGGCCAGGTGCGGTGCGGTTTATTAGCGGCACTTATATGCCCCATGTGGATTTGGAGCGCCGTCTGGCGGATTTTCATCAGCGCGAGGCCGCCATGCTCTTCTCCTCGGCCTACGCCACCGTGCTGAGCGTGGTGGTACCCCTGACCAGCGATAAAACCGTGCTGATTAGCGATGAACTCAACCACAACTGCATCATCAATGCGGTTCGTTTAGCGCGGCCTCTGGAGAAAATGGTCTACAAGCACCTCGAGCTGAAAGGCTTGGAACAAGCCCTGCAAAAAGCCGTCTCCTTGGGTGCTGGGCGGGTCTTGGTTCTGACCGATGGGGTGTTTAGTATGCGCGGTTCGCACGCGCCGTTGGCAGAAATCTCGCAGATTGTCCAACGATTCGATAGCCAATTTGCTGAAAATGTCATTTTGATCGTGGATGACTCGCATGGGGTGGGTGCTTTCGGCTCCACCGGGCGGGGAACCGAGGAATACACTGCTGCCCATGCTGATATTTTGATTGGTACCCTGGGCAAAGCCTTTGGGGTGAATGGGGGCTATGTGGTGGGTTCAGCGGATCTGGTCGCCTATCTGCGGGAAACCTCGCCCATGTACATCTACTCCAACCCCATCACGCCGGGTGAGGCGGCGGCGGCGGCGGCTTCGCTGAAACTGCTGGATAGTGCCGAGGGCCAGGAACGCCTGCATCACCTCCATACCATGACCCAACGCTTTCGCCAGGGCCTGCTTTCTCTTGGGTATGAGTCCTTTCCAGGTGCACATCCGGTGGTGCCACTGGTTTTGCGGGATGGGGCCCTAACCAACCGCCTGGTACGCTTTTTGCGTGAACAGGGGGTTCTCGCTACGGCGATTGTGTATCCAGTGGTTCCCAGGGGTGAAGACTCTATTCGCTTCCAGGTCTCAGCCGAACATACCCAGGCCGATGTGGATGAAGTACTGGGGATTTTGCGGGAGTTTAGGCAACATATTTGAAGCCTGCTCAAAAACTCTTGTTGGGTCTACACACAGCAATCTGCATATTGCACCACCATGGGCTTGTGGGCGGAAACAAACCTTCAGGCTGAAGGGTTCTTTTTGAAAAGTACCTCAGTATAGATAACATGGAGCAGAACATGCATGGAGATGTACTCCTGGATAGTATTTGACCGGTTTGGGATTTCTAAAAAACAAACAGAAAATGGCTGGGCGATACTTTGTTGGTGTTAATAGCCCACTATCATGACTACAACCATGGATCGTGTGGCGGTATTTATTGATGGAAGCAACCTTTATAAAGGGCTGGTTTCAACGCTTGGAACCGACTATCGGCTGGACTTTATCAATTTCGTCTCTGCGCTTGCGGCGGGGCGTTCGCTGTTGCGGGCCTACTACTACAATGCCCCCTTGCCCAATGAAGACCCGGCTGCCAAAGCCCACCAGAGTTTTCTCAACTATCTGAAGCGGGTGCCCTATGTGATGGTGCGTTTGGGGCGTTTAGAGCGCCGGGGCGATGGTTTTGTGGAAAAAGGCGTAGATATTCAGATCGCTATTGACATGCTCAAGCTGGCCTATGCCGATGCCTACGATGTGGCGGTATTGGTTTCGGGCGATGGCGATTTTGCCGAGGTGCTCAAGGTCATTCAAGACATGGGCAAACAGGCCGAGAACACCACCTTCCAGGTGCTTTCGTCGTATCGTTTGGCCCAACAAGCCGACAAATACTACCCCCTCGACGAGCTTCCCTGGGATCGGCTGCGGGCCAAAAGCTTTGAGCCAGAAGCTTTTCCTTTTCAGGATTAAGTTGCGCCACAGAGACAGTTTCCCACTAGAGCTTGCTCCTAAAGCTTGCTTCGAGAGCTTGCTCCTAAAGCTTGCTTCAGGTACCCCGTACCGTGAAACCTCGAGCTGTACAGGGCCACTTAGAGCGGTTTTCAGAAAGAATACCGCAATCCTCACAAGGAGAAGTGCTGTTCCAAGCTTATTTTTTGCCGCTGGGAACAGCGGCAAAAATAGCGAAAACTGCGATACGTTTCCTGCGTACTGCCATCGGCGGGGCACGTCACTGGATGCGAGCGTAATGTAGAAGCGCTGTAAGCTGCGAAACCGCCGGGCGCGGCGACCGCTTTCCTGGCGCAATTCCCTGGGGGTTTGCTGATATTTTGCCGCTATTCCATTGAAAGGGCCAGAAGCCAAAAGCTCGGAAACCCTTATGGCAGTTTCCAGATGGCAATCACGCTGGGGTCAATGGGGGAAATCAGGTGGGGCTCCTCGAGGTGGGCCGCCTCGCCTTTGCGCAAGTGCAAATAGCTCTTATCGGGTAAGTCAATCACCACCTCGCCCTCGAGCAATAGGTACAGGCGGGCCTCATTGACCTGCTCGGGCTGGGTCAGCAGGTACGAGCGAAACCCTTCAATACCGGGGAAACGGGCTTCTCCCTGGCGTTTGGCCAGTCGCACTAGGTGGAGTTTCATATTGTCAAGCACCGAGTTTCAAAGGGTCAGCGTGCTTCAGGCCACTGCTTCTTTGCGGGCTTTGCCATACTCCATACGCAGCCTGAACATGGCCTGACGGAAGAGCTTGAGGGTATCGTCCTCAGATTTACCCAAGGCCATGGCGACTTCGGCCACGGCCTTATGTTGTCCTTTGCTGTGGCGGGCTACTTGAGCCTGTTCATCGGACAGACCCGCTTGGTTTATGTAGCGCTCGAGGTCGGCCCAGGTTGCGCTGGGTTCGCTGGATTTCACTTTTTTTGCTTTGCGCCTGGTTTTGGCTTTTCCCTGAGCCCCTCGACCCTCGCCCTTGACCGATTTGCTTTTTCCATACTCCATGCGCAGCTTGAACATGGCCTGGCGGAAGAGCTTCAGAATGGTTTCTTCAGGCTGGTTGAGCTGCGTGGCTACCGCAGCCACAGCTTTTTGCTGTCCCCGGGTACGCCGCGCTACTTCGGCCTGGTCGGCGGGCAGACCCACCCTTGCTATGAAGGGCTCGAGGTCGGCCCAGGTCGCCGAGGGTGCAGTGGGTTTTCCGCTGCCCTTGCCTTTGGTTTTTGTTCTACTCTTCGCCCCGCGCTCGGCCCGGCGCTCGTTTAGGGCTTGCAGATCGGGGCCGCCGTAGCGTTCGCAACTAGGGTTGGAGCAGGCTCGCTTGCCAGAGCGGCCCTTGGCCATATCGTTCCAGCCGCAAATAGGACACTTCTCCTGTACCAGCGGATCGAATACCAGGAAGTCGCAGGTTTGGTTGTTGCAACGGTAATAGGGCTTGCCACGCTTGCTGGTCTTTTGTACGACCTCGCCCGCATGGCATTTGGGGCATTCGATACCAGTAGACGGGGCTTCATCGCGGGTATATTTGCATACTGGGTAGCGGTTGCAGCTTATAAAAGTCCCGTAGCGGCCATGACGACGCACCAACTGTCCCTGGTGGCACGAAGGGCAGGTTTCACCAATGGCTTCAGGTTCTTTCTTTATTTCCAGCCGTTCGGTGTACTTGCACTCGGGATAGCCGGTGCATCCCAGGAACTGCCCAAACCTCGAGACCCTAAGCTCCATGGGGCGTCCACAAGTAGGACAGAGCTTCTGTGGAACCCTGGCATAATCCTTGAGAAAAGGCTCATAAAACTCCCGCACCACTCCCGGCCATAGGGCCTTGCCCTCCTCGATATCGTCAAGGCGGGTCTCGAGCTGGGCCGTGAAGTCATAGGCCACCACGTCGGGAAAACTCTGTACCAGGTAGCCCGTTACCTCGCGACCAAGCGGCGTAGGTTTGAGCGATTTGCCCGAA
Source organism: Meiothermus sp. (assembly GCA_037440185.1). Lineage (GTDB taxonomy): Bacteria > Deinococcota > Deinococci > Deinococcales > Thermaceae > Meiothermus. The sequence goes on along the minus strand of JBBIUP010000009.1, from coordinate 31,456 downwards.
CGCTCGAGGTAGCTGCGGCGCTCCAGCGTATCAATGGTGGGCGCATACGTCGAGGGTCGCCCAATGCCCATCTCTTCGAGCACCTTGACCAGGCTGGCATCGGTAAAGCGTGGCGGTGGCTCGGTAAAGTGTTGCTCGGGCTCGAGGCCCAACAGCGTGGCAGCAGCGTTTTCCCGCAAGGGCGGGAGCAGGTTTTCGGCATCGTCGCCCTCCTCTCGCCCATAAACCCGCAAGAACCCATCAAACTTGAGCACCGATCCCACCGCCCTGAACAAAAATACCCCCCCCGCAATATTCACGGTGGTCTGGTCGAAGATGGCGGGGGTCATCTGCGAGGCCACAAAGCGTTGCCAGATGAGCTGATAGAGCTTGAACTCCTCATCTTCCAGATGCTTCTTGATTGAATCCGGGGTACGGGTGGCCGAGGTAGGGCGAATGGCTTCGTGGGCATCCTGCGCATTGGCGGCCTTTTTGCCAGCATAAATATTGGGTTTTTCGGGCAAGTAGTTGGGGCCAAAATGGCTGGGGATGAACTGCCGCACCTCGGTTAGCGCTTCCTGCGAGACCCGTGTCGAGTCGGTTCGCATATAGGTAATCAAACCTACCGTACCCTCAGGCAAATCCACGCCTTCATAAAGCCTTTGAGCAATCCGCATGGTGCGGCTGGCCGTCCAGCCCAGGCGGCTGCTGGCCGCCTGTTGGAGGGTGGAAGTGATGAAGGGGGCAGCAGCGTTGCGGCGGCGCTCACGCTGCTCGATGCTGCTGATGCGATAGCCCTGGGCGGCCTGGGCCTGGCGGGTGATCTCCCTGGCCTGGCTCTCGTTGGTGATGAGGAATTGGTTGCCGGTCTGGAGCCGCTCCTGGCCCACGCTATAGAGCATGGCCTTGAACTTCTGGCCTTCCGACGCAAACTGCCCCTCAATCGTCCAGTACTCCTGTGGCACAAACACTTCTATTTCCTGCTCGCGCTCGACCAACAGCCGTAGTGCTACCGACTGTACCCGGCCTGCTGATAAGGCCCTGCGCCGGAACTCCATGCTGAGCACCGGCGAAAGCTGGTAGCCCACCAGCCGATCCAACACCCGCCGGGCCTGCTGGGCGTCCACCAGGCTCTGGTCAATGGGGCGAGGCTGTTGTACCGCGGCCCGAACCACCTTGGGGGTAATCTCGTGGAACTCCACCCGCAATGCATTTTGTGGGTTGAGATCCAGCAACCTGGCTACATGCCAGCCAATTGCCTCACCTTCGCGGTCGGGGTCGGTGGCGATTAGCACCCGCTTACCCCGGGCGGCTTTCTTGAGGTCATCTACCACTGGTTGTTTATCCTTTTTAACTTCATATTGCGGCGCGAAGTCTGCTGCGATATCCACCCCAAGGTCACGCTCGGGCAGGTCGGCAACGTGGCCCTTGCTGGCCCGCACCTCATACCCAGCTCCCAGCATTTTCTGAATGCTTTTGGCCTTGGCGGGTGATTCCACTACAATCAAGGTCGAATCCGGCATACGGCTAAGTATATGGACGAGGGTCTGGCAGTTTGTCAAGGGCAGGAATCACGAGGTAAATTTTGAATATAGGCTAAACAGCTGTTCTAAACAGCTTTTATGTCGCTTTCTGATGAATCCCCTATGCCCAGGCATCCACCGAGACCTAACCCGGTTGTAGGAGCCAGGAGCTCTTCAAAGATGGCCTGGTGAAATTTGACTGTAGCTGGAGTCGCCCCACCTGGTACCCCCGCTGGGGCCACCTCAAAATGGAGGTTGTGGGGGAGAAAGGTACTGTTGTGATGGATTCTTTTGCCCAGCACCTGATACTCTATTCACGCCGTGCTTCACGAAACCCAAGCTGGGTAGGTTTTGGCCCCGACCCCAACCAGGCCATGCTGGAGGAATTCGTTGCCAGCATCCGCGAGAAGCGTCTGCCGAGCGTGACCTGGAACGATGGCTTTCAGGCCATGCAGGTTGCGCTGGCCGCCTATGAATCCTCGGTCACTAAATCGGTGGTTGCATTGTAGAGTTGCTATGACGGTTCACGCCCCAGTTTACGCTACCCATGCCGCAAATTCGGCTAACATAAGACATGTCTATTCATCTACGCATTCAAAATTTGCTGGTGCAAATTGAGACAGAAAGCTTTCGTTTATGCAGGGTCGAATCCCACCCCGCCTTTAAGTCCTGGGTCAGTCGAGAACCTAAGCTGAGCGAAGGGTTGGCGAGCGTACGAAAATTTTGGCAGATCTTCTGTGACGATGTGCGCCAGCATGATCCCCTAGTGCCGCAATATATAGACCAGGTTGAGAAGACCACTACCGATATCTCGCATAGCATTGACCAGATGTACCAGGCTCTGGGTTTTGACGAATCCTTGGTAATTCGCAATCCAAATTGAGCCATTTTCGGCATTTGGCCCAGCAGTTTATGTTGAATAGCCCTGTATGAGGTACTTGAAGCAAGCTCTCGTGGGAAATGCTGTAGGGCAGTTGCCGCAAAAAAATTCCTGCTCCCGAGGCTGCGAGGCGACGGTGTGCGGTTTTCCAAGTCTAAGCGTTTCCACGGTATCTTTGTCGCTTAACCAGCCTGGCATGCATCGGGGTACTGCGCCTTGGAAGATGCAACTTGAAAGATGGGCCTCCAGGATTTGACAAACTTACTATGGCGCAGCATAGCTGTGTGGTTCATTTGAAACCGAGATGGGCCCGCGAAGCAATCCACCATTGCCATGCGGTTTGGCGGACTGCTTCGGTGGTTCAGAGCCTTGCATTGACAGGTGATAATTTGATGCCCACCGACCAGAGACCAGTGATTGAAACTGCCAAATCTAGCTAGTTGAGGCAAAACCAGGATAGCCTTTGGGCAGCAAACCACGCTCGAAAGCGGCTTTGCTGAGTTCTTCACGGAAGTTGGGATGAGCAATACCGATTAGGGCTCGAGCGCGTTCGCGCAGGCTCTTTCCGAAGAGTTCGGCCACACCATATTCGGTCACGACGTAGTGAACATCGGCCCTTGTCGTCACAACCCCTGCCCCGGTTTTCAGCAAGGGGACGATACGACTCAGGGTGCCGTTCTTACCAGTGCTGGGCAAGGCAATGATAGGCTTTCCACCATTGCTGGCTGCGGCGCCTCGAATAAAGTCGAGCTGCCCGCCGAAGCCGGAGTAAATTCTTGTACCAATCGAGTCGGCACATACCTGTCCGGTGGTATCTACCTCGAGGGCCGAGTTAATGGCAATCATGTTGTCGTTGCGGGCTACGTTGAAGGGGTTGTTGACCCAATCGGCGGGTCGCATCTCAAAGAGGGGGTTGTTATGGACAAAGCGGTATAGCCGCTCGGAACCCAATACGAAGGTTCCTACTACCTTGCCGGGGAGCAGACTCTTGCGTTGCCCGGTCACAATCCCTTTCTCGAGGGCTTCCATCACCCCATCGGAAATCATTTCGGTGTGCACCCCCAGGTCTTGCCTTCCGGTCAGGTTGGCCAGCACTGCATCCGGAATGGCCCCAATCCCCATCTGCAAAGTACAACCATCGTCAATAAGGTCAGCTACGTACTTGCCGATCTTGGCCTCAACCTCGCCAAAGCTGTCTCGAGGCAGTACCGGAAGCGGGAAGTCTACCTCTACAAAAGCGGCAAATTTGGACACATGTACAAAGGTATCTCCCAGGGTGCGCGGCATCTGTGGGTTTACCAGTGCGATCACCCGCCGGGCGCTCTCCACCGCAGCCTTGGCAGCAATGATTTCTACCCCCAGGCTGACAAAGCCAAATTCGTCCGGCGGGGAAACCTGCACCAGGGCATAGTCCAGGGGTAACACGCCGCGCTTGAACAGCCAGGGGACTTGATGCAACGAGATGGGCACATAGTCGGCTCGTCCACTGTTGACGGCTTCCCGGTCGGCAGGGCCTACAAAAAGTGAACGGCGGCGAAAGCGGCCTTCCATCTCTGGTGCCAGAAAGGGGTCTGAGCCCAGTTGGAGTAAGTGAACCAGCTCGACATTTTCCAACTCGTCTTTGCGTTTAGCTAAGACTTCTAACAGAGGCGTGGGGGTGGCGGCATTGCCCGAGACATAGATTCTCGAGTTGCTCTTGATCATTCCGGCTGCAAGCTCAAGGTCAGCCAACTTGCTCTGATAGACCTTTTCAACTTCGCTGCGTCCAAGGGCCTTACCGGTACGTGAAATCGTTTCCATGTGCTCATGCTAGCGCTGTCCTGGCGGGACAGATGACCGGGGAATCCAGCATGAGAGCTGTGAAATAAGAGAATAACTGCCAGGAGGGAAAAAAGAAACCTCTGCTTTGGCTGCTCTCCTTCATCTTCTTCTACCTCGATGTCTTTCTCACATGAAGGGAGTGCTCCCTGCGCCCCCTCTCCATTTCAGTAGTAACGCGAATATAACGCCCGACCCGCTACGCTGAAGCCATGAAAGGGGGAGTCATGCGCCAAAAGGCGGTGACACTCATTGTTCGGATGTGGCAAGGGCCGGATGGCACCGTCAAAGCATCGGTCAAACCTGCCGATGGGGGAGAGACCCAGCACTTCCCCGATCTGACGACCTTATTGCAGTACCTGGAGCAAGCCCAGGAACAGTTTGGTGAAAAACCAGGGGAGTCGCACGGTTTGCGCTGATGTCAAGAATTGGGCGCAATGGAGCTGACCTCGGTCAGTTGTTTGACTTTTCCGTCGGGCAAGATAAATCCCGCTGAAACCACGTATTTGAGGGCATCCTCAATACTGATATCCAGCGGGATCACATCCGCGGCAGGAACGATTATTGCCATCCCGGAGGCTGGAACCGGGCTGGTCGGAACCAGCACCACCGTGTAGCCTTCCGGCAACGGGGATAGTTTCCGCCCCACCTGGGGGCTGGCAATGAAGCAGAGAATATACAGACCTTTGCGGGGATACTCGATTAGAGCGGCTCTCTGAAACTGCACTTCTGGCTGTCCCAACAAGGTGTGGGATATTTGCTGCACGGCATTGTACACCTCGCGTACCAGAGGGATGGTTTTGATGCTTCGATCAATGGCCCCGAAAAGCAGACGACCCACATAGTTGCCGGCCAGCGCTCCTACCAGCGCTACGAGCCCCAGGGTCACCACTATTCCCAAAATCGGCAAAAAAGGCAATAACCATCTGGATGGCTCGGCATCTATGGTACGCAGAATGCTGCCGATGATGCTGTTCGACCAATTGTAGACCCATACCAATACGTATACGGTCACGGCTATAGGAAGTGTGGATAGCAGGCCGGTAAGGAAGTATCGGCGAAGTCTGGCGCCCATATATTTCAAGAGTCTAAGGCCGATGGGGTTCTTGAATAGGGTTTTTCTCAACCATCCTTTTGCCCAGAGGGCTTTTTGCGATTTTGCTATACGTGCTGGAGTCCCTGCTTCTCATCTACGGCTGTTACACTCGAGCACGTGAACGCCTTTGCCGACTGGCTTTTCGTGGTGGTCTGGGCGGTGGCGCTTTTTGCGACCTTTATCCCAGTGGTGCCTGCCGGGTTCATTATTGTCGGGACGGCTCTGCTGCATGAACTGTTGGTGGGGTTCAGTGAGCTTTCCCTACCCATCTGGGTCGGCTTGGCGGGGCTGACGGTTCTATCCTCGTTGGTGGATAATATTGCCGGTGCGTTGGGGGCCAGACACTTCGGCGGTAGTCGCCAAGGGGTATGGGGTGCCTTCATAGGCGGCATTATGGGCATTTTTATCCTGCCGCCGCTGGGGTTGTTCCTGATGCCATGGGTTGGCGCTTATGTAGGCGAACTGGTAGCCGGTCGCTCCGCCGAGAATGCGCTGCGCGGAGCCTGGGGTGCGGTGCTGGGCCTGCTGGGCGGTCTGGCTGGGAAGTTTTTGATCCATCTGGTAATGGGTATTCTGGTAATTCAGGCCATTTTCTAGACTTTTTGGACGAATACCTATGGGAGTAGACCATCAACAGTGAGCTGACAATGCCTAAACCACAACAGTCCACAATCGTAGCTTTTTCCAGCGCCTTCTTTTGATACGGGCTATACTTGGATTTTAGATGGACTATGTGCTCATCAGTCGGAAAGGCTGCCGCCTCTGCGAGGAAGCCGAGGTCATGCTGGCGGCACAGGGCATCACGTATGTTTTCCAGGACGTAGATGCGGATGAGAACTTGAAAAAAGCCTATACTTTCAGGGTTCCGGTGCTGCTGAAAGAGGGCAAGGTGCTGCTCGAGGGCAAGTTCACCCTCGAGCGCTTATCCAAGAAGCTATCTTCATAGCTGGAGGCGTAGATGGATCCAATCCTGATCGAAATCGGTTCGTTGCAAATACGCTGGTATGGGCTGTTTCTGGTATTGGCGATATTTGCTTCTTTCGAAATTGCCAAGCGTATCCTCAAAAGTTGGGGTCACGACCCCGACCGCTTTGAGCAAATTGCTTTCTGGGCCGTAATCTGGGGCGTCATCGGGGCCAGGGTGGGCTATGTGCTGACCAGCCCAGGTGACTATAGTGCAAATCCTGCTTCGGCCTTTTATATCTGGCAGGGAGGGCTTTCCTTTCACGGAGCCATTATTGGGGGGGTGATTCCCTTTGTTTATCACTACTACCGCAACAAAATCCCGGTCTGGGCCTATCTGGATGCAGTGGTGCCGGGGATTGCAGTAGGGGTTGCGGCAGGGCGCTTTGGCAACATCATGAACGGCTCCGACACCGTGGGACGCTTGACCAACTGGCCTATTGGTTTCACCTGGCCTGCTTCGGCCAGCGGCTTTCCAGGTGTCTGCCCTGGCATCGCCGATATCAGCGAGGTGGCTCGCTGTGCCCCCGAAGCCATTGTGCGTGGCCCCGTCCATTTCACCCAGCTCTATGGGGTCTTGATCGGGGTGGTTTTGCTGCTGCTGGCCATTTACTGGTTGCGGCAGAACCGGGCTTATGGCTATGTCTTCTGGCAGTTTGTGTTGTGGTACAGCGTGCTGCGATCGGTTTTCGAGGAAACCTTCCGGCTCAACCCGCTGTGGATCAAGTCTTATCTGAATGAACAAGCCGGCATCGGCCTATTTACCGCAACCCAGATTGTCTCGATCCCGTTAATTATTGTGGCTATTGTATTGTTGATGCGTTGGAAAGGTTCTAGGGAAAACCCTCCGGTAGCGGCGGTTCCTGCTACCCCAATTGCCAAACCAGCTCCTGCCAAGCCCAAAAAGAACAAGCGGTAAACCCCGCTTTCCATACGCAGTCGGGCCAAGTACCCATGCAGTAATGCGCCGAGGCTTCCTGGTTAGGGGTTGAACGTGTATCGTTGCTATTCAGCGATAGAATTGGAGTGTTTATGGCACACGCGGTGGTTGTTCTGGCGGCGGGTTTAGGAACCCGCATGAAATCCAAACTACCCAAGGTTCTGCATCCCTTGCTGGGGAAGTCCCTGGTCGGCTATTGCATTGATACAGCTTTTGCCAGCGGCGCAGATAGGGTTGTGGTGGTGGTGGGTTATGGGGCTGAACAGGTACGCAACACCTTCGAGGGCTACCAGAATCTGAGCTTTGTGGTGCAGCAACAACAACTTGGCACCGCCCATGCACTGGCCCAGGCCCAACCCATCCTGGCAGACTTCCAGGGCCCTATTGTGGTGACCCAGGGGGATACCCCCCTGACCCGGATGGAGACGCTGACTGGGCTGGTCAAAGCGATGCAAGACGAAGCAGCGGGAATGGCCCTGCTCACCATGAAACTGGATGACCCTACCGGCTATGGGCGCATTTTGAGAGACGGGAGTGGGGAAATCCTGGGTAATGTAGAACACAAGGATGCGACCCCAGAGCAACGCGCTATCAAGGAAATCAACCCCGGCGTGTACTGCTTTGATGGAAGCCTGTGGGAAAAGCTGAAACGGGTAGATAATCGCAATGCGGCCAAGGAGTACTATCTGCCCGACCTGATCCGAATCTACCGTGAAGCAGGCCAGAAAGTGGCCTCTACGGAGTCTAAGGACACCGGCGAACTCTTGGGAGTTAATTCCCGTGCCCAACTGGCCGAGGTGGAGCGGATATTGCTCCAACGCTTGCGAGATCACTGGATGACCCAGGGGGTACGACTGGTTCAACCGGAGACCATCTACCTCGAGCCTACCGTAGAACTAGCCCCCGACGTGACGCTGTGGCCTGGGGTGATTCTGCGCGGCCAGACCCGGCTGGGCGAAGGGGTGGAGGTCGGGGCCTATGCGGTGCTGAGTGATACCACGGTGGAGGCCGGAGGCAAAATCAGGTCGCACACGGTATGCGAGGAAGCCTATGTCTCCGGTGGGGCCGATGCTGGGCCATTTGCTCGCCTGCGCCCCAAAGCATACCTGGAAGAAGGGGCACACGTGGGCAACTTTGTCGAACTCAAGAATGCCCGCTTAGGCAAAAAGGCCAAAGCCGGACACCTGGCCTACCTCGGCGATGCTGAGGTGGGCGAGGAATCCAACATCGGAGCTGGGGTCATCACCGCCAACTACGATGGCCAGCGCAAACATAGAACCACTATTGGAAAGCGGGTTTTTGTAGGTTCCAACAGCGTCTTGATCGCCCCCGTTACTCTAGCCGATGGTTCGTTTGTGGCGGGGGGCAGTGGCATCAACCAGGATGTGCCCGAAGATGCCCTGGCCATCGCTCGTGAGCGCCAGCGAAACATTGAAGGTTATATGAAACGTAAACGCGACGAGGGGAAGTAAGAAGAATTATACCAACTCTGCGCGTGAGCACTCACTTGCCGCGCCACTGGGCGCGTCCGAGGGTCTCTTTCATTGCTTTTTGGGTCGTTCATAAACAGAACTGGTATTACTAGTTTTCAGCCACCACGCGAGTTGGCTCCTCTGTTTCGTCCACCGGGTTGAAGCCCAGGGCACGTTCAGCCAGGCGTTCTCCAGCCTCAGCAAAGGGATGGGAGATCAGGGTTGCACCGGCTGCAGCCAGTACAGGGTCTTCTTCGCGGTGGTAGCTGGTAGCGGCAATGGTTCCAGGAAAGCCCCGCAGTTTGAGTCCCTGGATGGCCCGTACTTTGGCCTCCAGATCGGGCAAGGTCAGCAACACTCCGCCGAGTCCCGTCAAGTCCAGGCGTTCCCACAACTCGGGGTCTTCGGCATCGCCATAGCGTACCTGGCGCTTTTTGGCGCGGTGGGCATCCAGCTTGCCTTCGTCGGCATCTAGCCCCAGCACCCGGAACCCCTGGCGCTCGAGCATTTTGTAGGCAGCTCCACCGGTGCGCCCCATCCCGACCACCAGCCACTCAGCTCCACCCAGGCTGGTAGGCTCGTCGTCGGCGTGTTTACCCTTTCGCTCGAAGCGAAGCAAGAAGGTTTCATAGCGCTGAAACAAGCCGTGCACCGAGCGGTTGAGTGGGGCAGCTATGGCCAGCGAAACCGCAACGACCAGGCCAACCACCTGGCCCGTAGACTCGGGCAGCAGGTTGCCTTCCACGGCGGCCACGCTGGTAATTAGGGCAAATTCGCTGTAACTCGAGAGCGAAACACTGGTCACAAAGGCCGTGCGGGCGCGCAGCCCAAAAGCAACGAAGAGGGCGAAGAACAGCACAGCCTTGAGCGGAAGCAACAGCAAGAAGCCCAGTGCCAGCGGCAGGCCCCCAGCTGCCGGTAGGCCCATCAGCCCAATCTGGAGGAAAAAGGCCACCAGGAAGGCTTCTTTCAGGCCCCACAGGGTACGCGAAAGCTCCGAGGTTTGCGAATGTCCGGCCAGGGCTGCACCAATTAGCAAGGCCCCCAGCTCAGGCGAAACCCCCAGGCTTTTGGCCAGACCAGCCCCACCCAGTGCCAATCCAAGCCCATAGAGCAGCAAGAGTTCGTCATGACCGCTCTTTTCCAGAATCCAGCCCACGATTGGGCGCAACAAAGGCAGTGCCAACAACAGCAAAGCCCAGGGCGTGGGATTCTTGACTCCTGCGTATGCCAGTAGTCCCACCGCGACTAAATCTTGCAAGACCAGGATGCCAACCGCCACCCGTCCGTGGAAGGTGGATAGTTCCTTTCGGTCGTCCAGTAGCTTTACCGCCAGTACGGTACTCGAGAAGGCCAGTCCAACCCCCACAAAAAGCGCAGCATTGCTGCCCAGGCCCAGTAGAAGTGTAATCAAGCCCAACAACAGGGCAAACAACACCAGGTGGATGCCCCCTACCCCCAGCACTTCCAGGCGCACCAGGCTGGCAAAACGGAGCTTCAGGCCCACTGTGAATAGCAGCAACAACACACCAATATCAGCAATTTCACCAAGCAGGTTGCTGCTCTGGTGGCCCAAACTCCACAACACAAAACCAGCCCCCAGATAGCCCACCAAAGGCGGCAGCCCAGAACGGCTCGCCAACAACCCCAGTGCATAGGCTGCCCCTACCCAAAGCAACTCCATAGCTAAATCATAGGGCCTAAGTTAGGCCAGAGGGTGTTTGCATGCTATAAAGACCCAGTGATTGGCCTGGCTTTTCCAGAGCTACAATTCCCAAATACATTCTGAGCAACCATTTTCTGGCGTGAAATCTATGGTTTAGATTTCTTCGCGGAAAACACCCCGAAAGGCGGCTGGCCCAGGCGTCGGGAAAGCCTTGGCATCACAACCAGCTCTTTGTTTTCAAGCCAGAGTGCGTCCAGCAAAGCCTGGGCTAGGGGGCCAGCATTGCTATAGCGGCGCAGCGGTACACGAACCGGATCACGCTGGGCTGCCATCAGCACTATCTGCATACCCCCCCCCAGCACGTCGCGCAGGCCATCTACTGCTTCGATCTGGGTCAAAGAGTACTCTTCCCAGCGACCAAAACTGCGGATGCGCAACCGATGGGGGGTAACCTCGAGGCCGCTTAACCAACCCTCGTCTACCCCTAGAAAAACCATATACAGCCCCAATAACCCAAACAAAACGACCGACCAGCGCGGCTCGACACCCTGCAACCAGGCTGCCACGCAAAGCGCGGCCAATCCGAGACCCATGCCCATCATGCCGACTGCCACAACATAGGTCGGTATGCTGCGTTTTGAAATCACACTGAGAACCTCAGCCATTGGGGCAAGTGTAAAGAGGGATCGTGATACACACAAGGGGCAGGCTTGTTTTTAGTGGTGTGGTGGCCATTACCAGAATCGGGGTGGCTAACTTGACAATCAGCCTGGGCGCAGTATCCGAAGGCGTCTTCAATTGGATGCAGTGACCCGAAGCTGGCAAGCCCCCTGGTGCAGTCTATCGCGGTTCCCAGCTGCTTTATCGTGAGTCTCCTCAATCGCAGCTCCCACCATTACTTGCCCACACAGAAGTTGCGGAAGACCCGGTCAATCACTTCTTCCGATACGTCTTTGCCCAGGATTTCTGCCAGTGCATCCAGGGCGCTTTCGATTGAAACCCCAGCCAGGTCTTCCGGGGCCAGCAAGGCTTCTTGCAGATGGGCTTCGGCCCGGCGCAGGGCTTCGACGTGGCGCTCGTTGCTGACCCAGATTTCGCCCTCGGGGGCGTCGCCCAAGAGCCGGGTGTGGATTTCTCGGCGCAAATCCCCCAGGCCCAGGCCGGTCTGGCTCGAGACGGCTAAGAAGGAAGTGTCCTGCCATACCGGAGGCAGGTCGGCCTTGGTTGCTACCCGCAAGGTGCGCTCCCAGGGCAGGGCAGCAGGAGTGGTTTTGGGCTGGCTTTGGTCGGCCAGATACAAGACCAGATCGGCCTCCTGGGCGATTTGCAGGGCCCGTTCGACCCCACTCTTCTCAATCACATCCTCGGTTTCGCGCACCCCGGCGGTATCCACTGCCACGATCGGCACCCCGGCAATTTCCAATGGGGCTTCCAGGTAGTCGCGGGTGGTGCCAGGAATCGGGGTGACGATGGCCCGTTGGTAGCCCAGCAGCGCATTTAGCAGGCTGGATTTGCCCGCATTGGGGGCGCCTACCAGTGCGATACGAGCCCCTCTCTGGGCCATACGTCCGGCGGGCGCAGTGGCGAGCAGGTGTTGGACTTCACCCAAGACCGGCAGCAAGGTTTCTGCAATTTGCGTCGGCTCCACGCCTTCTTCGGGGTAGTCCAGCCAGGCCTGGATATGGGCCAGCAGGTTGAAGAGCTGCTCGGAAAGGTGTTGAATTTTATCCGACAAACCCGCACTCAGCCCCCGCAGGGCTTGCCGCCGGGCTGCGTCCGATTCCGATTCCACCAGATTCAACACCGATTCGGCCTGGGCCAGATCCATCTTGCCATTTAGATAGGCTCGGAGCGTAAACTCACCGGGCTGGGCCGGCCGGGCGCCCTGTTCGAACAGGGTCTGCAACACTTTTCTCAATACCGCTGGGGAACCGTGGGTATGTAGTTCGGCGCTGTCCTGCCCGGTATAGGAATGTGGTTTTCGGAAGACCAGCAGCAGCGATTCATCGAGAATCTCCTGGGTGCTGGGGTCGCAGATTTTGCCGTATGTGAACCGCCCACCGGCCAGCTTGCTGGGATTTGTGCCGATCCAGAGCCTCGAGACCAGCTCCAAGCTGTTGGTGCCCGAGACCCGCACGATTCCCACCGCGCCCTTGCCAGGGGGGGTGGCGATGGCAGCAATGATGTCGTTAAGTGAAGGTAAGCCCACAAGACTTCAGTTTATTCGGGACAGAATCCAGTCAATGAGGGTCAGGGCAGTTTTGCTGCGGGTAAAGGGGTCGCCACCAAAAAGGCGGTTGATCAGCTCAAAATGGGGAAGGGGAGCCTCGAGCTTGGTGATGTGGGCAAATACCGCCCCAGCGGGGGGCATGGGCTTGTGGTTGGCGGCCCACAGGCCCTCGAGGATTTTCCAGCTCTGGGTGCTGGCCAGGTAGCCCATCTTGAGTTGGGCCTGTTCGTTGTGTGCGGTCTGGAGCTTGCGCCGAGCACTTTCCAGCCAGTAGGCCAGGGCTTTGCGTTCGGCCTCGGGTATCTGGTAGGTGTTGAACAGATTTTCGGCCTCCGCGCGCAATTCGGCCAGCTTGCCCTCGAGGTCGAAAAGGATCTTGCCGTCCAGGTGGCTGTAGAGTTCCATGGGGTTGTGGCGCATCTTGTCGCGGGCTTGTACCAGGTTGCGGAAGTGCACTTCGATCAAATAACTTTGCTGCATCTCACTGCGGAACTTGCGTTCGCTAACCCCGCTCAGCAGCACCCAGAAATCCACATCGGAGCCGGGGGTGGCATCGCCTCTGGCCCTGGAGCCGGTGAGCAGCACCCCCAGTACCTTGGGGTCGGATTTGAGCGAATCTACGATCTGGGTAATTAGGTTATCCATCAGTTGGGCTTTCTGGAGCCATAGCGGCTGCTAAGAACTTCGGCCAGCATCAATGCAGTTTGTTTGTCGAGAAATTGGTTGCCATTGCCACACTTGGGTGACAGGATGCAACGTGGGCAACCGCCCTCACAGGGGCAGCTTTGCAGCAGATCGCGGGTAGCCATCACCCAGCGGGGGAACTGCCGCGCAGCCGCTCGAGCATACCCTACCCCACCCGGATAGCCATCGTAGATGAAGATGGTCGGGCCAGCCCCCGAGGGTAGAGGCTTTGGGTAAAAGGGATACGAAACCCCCCCAATATCCTGCCGCTCGGCCAGCACCAACAGCGGCAGCAAGCCAATCAGGGTGTGCTCGAGGGCGTGAATGGCCGCGGGAACCTGGGCTTCGGTCAGGAAGGTCTGGTCGGGCCAGCGCGGTTCAATACGATCCCCTGGTTCGAAGGTCGGCAGAACCGCCAGTCCCTCGCAGGGATGGAACCAGACCGCCTCGGTCTGGAAGGTCAGCTCGGGCATCAGCAGCACAACCTCATCCAACACCGTCTCGCTCAAGAAGCGCTTCTTCACATACCCGGTAACCCGCTCCCGCAGCATCACCGGCCCCACCCAGATTCCGCTCCCGAGTTCCTCCCCTTGCAATACCTCTATCTCGGTCTGGGCTCTGGGGTGGGTGTAGTAGTCCTCGAGGCCCGGCAACAGCACAATTTCGCGCTTCTCGGGATCGAGGTTGCGCACCAGATAGCTCTCGCCCTGATGCAGGTAAACCGCTCCCGGATGGGCCTCCCAGTAGGCTTGCCGTTCATCCAGGGTGCCCAGCAACTTTCCGTTGTTGTCCCGCAAACTAAAGCTATGGCCCAGTCCACGCAGAATCAAATCCCGATGCGGGGTGCGCTTGGGCGAGTAGAGCCTTCCATATTTCTCCGTCAGGGGGGGTTGGATGTGGAGCCAGGGTTTGTAAAAAGGCTCGAGGGTCTGAGACCTATCCTCTGTTCCCTGGGGCTCGATCCTGGATGCTGGGTGAGCGGCAACCGGCAGCACAATTGGAAACTCCCGCGCCGCGCAGTGGGCATGTAGTGGGTAAAGGATCGGATTTTCCGGGTCGGCAACGGCTGATTCGGGGGGGCTGGCCAGGAGCAATTCGGGGTGCTGTTCAAAATAGGCATCCATGGGGTCTTCACGGGGTATCCACAGCACCAGGGCCCGCTGCTTCCCGCGCCCGGCCCGTCCGGCTCGTTGCCAGAATGAACTAACCGAACCCGGATAACCCAACAGAACTATTGCGTCCAGGTTACCAATATCCACCCCCAGCTCCAAAGCACTGGTACTCACCAGGACCCTGACCTCACCTTCTTGCAGGGCTTGCTCCAGCTTCCGCCGCTCCGAGGCCGTGTAACCTGCCCGGTAAGGCCGCACCCGCGCATCGGTGGCGTAGCGGGCTACTAGCTCGGCGGTTCGGCGGGCATTGGTAAAAATCAAGGTGCGCAGACCCTGCTCGGCGGCATGGCGGGCCAACAGTGCAGCTTCCAGGTTGGCACTGCGGCGGTTTTTGCCTTCCTGATCGAGGGCTTTGGGTATCCAGATGCCAAACTCCCTTTCGGCCCTGGAGGGGCTGGCACTAACTGGATGGAAACTCAACCCGGTCAGGTTGTGGGCGTGTTCGCCAGGGTTGGCGATGGTGGCGCTGGCCGCAATTACCTGGGGGGTGGCCCCATAATGCCGGGCCAGCCGCAGCAGCCGCTGCAAAATCAAGGCCGCGTGGGTGCCAAATACGCCCCGATAGGCATGGAGTTCATCCACCACAATGTAGCGCAGGTTGGACAGGAACTCCGCCCAGTCACTGTGGCGGGGTAGTACTCCAAAGTGCAACATGTCGGGGTTGGTGAGGATGGCACGCCCTTTTTCCCTGGCTTTTTTACGCTGTGCATCAGATGTATCGCCGTCGTAGGCATAGATTTTATCTGCTACCTCGAGCTGCTTACCCATCTGCCGTAGACGCCCCAATTGGTCGTGGGCCAGGGCCTTGGTGGGATAGAGCAGGATGGCGGTCTGTCCCTCCAACACCGCCTTTAGTACGGGTACCTGGAAGACCAGGCTCTTGCCCGAAGCGGTTGAGGTAGCCAAAACAACGTGCTGGCCGCGCTGCAAGTGTTCCAACGCTTCACCCTGGTAGCTAAAGGGTTGTACCCCCAAAGCCATCAGGACACCGGAAAAGAAACCCTGGTACTGCACGATTTCGGGTGGGCGAGCGGGCAACACCCGCACAAAACCAAGCTGGCCCGCGTAACCTTCCAGGTCGCGCAGCCATTCGGAATAGGAGCTATAGGGCAAAAGTTCTTTAGGCAACACCTTGGGTTCTCTTGTTTCTAAGGCGGGTGGGTGTAGCCACGCCATGCCTGATTGTCGCACGACTCAGGTTCTTCGAAGGCCAACGATCGAGGGTCGAGGTGTCCTGGCGATGTTTCTGGGCTTTCAGCGTTCGGCTGTACATTTCAGCGATAATTTCCCGGCCTCTGTTCTTGTACCTGGGCCATCACAAATATTGGAATCAGTACCAGCAGTGCACCAAAGAATCCCAGCACATGCAGATCAAACCCCTCGACAATTAGCCCTCCCAGGATGGGAAGGGTCATGCCCGCCGCGTTTGACCAGAGCTCGAGCACCCCGATGGCCTGACCGCGTTTAGTGGGTGGGGTGACGTCCGTCACCATGGTATTGGAACCCAGAAAGGCCCCCGACCAGCCCAGCCCCACCAGAAAGGTTCCGGTGGTAATGACCCAGTATCCGTCGCCCAAGCCTACCAGCAGCGCCCCCAACCCGGCCACCACCAGCCCAGCCATAATCACCGGCTTGCGCCCAATCCGGTCGGCCAGCCGTCCAATGGGCCAGGAAAAGGCAAACATGCCCATCGCATGCAGTGCTACCGAGAAGGAAATCTGCGAGAGGCTACAATCCAGTGCCTTGAGGGCCAGGGCCGTCATGGCCATCATCATGACCATCTGCCCCTGCACCGTTACCGCCGACAGGACGGCTGCTACCCGTACACGCAAGCGGTCGCCCCGTTCAAGTTCCCCTGAATTGGAGCCAGTGCTATCCAGCGCCCAGGCTGGGTAATACTTCTCCATCTCGAGGGCAATCTGCTTCGGATCCGGTCGGATGCTCTTCACCAGCAAAAAACACGGCAAAACCAGCACTGGAACCAGCAGCCAGGCCAGGGCAATTTCATTGATGCCCAGGAGTTTCCCCAACCGTTCGGCTAACCAGACCAGCAGGGGAGAGATGCCTGAACCAAATAGAGAGCCCATTGCCACCAGACTGATACCCTCTCCGCGCCTGCTGGGGGGATACATATCAGCAGCAGCCACCCGCATCTGCTGTACAGCCCCCACCCCACTGCCAAATATCAGCGCCCCTACACAAAACAGCGCAAATGACCCCAGCAGGGTGGCCATGCCGATGACCAGGGCTCCCACCAGTGACAGCCACAACCCCAGATACATCCCAGCCTTGCGTCCGTGCTGGTCGGTCAGCCGTCCGACAAAATAGGCTGTCATCACCCTGGAAAAAGCCATAATGCTGGTCGCTACCCCAGCAAAAGCTGCATTGCCCAGCAACGTCACCACCTGGATTGCGCCAAGGGCAGGTACGAGCTGCATTCCTGCCCCATTGATGGCCTGGGCTGTCGCCAACAGCCAGGTGTTTCTCTTGACCAGGGGTGGAATTGACACTTCGGGATGGGCTTGTGTGCTGGACTGCGCGGACACAAAGGCAGTATACGCTTGCGTTTTTTTGAGGCTAAACATTTGGGACTGCTGAATCCTGCTAGACTTGAGGGGTGGAAGCTACCCGCAAAAAACTTTCGCCTGTTTTGCAATTCGGACTGGTTGGACTGATTGTGGCCGGTTTGATCGCACTGGCACTATTGTCCTCCCCGGCTCAGCGCAAGGCGGGGGATTTGCCTCAGACCCAGCTGGTTAGGTTGGACGGAACCACCATACTATTGCAAAGCGGCAAACCTACCGTGCTCACCGTATGGGCAACCTGGTGCAGCTATTGCCAGCAGCAGCTACCGCAGTTTGAGGAGATGGCTCGCCGGCGTTCCGATGTGCATTTTGCTTTTGTTAACGATGGAGAACCCGCTTCACTGGTACGGCAGTTTCATGACACCAGGGGATTCACCACGGCAGTGGTGTACCAGGACGCTCTCCGCACGGTTTCCAATGCCCTGCGTGTGAATGGCTATCCCTCCAACTTCTTCTATAACTCTAAAGGTAAGCTGGTCGGTGAAATGCGCGGCTATATGAGCAGTGAGCAACTACAAGCAGCCCTCGCACAGCTCAACTGATACTGGTTTAAGGGGACTACTTACGTAACAGCGTAGGTAGATCAAACGCAAGTAATCCCCCGACACGGGCTGCGTGCGCCCTGTGCGTAACCAGCAGACCTGCTGCCTCACCGAGGGGATACGCTCTTTGGCCGACTTCCGATGGGGCCAAATCCTTACAGATGCACCTCCTGCGAGATGCCTTGAACCGAGTGTCTCCACGGTATGTTTGTCACTGTTACCAGCCAGGCCTGCATCAGGGTACTGCGCCCTGGAAGATGCAACCTGAAAGATGGATCTACTGGGCTTGACAAACTTATTATGGCGCAGCTTAATCCGAAACTTCTAACAATTCTGTATGGAACCTGGCGGTAGTGTTTGGGTATGCCACCTGAGCTATCCAGAAAGCAGGCTTATTTTGCGCCGGAGTTGTTCAACTTTTTGGTCGAGCTGCGCTATCACAACCACCGTGCTTGGTTTCAGGCCAACAAGCACCGCTATGAGACCCTGGTGCGGCAGCCGTTTTTACGTTTTATTGAAGACATCGCCCCGCGTTTGGAGAAGATCAGCCCCGATTATGTAGCTGGTTCGCGTAGCCTCTTTCGTATCAACCGCGACACCCGCTTCAGCGCCAACAAATCCCCCTACAAGACCCATGCGGCGGCCCAGTTTCGCCATCGGCTGGGGCAGGATGTACATATGCCGGGTTTTTATATTCATTTGGAGCCCGACCACTGCTTTTTGGGAGCCGGAATGTGGATGCCCGAGCCAGATCATCTCCGGCGGATACGGGCAGCCATTGCGCGACAGGATTACCGCTGGTTGGAACTGCGCCAGCAGCTTGAACTGGATGGCGAAGGTAAGCTCACCCGCCCTCCCAAGGGCTACAGTGCAGATCATCCTCTGATCGAAGATCTCAAGCAGCGTAGCTTTACGGTCTCGTATAGCTTGCGCGAGGAAGAGGTGCTCTCGGAAAAGCTGTTAGCAACCGTGGAGAGAGCTTTTCGCAAGCTATTGCCGCTCAATCAGTTCTTGAGTGCGGTATTGTTGCTCGAGGGGCGGGAGTAGCCATGCTGCGGGTGTCTCGGGCTTGCCTCGAGCAAACCCTGGCCCATCTCAGGGCGGTACTTCCCAACGAAGGAGTTGGGCTTTGGGTGGGTCAGCGGGGTCGGGTGAGGCAGGTCTGGCCGCTGGAAAACATCCATGCCACACCCCAACTGCGCTACGAGGCCAACCCTCAGGCGCTGCTCGAAGCCCTGCGAAAGATGGAAACGGCGGGGCTCGAGCTCGTCGCCATCTATCACTCCCACCCCACCGGCCCAGCTCAGCCCAGTGAGTCCGACCGGTTGGAGGCTTTCTGGCGGGTTCCTTATGTCATTGTTGCGCTGGAAACAGGGGATATCCGAGCCTTCTTGTTGCCAGAAAGGGAAGAGGTGGTGGTAGAGGCAGCGGCTGGGTAATACGATGGCTTTGATGCGGAAGCTGAGAAATCGCTATGTGGACAAAAGACGAACTTGATCGCTACGCCCGGCACATTGTGTTACCGGGTATAGGTGGCGCAGGTCAGGCCAGGTTGAAACAGAGTGCGGTACTGGTGGTAGGTGCGGGAGGGTTGGGTTCGCCGGTCTTGTTGTACCTGGCCGCAGCGGGGGTGGGTCGTTTGGGGATTGTGGAGATGGATCGCGTGGATCTCTCCAATCTGCAGCGCCAGGTGTTGTTCGATACCCAAGCGGTTGGGCAGTCCAAGGCCGAGGCTGCCAAGGCCCGTTTGACCCATCTCAATCCCCATGTACAGGTCGAGACCCATGCCCTCAAGCTGGATTCGCAAAACGCGCTATCCCTGCTCGAGCCTTACACTCTGGTACTCGACTGTAGCGACAACTTTCCCACCCGCTACCTGGTAAACGATGCCTGTGTACTGCTGCACAAGCCCCTCATATACGGAGCAATACACCAATTTGAAGGACAGCTTTCGGTCTTCCATTACCAGGGGGGGCCCTGCTACCGCTGCCTGTTCCCCAACCCGCCCAAACCCGGAACTGTTCCGAGTTGCTCGGAAGCGGGGGTTTTCGGCGTTCTACCGGGGGTAATCGGTAGCCTGATGGCCACCGAAGCGCTCAAGGTTTTGCTGGGCGTAGGCGATGTACTCTCCGGTAAGCTGTTGCTCTACGATGGATTGCACACACACCTTCAAACCATCCGGTTTCCGCAGCGCCCCGACTGCCCGGTCTGTGGAACCACTCCGAGTGTAACTACACTGCAGGACTATGAGTTGTTCTGCGGTATTTCGGTGTAGGAACAAGATAGAATACACAGGCTGAAGCCGAGATAGGCCGGAAAGGTTACAGGAGAAAATATGAGTACAACTTTGACGATTGCCAGGGGTCTAGAGGCTGTAATTTTCACTGAAAGCAGCCTTTGCTTCATTGATGGAGAACAAGGCCGTCTGTACTACGGTGGTTATAAAATCCAAGACCTCGCCGAGTATGCCACTTTCGAGGAAGTGACCTACCTACTGCTGCACGGCCACCTACCAAATAAGGCCGAACTCAAGGAGTTCGGCGCCAAACTGGCCTCGCTGCGGGCCCTACCTGCCTCGGTTATCAAGCAGATCAAGCAGTTTCCCCGCAACGCCCACCCCATGTCCATGCTGCGCACGGCTGTAAGTGAGCTGGGGATGCTAGACGGAACCGAGGGTGATGTTTCCCCCGAAGCGCTCTACCAAAAATCGCTTTCTTTGATCGCTAAATTTGCCACTATCGTGGCCGCTACCAAGCGTCATAGTGAAGGGCAGAAGATTCTAGCTCCCCGCAAAGGTTTGTCCCACGCGGCCAACTTTCTCTACATGTCCAACGGCAAAGTGCCCAACAAAGAGGAAGTCAAGCTGATGGACGTGGCCCTGATTTTGCAGGCCGAACACGGCTTCAATGCATCCACCTTCACGGCCATTGCCGCCTACTCCACCCAGGCCGACATCTACAGCGCGATTGTTGCAGCAGTGGGTGCGCTCAAAGGCCCCCGCCACGGAGGGGCCAACGAAGCGGTGATGAAAATGATAGCCGAGGTTGGTTCAGCCGAGAATGTCACGGCCTGGCTGGCCGATTTGCAAGCTAAAAAAGGCCGCGTGATGGGCATGGGTCACCGCGTATACAAGTCCTACGACCCCAGGGCTGGGGTGCTCGATAAGTACGCGGGAGAAGTGGCGGTTCAGCACGGTCACAGCAAGGAATACGCCATCTTAAAGGAAATTGAACGGCAGGCTGGAGCCATCTACAATCCCAAGGGCATCTACCCGAACGTGGACTTCTACTCTGGGGTGGTTTACTCTGACCTGGGCTACCCCCTCGAGTTCTTCACCCCCATCTTCGCGGTGGCTCGTATCTCGGGCTGGTGTGCTCATATTCTCGAGTACACCAAGATTGACAACCGCCTTCTTCGCCCAGACTCGCACTACACCGGCAAACTGGATCTTCCTTACAAGAAACTGTCCAAGCGCTAAAGTTCGGAAAAGACCGCGGGGTGGCTTCGGTCATCCCTTAGGGCCGAAGGCAGTTGGCTTGGTTTCACAAAGGTGTACCCCTGAGGGGTGTTTGATGATTGTCTTTCACCGTGTGAGCAGTTCACACGAAAACCACCCTAGGAAGCCTGCGATAGGCCAATCTCTTCAAGGTCTCGTAAGGCTTCTACTGCATCGGCGTATCGCTTGGACACGTCTTTGCTGATGAGTCGGTTCAGATAGCTTTGTAACTCGGCTGTAATGCTCAAGCTCGTATCCGGTGCAGCAATCAAAGGGGGAGGGATTTCATTTAGATGGGCGTTCATGACTTCCACCGGCTCACCGACAAAAGGTAGCTCGCCCGCCAGCGCCCAGTAGAGCAAGATGCCAGCCGAGTACATATCAGAAGCAGGTGTAGGCGATTGTCCCCGGATTTGTTCAGGAGCAATATAGGCTATCGTTCCCAAACGCACTTTTTGGCTGAAGCGCTCGCTTTGCGGTCCTGAGAGGTCAAAATCTACCAGGCGTGCGTCTCCAGTGCCGTCCACGACCAGATTATCGGGTTTTACATCACGGTGAACCAGGTTTCGGCTGTGCATGTACGCGAGGGCCTCGAGCAGGTGCTGAAACACCCCCAAGACCTTATTGGGGTTGTCCTTTCGCCACTCGGATAGCCGGGTGCCCGGTGCAAAAGCCAGCAGAACGGCGGGTTGCTCTATGCCATCGTGGGCCACACTCAGCCGGGCCAGTACGGGGTTGATGTGGGGATGTTTGAGCTGGTGTCCAACCTTCCACTCACGGTCGGCCCGACCCTCAAATCCTTTGGGGAACACCTTTAGCGCATAGGGGGTGCCATGTACGTCAAAGGCCAAATACACCGTCGCCAAGGCCCCTCGTGCGATGGGCCGGATGACCTTGTAACGGCCTTCCAAGGTAATTCCTGCTAACCCCACAAACATCACTATACCGATTTTTGGGCAAGCTATAGGGCAATTCCACTGCCAATGCCAGCCTACTATTCAGTTAATTACTCCTGTGCCGTGCCATGGCGTGGCGCGAAACGCCTCGATGCGCGGCGTTTTCCGTACATACGATAGGTGCCCGAATCACAAAGTACAAGCGAGACAATTCTTTGCACCTGTGGGTTAGAATTAAGCTGGTTGAACAACCGACGATTTGGAGGTAGCTACGTGCGCGGTCTAGTGTTGTCGGGAGGAGGGGCCAGGGGGCTCGCCCATATTGGGGTGTTGGAGGTGCTCGAGGCCCAGGGGTTTGAGGCCGAGGTGGTTGCGGGAACCAGCATGGGCGGTGTAGTTGGGGCCCTCTATGCCTCGGGAAGAAAGCCAGCCGAGATCCTCGAGATTTCCCGTTCGACCCCCTGGTTGCGCTTGCTGGACTTGGTGCCCCGACCAGGGTTAATCTCCCAGCGTGGTTTACGGGACTTTTTAGCAAGATACCTACCCGCCAGGTTTGATCATCTTTCTAGAAAGCTGGTCGTGACGGCTGTGGATCTAGAGGCGGGCAAAGTAGCCTATTTCTCCGATGGCGATCTGCCGGGAGCCGTGCTGGCCTCGGCGGCCTACCCAGGGCTGGTGGCTCCAGTGCACTATGAAGGCCGAACGTATGTGGATGGTGGGGTGCTCGACAACCTGCCGGTGGACGCAGCCCGATTCATGCGGGCCAAATATGTACTGGCGGTGGATGTGACCCCCGAGATGCGTCTACCAGGGGTTCCTCGTTCCTCCATTGGACAGGTACGCCGGGCCATTGACATCATGCAAAACCACCTGACCGCAGCCCGACGCTCACTCTATCCTCCCGAACTCTATATTCGCCCCGAGCTCCCTGGGGTGGGAATCGAGCAGTTCGGTCGTTTGGAGGAAATTGTCGAGGCTGGCCGCAAGGCAGCTTCGCTGGCACGGTTGAAGCTCTGAGTGTAACACTGGTGTCGGGTAGAGTAGGCTCCTATAGGCTTGAGCCAGTGGTTGTATCTAGAAAAGCATCCTAACATTACCGCTTGTTCCCGGATGGGAGACGCTTGTTTTGCGGCGAGGCCGCAAGCAGCGTATGGGAAGAGTGCGTTATGCTATGGGCCGGGCTTTAGCCAAGACCAAGGGGACTCTTTGCGATGCGTAACTTTTTAGATTATCTCTTCAAGGAATGGTTTCGCCAGGTAGGCGAGGCCCTTTTGCTGGCCTTTCTGGTAACAACGTTTGTCTTCACCACGGTGGGGGTGGTGGGTAGCTCGATGAATCCCACCCTGCTTAATGGGGAGCGGGTATTTGTGCCCAAATACGAGACCTGGCTGGTGCGATTTGGCCTGATGCAGTGGGCCAGGGGAGAGATTGCAATTGTCAAGCCGCCCGAAGGTACGCCCAATGCGGTAGCCCAATTCCCGGTGTTGGGTTTCCAATTTCGGGCCTTTTTTATCAAGCGTATTATCGGCTTGCCTGGTGACGAGGTAAGCTTGCGTGAAGGGGTGGTTTACGTCAATGGCAAGCCCTTCAACGAAGTGCACATCACTGCTTCCCTGACCCCCTATCCCGACAGCTACCCTGTGGTCTGTTACGAAAACGAGCGTCTGACTGCGCTGATCACCCAACAACAGGTGCGCTTTTCCCCCGACGGGCTGCCCGAATATCTCAAACCTACCCTGGAAATGCTCGCGTCCCCCAGCCCGACAGACCTGGAAAGAAGCCGGGACGGGGAACACTGCTATACTGGCTCGCTCAAGCTTAAGCCGGGCTACTACTTTGTGATGGGCGATAACCGCACTTTTGGCGGTTCGGAGGATTCGCGCACCTTTGGCCCGGTTCCCACCAGCTCGATTGCGGGTCGGGCCAATGCGGTCTGGTGGCCTCTGAACCGGATTCGCGGCCTGTCCGTTCCTGAAGGTTTCAAGGGTCTGTAAGCAAAGCGGTGTCTGGGATTGTGACCGTAGAGGTTGTGGGTGGAATAGCCCCGGTGGTAGCGGCGCTCCACCCTGTGCTGCTGGTTTGGCGTTACAAACAGCGCTTCTCATGCCAGATTCACCGTGTGGCGCTAGATTTCGAGGGAATGGAGCGAATGCATGGCACCACCATCGTGGCAGTACGTCGGGACGGTGTCACGGCAATCGCAGGCGATGGCCAGGTCACCCTTGGGCAGACCATCATGAAAACCGGGGCGGTCAAGGTGCGCCGTCTGGAACAGGGGGGTGGCATCCTGGTGGGCTTTGCGGGTGCGGTGGCCGATGCCCTGACGCTCCTGGAAAAGTTTGAAGGGGCGCTATCGGGGGCCAAGGGCAATTTGCTGCGGGCAGCCATCGAGACGGCCAAGCTCTGGCGCACCGACCGGGTGTTGCGCAACCTCGAGGCCATGCTGGTGCTGGCCGACCGCGACACCCTGCTCTTGCTATCCGGTAACGGCGAGGTGCTAAGTCCCGACGAGCCCGTTATTGCGGTGGGTTCGGGCGGCCCTTATGCCCTCACGGCAGCCAAGGCATTGCTGCGACACTCCAGCCTCTCCGCCCCCCAGATTGCCGAACAGGCCATCCGGCTGGCCGGTGAGATAGACCTCTACACCAGCGGGCAACCCACCCAGGTCTTGAGCGTGGGAGGTACCCCATGAACCTCAGCCCTGTCGAAATTGTTCGTGAGCTGGACAAGCACATTGTGGGTCAGGCCGCAGCCAAGCGGGCCGTTGCGGTCGCGCTACGCAACCGGGTGCGGCGGAAACAACTGCCGCCCGAACTGGCCCGCGAGGTCACCCCCAAAAATATTCTGATGATCGGCCCCACCGGGGTGGGCAAGACCGAAATCGCCCGGCGGTTGGCCCGGCTGGCCGGGGCTCCATTCTTGAAAATTGAGGCTACCAAGTTTACCGAAGTGGGCTATGTGGGCCGCGATGTAGACTCCATCGTGCGCGACCTGGCCGAGGCCTCCTACCAACTGGTCATGCAGGAGATGAAGAGTAAGGTTGAGGGGCGTGCCCAGAGCATGGCCGAAGATGAAGTGGCCTCATTGCTGCGAATACAACCTTTCGAATTGCGTTCGGGTCGCTACAACGACCAACTAGTCGAGATCGAGGTTGCCGAGGAAACCAGACTCCCGGGAACCGGGATGCTTGGCGGCGAGCAGATGCAAGGCCTGCAAGACATGCTCAAAGGGCTGATGCCCCAACGCAGGGTGCGGCGCAAGCTGCGGGTTAAGGAAGCCCTGGAAGTCCTCAAAAACCAAGAAGCTGAGCGCTTGGTGGATAAGGAAGAAGCGAACCAGGAAGCCCTCCGCCGCGTCCAGGAAGAGGGCATCGTGTTCGTTGACGAGATGGACAAAATCGCCAGGGGTAAGGGGGCCATTAGCGGGCCGGATGTCTCGGGTGAGGGGGTGCAGCGGGATTTGCTCCCTATCGTAGAGGGAACCGTGGTCTCGACCCGCCTGGGGCCGGTTTCCACCGACCATGTGCTGTTCATCGCAGCAGGGGCCTTTCATGTTTCCAAGCCTTCCGACCTGATTCCCGAGCTGCAGGGCCGATTTCCCATCCGGGTGGAACTCGAGCCCCTGGGCCCGCAGGAGTTCGAGCGAATCCTGCGGGAGCCGGAAAACTCACTGATCAAGCAATACCGTGCTTTACTCGCCGCCGACAATACGGAGGTTCACTTCACGCCGGAGGCCATCCAGGCCGTGGCCCGATTTGCTCACCAAGCTAACCAAGAGTTGGAGGATATTGGCGCACGACGGCTCTCGACGGTTTTGGAACGGCTGTTGGAAGAAGTTTCGTTTCAAACCAACCTGGGGCGTGTGGAAGTGACCAAGGAATATGTGGAGGCGCGACTCGAAAATGTGCTGGCATCCCGCGACCTTTCCCGCTATATTCTTTGATTCTGGATGGTGTTCATGAAACTGAGGCCAACAAACTGCGCTCAACCTCAACCTGCCACGTGTACAACTCGGTGGTCGCAGGCTTGTGATTTTCAACTGTATGGGTTGGGTTGTTTAGGAGGAAGATGATGCGTTTCTGGTTCTTTGGGATGGTGCTGGCTTTGGGAGGTGTATTGGCGCAACAAAATCCGGCCCAGCCTGCTCAGCCCTCATCCCGGCCGCAAACCCAGGCCAGCCTGTGTGCGCTGCTGTTTGATGCCGGGCGTCCGGAGGCGGCACTCACAGCCTGTGAGCGTGCCGTCAAGGATGCCCCCAGCGCCGAAAACCTGTACTTGCTGGCACGGGTCCAGTCCGAGCTTAACCGCTTTACTGCGGCCATCGAAAACCTGCGTCGCTCCATTACCCTCAACAGCAGCTTTATCCAATCGTATGTGGCGTTGGCCCAGGTCTATGTCCGCCAATACCTGTTGGCCGAAAACCGCGAAGCCTCCAAAAATCTATTGGATCAAGCACTGAGCATCCTCCGCGAGGCCGAGCGGGTCAACTCCAGATACGCTCCCATCTATGCCACCCGGGGCACGGTCTTGGCCTACCAGAACCGTCTAGACCAGGCGGTCGAATCCATCAACCGTTCGCTGGCCATTAGAGACGAGCCGATTGTCCGGGCGCTGCTGGCGGATATCTATATCCGCCAGGGCAAGTGGGAAGAAGCCCTCAAGAACTACGACGATGCCGTGAAAGCGGCCCCCAAGAACTCTGGTTTGCGGGTCAAATATGGCAGCTTGCTGTTGTTTCGGGGCAATGTAGATTTGGCTGTAGAGCATCTCGATCAGGCTGTGATTCTGACCCCTGGTAATGCCGAAGCCTGGTTGCGCCGGGGCGATGCCTACTACGAAAAAAAGGACTGGCAGCAGGCTGGTGTTTCCTATCAGCAGACCGTGGCCCTGTCGCCGGTGCGTTTTCCGGATGCCTATATTGGCTTGGGTCAGGTTTTGATTGAACTCAAGGATTTCCAAAAAGCCAGGTTCAACTTCACCAAGGCAGTGGCCTTGGAAAGGGATAATCCGGTTTACCGCTTCTGGCTCTGCCGCGCCAATGAGTTGCTGGGTGATAAGGCTGGAGCCCGTGCCCAGTGCGAACAAGCCCTTAAGCTGCGGCCTGATTTCAAAGAAGCCCAGGATGCCCTTAACCGCCTGAGATAACTTTTCCAGCAGCAGCCAGCCCAGTTTTTTTCGCCTGGGCTGGCTTTTACCTGTAGACTACCTGACGGATGGATTGAGGTTATGGCCTGGAAGCTGGAAGCCTGGAACCCCGACTATGCCTTGCCCGAACGGGTTGGGGCAGAAGACGAGGGGAGCGGTCTCGAGGACATCAAAACCCACTACGAGGGCAACTGGGTTGCTCATACTCCAACAAAAGTCGAGCCCCACCAATGGCCGATTGTATATCTGGTGGATGGCCGCCAGCGCATAGATGCCCAGATTGCCGACTCTAAGGGACGGCGTGCGCTACTGGCAACGGTGATTGCAGGAGCTGTCCTGCGCGATGGAGGTGGCATTCGCCCGGTAGGAGAGCCGCTAAAGCGCCATATTTTGTTACACAGTACCGACCTCGAGGAGCCCCTGCCGCAAGCCATGCAGCACTACCAGCCGATTCGCAGCAAAAAGTCCGATCCTGCCAGCCTGCGCAGCAAGGTGACCGAGGTGATGCGACACCTCGAGGCCAGCTTGGTGGACGAACTCGAGGGGGGCTTGGTGGTTGTGGATGGTCAGATTTTCCCTGGAGAACAAACCTTCAAGCAGCCGGAGCGGATTCTTGGCTACACCAAAACCCAAGCGGCAACCTACCTGGGGCCAGAAGAGCAAGCCCTGCTGCACCAGCTCAATCCCATGCAGCGTACCCCCATCTTCAGGATTCCCGGCTATGCCCTGCGCCGCCCGTTGGATGTTTTTTCCTGGTATGTACGCCTTCCGCTCAATCCCAGCACTCCCTTCTACAGTGGTGCAGCGCTTTTGCGGGTTGAGACCCCAACCCTCGAGCCTTCAGACGCAGCAAAATTGGCAGATCTATCGGTCAGTTTGTTTTGCGAACTGGCATCGTCGCCTGCCCGCGACCCCCGCGCACCGCAAAACCTGATCCCGATTGGGGGTTTGGAGCAGTGGCTTGGAAGGCATATGGGACAGGGCGATGTGGTTCGCCGTAAAATTATTCAGGCCCTCTTTGGCTGATGGGGAGGCATGGGTGAGACAGGTCGGAATGGTGTTGGGCAGTCGCGAAGCGGGAGCGCTGGATTTTTGGGTAGCTGTTGAGGAGGGGCAGTATTTGCGCCTCGACGATCTGGTGTATGTGGAGTTTCGCCACCCCGACCCGCGCAAGGGCGACGAAAACGGCAACGTGCGCTACTACGGTATGGTGGATCAGGTTATTAAACTCTACGAGGGGGCTCCGTTCGATACCGATGTGTTTCTGGCCCAGCGCGAGCTGTTGCCCATTAGCCTCTCCTATGCTGCTCACGTGCAGGTCACACGGCTGATGCCCGAGGAATACCTGCCGCCCAATCCCGGTTCACTGGTGTTTCCGGCCCAGGAAGAGGCCCTCAGCATGGCCCTCTACTACGACAAGATGCGCGACCAGCGCCTGCCGGTAGGGATCCTCAAAAATGGCGAGGTGGCCTACATCAACTTCGAGTTCCTGAATGGCTTTAAGGGGGGTCACGTCAATATTTCTGGGGTCTCGGGGGTAGCGGCCAAGACCAGCTACGCCACCTTCTTGCTGCACAGCATTTTCCAGTCGCCAGCCAACCCCCAGAAAGCCAACACCAAAGCCCTCATCTTTAACGTCAAGGGCGAGGATTTGTTCTATCTTGACAAAGATAACAACGGCTTGCAAGCCGAAGCAAAAGAGGCTTACCACAAGCTAGGGCTGCCCGCTCGAGCCTTCCAGAGTGTGCAATTTCTGGCTCCACCGCGAAAAACCCCCGGCGACATCCTGCCCGATGTCAATCGAAACGATTCTGGCACCTACTACTGGGACTTGGTACAGTTTTGCCGCGAGGGGTTGCTGCCCTTTTTGTTCACCGACAGAGGCGCGATGAGCAACCTGGGTTTTTTGATTGACCAGGTTACCGAGCGCTTGCGTCGCCTGGTGGGTGATGAAGACGACAAGCCAAGCCAGCGAGGCCCCCACATATTTGTCGTCGACTGGTCAGATGAGCCCTCGACCACGGAAGCCAGGGTGATGTTTGATGAGCTAGGCCGGCAAAAGATCACCACCTTTGCCCAGTTGGTGCGCTACATCGAGTTCAAGTTGCTGGGGCCTGAGTCTGCTGACGATGAAGAAAAACAGAAGGGCGACTCACGCTGGACGGCCCGGCAGGCCCCTAGTACCCTCCAGGCTTTCGTGCGCCGCCTACGGGCGGCCATTGGCAATGTGGAGCACCTGATTCGGGGTGATAAGGCGGGCAACCGCCCCAATCCGCTCTCGAGTCAGGCTCAGGTGAGCGTAGTGGATATTCACCAGTTGTCGGCGCAGGGGCAGATGTTTGTGGTGGGCTCCATTTTGCGTGAGGTGTTCGGGCGCAAAGAGCGCGGCGATTATGCGGGCCGGGTGTTTGTGGTGCTAGACGAGCTAAACAAGTACGCTCCCCGTGACGGCGAAAGCCCTATCAAAGACATCCTGCTGGATATTGCCGAGCGAGGGCGCAGCCTGGGGGTCATCTTGATTGGAGCCCAGCAGACCGCTTCCGAAGTAGAAAGCCGGGTGGTCGGGAACGCTGCCATTCGGGTGGTGGGCCGCCTCGATGCAGCCGAGGTCGAACGCCCCGAATACCGCTACCTGCCTGCTTCGTTTCGCCAAAGGGCCATGATTCTGCCGCAAGGGACAATGATTTTGCATCAGCCGGAAATTCCGGTACCACTGCCTTTGACCTTCCCGCTTCCAGCTTGGGCCATGAAGAGGGATGAAGCCAAAGAGGAAGTGTCGGCTGAAGCCCTCAAGAAGTTATTAGATTAAGTTGCGCCATAGTGAGTTTGCAGCATCGTGAGCTGAAGTGATTTGCCGGTTGCTGCGGTAGGCGCAATGCCTGCATCCAAGCCGACCCCTATCTTTCACGTTTTTGATGGAGTCAC
Source organism: Meiothermus sp. (assembly GCA_037440185.1). Classification (GTDB taxonomy): domain Bacteria; phylum Deinococcota; class Deinococci; order Deinococcales; family Thermaceae; genus Meiothermus. Next base: position 1,445 of record JBBIUP010000009.1, on the reverse strand, counting down.
TTAGTGTGGATCGAAAGAACCTGCAGGCGGTGATCAATATGTATGCCCAGGGCTATTTTCCGCTGGGCTTAGAACAGGGACGATCCCCTTCGGGACGGGCGGGAGCCCCTACACCCGGAGGTATTGGCTGGTTTGACCAACGGGCTTATGGTACGCCCTACCGTGCTCTGATGCCCCTGGACGAGCGTTTTCATATTCCCAGGAGCCTTCGGCGGGTGCTCAATGCCGGGCGCTTCGAGGTGCAAATCAACCGCAATTTTGCTGGGGTGCTCGAGGGTTGTGCAACCCGCGGCTGGTCATACAAAAGCGAAACCTGGATTACCCCACAAGTTGCCCAACTCTACCTGACCCTGCACCAGTACGGCTTCGCCCATAGCTTTGAAATGTGGCAGGATGGCGCACTGGCGGGGGGAATCATGGGGGTTTCGTTGGGAGCGGCCTTTATTGGCGATAGCATGTTCTACCGCATTCCAGAAGCCTCCAAGGTAGCGATGGTACGGTTGGTCGAGCATCTGCGCTCTAGAAGGTACGAAGTGTTTGATGTACAGGTGCAAAACCCCCACCTAGCCCGCTTCGGAGCGGTAGAAGTGGGACCAGGAGAGTTCTTGCAGCAACTCCACCAGGCCATCGCCCAGCCGGTTAAGTTTGTGGATGGGTGAAAGATGGGTAGAGGGCGGTACTACGTACGGTATTTCGGCGTAGGATAGGGCCAATGAGCTTGACCCTTCCGATCAGCACCTTTTCGTTGGTAGCCCGCGATCCCGATACAGGCGATCTGGGGATTGCAGTGGCCAGCAAATTTCTGGCGGTAGGTTTTGTGGTGCCCTGGGCCAGGGCGGGTGTGGGTGCGCTGGCTACTCAATCCTACGTCAACCCCGGTTTTGGCCCGAATGGACTGGCCTTGATGGAAGCGGGGGCTGGCCCGGAGGATATCCTGTCGGTGTTCGCTCGCAACGATCCCGACCTTGCCAAGCGGCAGTTTGGCTATGTACTGGCAAACGGTGAGAGTCTCAGCTATACCGGGCAAGAATGCCATGGGTGGGCTGGGGGCAAATGGGGGCTGAACTATGCCGCGCAGGGCAATTTGCTGGCCGGCCCTGAGGTGGTGGAAGCCCTGGAACAAACCTTCTTGCACCGCTCCGATCTGGCTTTCCCCGAGCGGCTGGTCGAAGCGTTGTTACAGGCGGATCGTGCAGGGGGCGATAGTCGTGGGCGGCAGTCAGCAGCCTTGCTCGTGGCGGGCCAGGGGAAAGGCTATGGGGGGATGGAACGCTGGATTGACCTGCGGGTAGACGACCATTCCGACCCGGTGGTGGAGTTGCAGCGGTTGCTGGGGATTCATCGGCTGCTCTTTGGGGCTGAACCCAGCAGACCTTTGAGCACCGAGGAAATCGTCTGGATTCAGACCTTACTGCACCGCCAGGGGCACTACACCGGGGCCATTA
>JBBIUP010000008.1:0-37330 GCA_037440185.1 Meiothermus sp. | reverse complement strand
GGGTGCTGGCCGCTAGGGAGCGGATGAAAGCCCGCCAGGGGAAGCTCAACAGCGAACTGGTGGGTCGTGCGTTGCGCCAGCACACCCCCCTTTCCCCCAGCAGTGAAGCCCTGCTGCAAGTGGCGGCACAGCGCCTGGCCCTGACGGCCCGCTCTTACGACCGCATCCTGCGGGTGGCCCGCACCATTGCCGACCTCGCTGGGCAAGAGAGCATCCAAGAATCTCACCTTGCCGAAGCCCTGACCTATCGCCGGAGTTTGACATAACCCCAGAGCGATTCTTGTGATGGGTTTGTGCTGCCTTGGCGTTATTAGCCAGATGGGCGTTGTTGGGTCGGCAAGAACCCAAGGCCATGCGTCCCCCCCATCACCTGGATTTCGGCCTGCTCTTTGCCTTGGAGTTGGTTGGCAACGACCCAGACGGGCGGTTCCACTCGGCCAGGTGTTTGAGGGCTATAGGAATGGCTACCCCAAAGCCAAACCATAAGTAGTTCAAGCCGCCCCCCACCACACTGGCCGCAACCGGGAAGGCCAGAGCCCCCAACAAAACGCCACGATAGAGGTTGCGGGTGAGCAGATAGGCCAGCCCGAAAAACCCGGCAGCAATAGCCAACAGCAAGGGGTTGATGGCAAAAAGTGCGCCGATGGTGGGTGCAATACCCTTGCCCCCGCGCCCCAGGAGCCACAGTGAATAACAATGTCCAATCACCGCCATTGCACCTGCCAATAGCCCACCATTGGGGCTCTGCACCAGGAATTCGCCCATCGCGACTGCCATAATTCCCTTAGCCACGTCCAGTACCAGTACCATCAGCCCCGGAACAACTCCCAACACCCGCCAGGCATTGGTGCCCCCCACATTGCCCGAGCCTTCAACCAGCAGGTTTTTGTTTTGCAACACCCCAAACCAGTAGGCAAAAGGCAGCGAACCGAAAAAATAACCCGCCAAGGCTGTGTAAAGCCACTCCATAAGGCTCAGGCTACCAAATCGCGGGTTGCCCAATGAATTCCCAACATGTGAACATTTATGCACCAACATCCCGCAATTATGCGTACCGCAACCCCTTTTAAACGCATGATAATGCGACTCTTAATCCCATTATGGTATACGTTGGATTTAAATATATGAATCCAAAACGATAAAAATCACCTTGACCTGTTTTGCTAAGCTCTGTATCCTTATACAGTGTACTTGGTTATGGTCGTCGGTTGTGCCAGATGCGATTTGGCGGTACTGTATGGCTTTGTGTGGGGTTTATCTCGGCCCCAGAGGTGAATGAATGAAAATCGTACTGGCATACTCCGGCGGTCTGGATACCAGCATCATCCTGAAGTGGTTGATCGAAAACTACAACGCGGAAGTGATTGCCTTTACCGCCGATATCGGACAGGGTGAAGAAGTCGAGGAGGCCAGGATCAAGGCGCTTAGGACCGGAGCCACCAAAGCCTTTGCGGTGGACTTGCGCGAGGAGTTCGTGCGCGATTTTGTCTATCCGATGATGCGCTCGGGAGCGCTCTACGAGGGCTACTACCTGCTGGGCACCTCCATTGCCCGTCCCCTCATTGCCAAGCACCTGGTGCGGATTGCCCAGGAAGAAAACGCCGAAGCCATCTCCCACGGCGCTACCGGCAAGGGCAACGACCAGGTGCGCTTTGAGTTGACCGCTTACTCGCTCAAGCCGGATATCAAGGTGATTGCGCCCTGGCGCGAGTGGAACCTGGTCAGTCGGCCCCAGATGATGGAATACGCAGCCATTCACGGTATTCCGGTGCCCACCACGCTGGAGAAACCCTACAGTATAGATGCCAACCTGCTGCACAACTCCTTCGAGGGTGGGGTGCTGGAAGATCCCTGGAACGAGCCCCCAGCCGGCATGTTTCGACTGACCCAAGACCCCTGGAATGCCCCCGACCAGCCTGAACTGGTAGAGATTCAGGTCGAAGGTGGGGATGTGGTCGCGGTGAATGGGGAGCGGCTCAGCCCTGCGGATCTCCTCGCAAAACTCAACGAAATCGGCGGACGCCATGCCATTGGGCGGGTGGATCTGGTGGAAAACCGCTTCGTAGGCATGAAGTCACGCGGGGTCTACGAGACCCCTGGCGGTACCCTGATGTACCACGCGCGGCGGGCGGTGGAAAGCCTGACGGTGGATCGGGAAGTGCTACACCAGCGTGACCAATTGGGAGCCAAGTATGCCGGACTGGTCTACAACGGTTTCTGGTTTGCCCCTGAGCGGGAAGCCCTGCAAACCTATATGGATCATGTAGCCAAGACCGTCACCGGCACGGTGCGCTTCAAGCTTTACAAGGGCAACATCATGATGGTGGGGCGCAAATCGCCCCTGTCCCTCTACGACAAGAGCCTGGTTTCTTTCGACGAAAAAGGCGGCTACAACCAGGCCGACGCCGATGGTTTTATCAAGCTCAACTCGCTCAGGTTGCGGGTGCGGGCCAAAGCACAGCCAAAGGACTAGGGAATAGGGGTTAGGGAGTGCGGACGAACTTGCAGGCAATTGTTGAGGAGGCCACCGCGAAGCTAGCCACGGTGGGCGAGGCAGTGGCGTCGCGCAAGCCTGCGCCGGAGAAGTGGTCGGCCAGGGAAATCCTGGGGCACCTGATTGACTCGGCCTCGGTTAATTGGGAGCGTATCCTGCGGGTCTCGTTGCAAGACGGTCTGAGCCTGCACCTCTACCCCCAGGACGACTGGGTACGGCTGCAAGCCTACCAGGAGCGGCCCTGGGCCGAATTGCTGGCCCTTTGGCAAGCCCTCAATCGACATATTGTTCAGGTGGTCGAACGGCTGCCCGAGGCCTCGCTGGCCCATACCTTTAGTGTTCCCCATGCCCACGGCGTGACCTTGCGGTTTTTGATCGAAGATTATATTGCTCACCTAGACCACCACCTCCGGCAAATCGAGGCGCGGGTTGCACAGCTGCAGATTCGCCCCGCCACTGCCGAGGACGCAGAGGCGATTGCCCAGATGATCCGCTCGGCCTGGGCCGGGAAGGTCGCGTCGGACTCCTCCGGTCACCAGGAAAACCCCGAGAAGGTGCGGGCCGACCTCGAGCGTGGCTATGGCTGGGTCGCAGAAGAAGGCGGAGAAATTGTGGGCACGGTGCGACTGGTGCGGCATCCGCATCCGCTAGAGCGGGGCGTGTGGGAGGTCAAAAAACTGGGGGTACTCCCCCAGTACCGCAAGCTGGGTGTGGCCCACCAACTGATGGATGTGCTGGCCCGCAAAGCCTTTGAAATTCATGCCAAAGAACTTCGCCTGGCCGTGCGCCACGACCAGCCCAAACTGCTGAAGTGGTATACCCAGTTTGGTTTTGCCTATGACGCCACCTTGCAGTACAGCGCTGCCAACCCCCACACCCCGCCGCCCTTCGTGATGAGGAAGGTTCTAGAGGTGCTTTCGTGAGCCAAGACCCCGCGCAGCGCACCTGGGGGAGCCGCTTCAGCGAGGCCCCCAGCAAGATCGCGCAGGAGTTCAACGCCTCCTGGACCTTCGATCAGCGCCTGGCGCTGGTGGACATTCAGGGCTCGCTGGCCCATGCGGCGATGCTGGCCCAGCAGGGCATCCTCTCTGCCGATGACGAAGCCCAGATTCGCACAGGATTGCTGGCAGTGCAGCAGGAAATCCTCGAGGGCACCTTCCAGTGGCGCGAAGAACTGGAGGACGTTCACATGAACATCGAGGCCCGCATGACCGAGATGGTGGGGCCGGTGGGCGGCAAGCTCCATACTGCCCGCAGTCGCAACGACCAGGTCTGCACCGACCTGCGCCTGTGGGTGCGCGGAGAGCTGACCGGTTTGCTGGCCGAGCTGAAGGCTTTGCGCAAAGTGCTGGTGGGAGAGGCCGAGAAGTATATAGACCCACCTCTAATCCTCCCGGGCTACACCCACTTGCAGCGGGCCATGCCGGTGCTGCTGTCGCACTGGTTACTGGCCTACTACGAGATGATTTCCCGCGACGCTGGGCGCGTCCAGGACGCCCTAAACCGTCTGAACGAGTCGCCGCTGGGTGCTGCCGCGCTGGCGGGCACCGGCTTCCCGATTGACCGCCATGCCACCGCCCAGGCTCTCGGGTTCAGCCGCCCCATGCGCAACTCGATGGACGCGGTGGGCTCACGTGATTTCGTGCTGGAAGTTTTGTCGGCCCTGGCTATCGGGCAAATCACGCTCTCCCGCATCGCCGAGGAAGTCATTCTCTACAGCACCTTCGAGTACGGCTTCGCCACCCTGCCCGATGCCTTCTCCACCGGCTCCTCGATCATGCCGCAGAAGAAGAACGCCGACCACGCCGAGCTAATCCGGGGCAAGGCAGGCCGGGTGCTGGGTAGCTTCGTCACACTTGCGACCCTCACTAAAGGCCTGCCGCTCACCTACAACAAGGATCTGCAAGAAGACAAAGAGCCCCTCTTCGACGCAGTGGATACCTACCGTGCCTCGGTCAAGCTGCTGGCCGCGATGCTACCGGGCCTGACCTGGAAACCAGAGCCCATGCTCAAGGCCGCCGAGTCGGGCTTCTCGCTGGCGACTGAATTGGCCGACTACCTGGCCGAGCGCGGCCTGCCCTTCCGCGAAGCCCATCATGTGGTGGGGCGGATCGTGCGGCACTGTGCCGACACGGGTAAGGAATTGCGTGACTTGAGCCTCAGCGAACTCGAGGGTTTCCATCCGCTGTTTGGCCAGGATGCCTTGCAGCTAACGCGGTTGGAAACAGCCATTCACCGACGACGAAGCTATGGCGGAACCGCACCGGAAGCCGTGAGAGAAGCCGTTAAGGTAGCCAAATCGGAAGTTGATTGAGGTCGAAGGTCTAATGTCGAAGGTCAAAACACAAAACCGTTGTCATTCCGAGGTCACCAGTCTGTGGCTAACCGTCCGGCAAATCATCCAACCCGAGGAATCTCGTACTGCGTACAGTCGCCCATACATCGTAGCCAGAATCGCAATCAGCTGTAGTTAAATAGAGGTGTCCAATGAGCAGTGTGATCGAACTGGGAACCACCATCTTGCCGCAGGTGCGGTGGGATGCCCATGTGGAGCTTCGCAAAGCCAAGATGAAGGATGTGGAGCAGATGTACACCCTCATCAAGTATTGGGCTGAGCGCGGCCTGATGCTGGTGCGTAGCCACAACCACCTCTACGAAAACCTGCGCGACTTCTTTGTGCTGGAAGACGAAGACGGGCATATTGTGGGCAGCGGGGCCTTGCACATCCTCTGGCACGACATTGCTGAAGTACGGGGTCTGGCGGTACATCCCGAGCGCCAGGGACAGGGGTTTGGGCGCTGGATGGCGCTGGCCGCCGAGCGTGAGGCCAAGGATCTGGGCATCCCGCAGATTTTCGCCTGGACGCTCCAGGTCAAGTTCTTTACCAGCCTGGGCTATCAGGTCACCACCCGCGAAGCCTTACCCCCCAAGGTGTTTGCCGAGTGCAGCGCCTGCCCCTTCTACGACAACTGCCGCGAAATCGGCGTGACCAAAATCCTCAGCCTCGAGGAAGCCTACAAGAAACCTGGCACTCACCTACAATAGGTAGGATTGTTGAGGATTTTGCCGATGAAAGAACGCGCCGTTTTGGTACTCGAAGATGGAACCACCTACCCCGGCTACGCCTTTGGGCACCGGGGTAAGAACGTGGGCGAGGTGGTATTTAACACCGCCCAGACCGGCTATCAGGAAATCCTGACCGACCCCAGCTACAACGGGCAGATCGTGGTGATGACCTACCCGCACCAGGGCAACTACGGGGTCAACGTCTTCGACATGGAGTCTAACCGCCCCTGGGTGCGCGGTTTCGTGGCACGCGAATTCAGCAAGTACACCGCCGGGCCACGTGCGCAGCAGAGCCTGGAAGAGTTCATGCGGGAGACGGGCGTGATTGGTCTGGAAGGTATAGATACCCGCGCCCTGGTGCGCAAGATCCGCGAGGGCGGGGTGTTGAAGGGTATGATCGCCCACGCCACCCACTTTGGCTCTCCCACCTACCGCTTCACCCCCGAGGACATCGCGGCTCTGCGCGAGGAAGCCCGCAACTGGAAGGACATTGATGGGCGCGACATGACCCCCGAGGTTTCCACCCCGCTCCCCTACCAGTTCCCCACCTTCAAGGGCAAGCGCCGGGTGGTGGTGATGGACTTTGGCATCAAGCACGCCCAGATGCGCTACATGGCCGAGATGGGCTTCGAGCTGATTGTGGTGCCCGGCAAGACCAACCCCGCGCAGATCATGGCCCTGGAGCCCCACGGCCTGTTTGTGTCCAACGGCCCCGGCGACCCCGGCATGCCCCGCTACGCCCACGAGACCCTCTGGAAACTGATGGGCCTGCTGCCCACCTTCGGCATCTGCCTGGGCCACCAACTGTTGGGCCTGGCCGCGGGCGGGCGTACCTTCAAGCTCAAGTTTGGGCACCGGGGGGCCAACCACCCGGTCAAGAACCTGCTCACCGGCAAGATCGAGATCACCAGCCAGAACCACGGCTACGCGGTAGACCCCGACTCCCTCAAGGAGTTCAAGCCCACCCACATCAACTTGAACGACGGCACTCTGGAAGGCATGGCCCACCTGCGCTACCCGGTCTTTAGCGTCCAGTACCACCCCGAAGCCTGTCCCGGCCCCCACGACTCCATCTACCTGTTCCAGCGGTTCCTGGAAGAAGTGGACGCCTTCAACGGGCTGACCGGGACGCCGGTGGAGAAGCAGAAAGTGGGTAACCTGGGGATCTAGTGCTCTGGTAACTTAATTTCCGAGATGGGTTTAGCCCTTGTAAGCTATGGGTGTTGCTTTGAGCGCTTCGTTTCGGGGACTCCATTGCAAATCAATCTTTAACTTACCAGACCACTAGCGAAAACTTATATAAACCCCGACATTTAGTAGCCGCTTGAATAGTCCTGTACGAACGCGCCTCTACATTTTTTCGGGCCTCGAGCCCTCTGCTAAACTGTTGATATGACGGAAGCTCGTCTGAATCGTGGCAAAATCCAGGTTTTCTCGAGCTTTGAGGAAATGGAGCTTCAAGACCGCCTCGAGTGGTGGGGCAAGACCCCGCTCGAGCGCATTCATCACGTCGAATTCCTGCGGCGGTTAAACCACGGCGATGCAGCTTTCCAGCGATTACAAAGAGTTTTTGAAGTTGATGAACGAGCATGAGGTCGAGTACCTCCTGATCGGTGGGTACGCGGTCGGGTATCAAGGCAACAAGCAAGCCAGCGCACGGCTCAAAGATTTGGCCGACCTCGAGCCCCTGCCCTGGCTTTGTGTTGTTTGAGCCGTACTATAAGCGGCTGCCGATGGTCTCACCACCCGAGATGTATGCGGGAACCACCTGGGTGAACAGTTGTTCCAATAACCACTTACCAAGCCTTTCATCGCCTATTCTGGAGACATGGAGCGGGGGCTACATCGAACCGATCCCCTGACGGGGGCGCGGTCACGGCAGGGTTTCGAGGAAGAGTTGCGGGCAATTCTGGCAACTGCCAGCGAGTTGGGCCAACATACTTCGCTGCTAATTCTCGACCTGGATCACTTCAAGAGCATCAACGATGTGTTTGGTCATACCCGTGGCGACCAGATTCTGCTCGAGTTTGTGGGCCGGGTGGGCGAACTGGTGCGCGGTTCGGATTTGCTGTTTCGCTATGGCGGCGACGAGTTTGTGCTGGTCTTACCCCAAACCAACCAAGAGCAGGCGGCGGGGCTGGCCGAACGCTTGCTAGCCCTGATCAAAAACAAGCCCTTTGCCGGGGAACCGCCGCTGTCTGTCTCGGTGAGCATTGGGCTGGCCTCGGCCAGGCCCGGCGAGGAAGACCCCCAGGATATGTTTGAACGGGCCGACCTCAGCCTGTATGCGGCAAAAAGGGCGGGCCGGGGTCGTCTGGCAGGCTCGCAAACCCTGCAGGAAGGGGTATCGGGGCGGCTGCTGGAGCGGGAGGCGGCCAGCCAGGCTGCCCACCGCTTCCTGCAAGCGCTGCCCCAGTTGCGCCGGGCCGCCCTGCTGGCAGTAGGGCCGGAGAAGGCGGGCCACAGCGGATTCTTGCGCGAGGTGAGCCAGGCCGCCAAGTTGTTGGGCTATTCTGTCGTGCAACTGGTGGGGCGGCGGGCCTACGCCACCCATCCCTTTGGGGCTTTGTTGGATGGGCTGGGGCTGGAGGAAAGCGAACAAGCCATCGCAGGGGATTGGCTGGGGCTTCTCAACAAACTATCCGAGATTGGGCAAGGGGTGGTCTGGTGTGTGGATCGGCTGGAACTACTGGATACGGCCAGCCTGAACGCCCTGCAACGCTTGATCCAGGCTGGCGAAGGCCCGGTGATGGGGCTGGTGCTAGCGGGCACGCCAGAGGCCAGGGCCGAAGCCTGGCTGGGTTCGATGCCGCGTGAACATGTTGCCCTAACCCCGTTCTCCCTCGGTGCAACCAGGGTTTTTGCACGTACCCAGCTGCATTGGGAAGCACCGGAAGAATTTATTGCCTGGTTGTGGCAACAGTCCGAAGGACTGCCGGGTCGCATGGTGCAAATCGTGCAGGATTTGCGCCGAGCCAAAGCCCTGATTCCTGGTAGTGAGGGCTATGCCCTGATGCCCGACTATGCCCAGCGCTACGAGAGCCTGGTACCAGAAATTCCCCCAGCCTTGCCCCGGCCCAGCAGCAGCCTGATCGGTCGCGACCGCGAAGCGATGGCACTCAAACGCCTGTTGCGAGAACGCCGACTGGTAAGTGTGGTGGGGCAGGGCGGCATGGGCAAGACCCATCTGGTGAGCCAGGTCGCGCTGGAAGTGGAGCATCTGTACCGCGATGGGGTGCTGTTCCTTTCGCTGGCCTCGCTGGCCGATGGGGCCGGGCTGGCCATGCGGCTGGCCCAGGAAGTGGGCCTCAAGCCCAGGGGCGACGAGGTCGAAGCCCTGAAGCTGCATTTTGCCCAGCGGGAGATGCTGCTGGTGCTCGATAACCTGGAACACCTGTTGGAGGGGGTGGAGTTTCTATCCCGCTTGTTGACCCTGCCGGGCCTGACCATCCTGACTACCTCGAGGGAGCGCTTGCGCCTGCCCGAGGAGTGGGTTTACGAGTTGGAGGGCTTGAATCTTGTCCCCGACCAAACCAACCCGATGGCCTCGGGAGCCATGCGGCTTTTGTTGCAGGCTGCGCGGCGGGTCGAGCCAACGCTGCAACTAGGGGAGCCAGATCTGAGGGCTGCTCAGCATATATGTAGCCTGGTAGAGGGGATGCCGTTGGGGCTGGAATTGGCAGCGGCCTGGGTGAAGGTGTTGCCGCTCAGCGAGATTGCCCGCGAGATAAGGCTTAACCAGGGTTTTTTGAGCCTGCCCGAAACAGGCCTGGATCGCCCCCAGCGACACCACAGCCTCGAGGCGGCTTTTAGCTCGTCCTGGGCTTTTCTGGAGCCTGCCCAGCAGATGATCCTGGCCAGGCTAGCGCTATTTCGCGCAGGGTTTGACCGCAAGGCTGCCGAAGCGGTGGCGGGGGCTTCGGTTTCGTCGCTGCTTTCGCTGATTAGCCTGTCGTTGCTCAAGCGCGATCTACAGCGCCAGGGGCGCTACCAGATGCACGAGTTGCTGCGCCAGTTTGCCCTGGCCAAGCTCTCCGAGATGCCAGAGATACATGCCAGCGCCCAACAAGCCCATGCCGCGTTTTATCTGGATTTTGCTGAAGCCATTGCGCCCGAACTCAAAGGGGCCCAGCAAGCGGAAGGGTTGGAGCGGGTAGCGCTCGAGCTCGACAACCTCCGGGTGGCTTTGAATACCTTCCAGCAGAGGGGCGGTGCCGAGGGAGGCCTGCGGCTGATGGTGGCGCTCGAGTGGTTTTTTTATGTGCGGGGGTTGTTTGCCGAAGGGGTGGGATGGCTCCAAGAATTTTTGCAAGGGACGGTGCTATCCACACAGACCCAGGCTTCGGGCTTGCGGGCCCTGGCTTCACTCAACAAGGAATTGGGTAGGGTAGACCAGAGCAAGCAACAACTGCAAGAGAGCCTCCAGCTATTTCGCAGGATCGCGGATGTACAGGGCACGGCTGCGGCACTGCACCTGTTGGGGGTCATTGCCCGCGAGATGGGACAGCAGTATGAGGCCCAGCGCCTGCTAGACGAAAGTCTGCAACTGCGCAAGGCCGTAGGGGATTTGTGGGGGGTGGGAACCTCGCTCAACGACCTGGCCATTGTGCAGGCCTATCTGGGCAAGGACGCCGAAGCCAAAGAATTGTTTTTGCAAAGCCTCGAGGTCAAGCGGCAGGTAGGCGATATCCAGGGGATGGCCTACGCCATTGCCAATGCGGGGCATTTTCACGGCTCTGCCGAAGAACGCATTGCTGCCCAGGAAGAAAGCCTGATGTTCAAGCGCAAAATCAACGACCACCAGGGTATCGCCAACTCGCTGCACAACCTGGGGGGAATCTATTTGCAACAAAAAAACTACGCCCTGGCTCAGGTACGCTATATCGAGGCCTTGTCGCTTTTTTTGGAGCTGGGGGTTCCGGCTCGTCTGGCCAGTGCGTTGCTGGCCTATGCCAATTTGCTCGAGCAGGTCGGCTATATGGAGCAAGCCCTGAAAATCGTATGGGCCATTGACTACTGGCAAAGCCAGCCAGGTAACCATCTTTCGCCGGTCAGCCAGGATACTTTCGGGCGGCTCAAACACAAAGCCGGAGCGCTTCCACAGGGCGCCTGGATCGGCCTGGAAGATCTGGCCCGAGAGTTGATTGGGGCCTCGAGTGAACTCCTGCTTACGGAGTCTCTGGCGGGTTCGGCATGATTCCGGTTTAAGGGGATTACTGCGTAACAAAGGCGGTAGGTCATCGTAGGCAATCCCCCGACACGGGCCGCGCGCGGCCCGTGCTCGGAAGCGGGGGCCCTCCCGGCCCCCCGGTGCATAACACTACTGCAAGGGAAGGGGGGCAAAGGGAGGGTATGGGTTGAGCGCTTATCGGCTGGCCGACCTGATTCCCAACGCTTCAAGAGCCTTCTCGAGCGGTAGGTCGCGTCCGTTGTTGGCGAGTTGCTCGAGGGAGTTTCGTACCACAAAATCCGGGTTGGCTTTGGCGGGGTAGGGGGTGTTGTCGGCGAAGAAAGCACGGTTGTAGGAGATGCTCAAGGCCCCACCGTTAATCAGGTTGAGGGGGCGGGTGGTGGTGTTGCCGATGCCCAGCGTAGCCACCCCCACCAGGGGAGCCAGCTTGGCCTTCTGGATGGCCGAGGCCAGATACTCCCCGCCCGAGGCGGTGTTTTCGTCTATCAGCACTACCAGGGGGCCACGCCAACGGGTCAGGTTGGGTAGATTGGCATTTTCGCTCTGGCCATTGCGGGTTACGGTGAAACGCCCATCTCTGATACGGAATTCGGTGCGCTCGGTCTGGTAGCGGTCTACCAGGGCCACAAAGGGCTCGTCCAGGAAGGCGGCTGCCGAGTAGATCATCTCGTTGAGCAGACCCCCACTGTTGCCGCGCAGCTCCAGAATCATGGCCCGTGCATTTTTCTGCTGGGCTTCGCGCACCAGCTCGTGCACCCGGCGGCCCACCTGGCCCTGGGCGTCGAAATCGGGAATTTTGAGGACGGCTACCCCATCGGGCCGAATGCGTAGCGAGGGGAAGCGGGCTAGGTTGATTTCGCGCCCAGTCAGGGTAATCTCGAGGCGTTGGCGCTGGGGCCCTCGCAGGATGGTGAGTACCACCGGGCGGCCCGTCTGCACGGCCTGCACCAAAAACTGGGCAGCCTGATTATCGTCGGATTGTTCGCTCAAGGGCCGCCCATTGATCGCCACAATGCGGTCGCCATAGGCCAGTCCAGCCTCGTCGGCAGGGCCGCCCTCCACCACATCTACCACCAGGCGATCCCGCGAGCCTGGAATGGGCAGGTGGGTCACGCCGATACGGAGGGTGCGGGAGGGTGCGTTGCCCTGGCGGCTTTCACGGCTTCCACGCAGGGCTTCGGGGCTGAGGTAGTAGGTGTGGTTGTCGTCTAACTCGCCAATCATGCGCTGGATGATGGGCACGGCCTGGTCGTAGGAGCAGGTGTCTTTCTGGGGAGCGCAAGTGCGATCCAGTTCGGTTTGGTAGCGGGTGGTGAGTTCCTTGAGGTTTTGGGTGGCAGGGCCGTTGTAGTAGAACTCCACGTAGAAGCTGGCTTGGTCGAAGAGGTCTTGTGCCGGCGAAGCCAGCGACAGCGAGCCAAGTACCAGGGCCAGGGTTGCAAACAGTTTACGCATAGCATCCACCTACCGCAGCATTTCCAGGGCGCGTTCCAGCGCCACATCACGCCCTGCGACGAGGGCTTCCAAATTGTCTTCAACGACTACATCTGGGGTGATTTTGAGGGGAAAGGGCGAGCCATCCAGGTTGCGCATCCGCAGCGAGGAGACCGCAATAAACTCGCCATTGAGCAGAGGGCCTTCAGCACTGCCCGACATACCCAGGGCCCCAGCGGTGGCTTCGCCCACTACCTTGGCACGGCCTGCTGCCTGTAAAAAGTAGGCCAACATCTCGGCGGAGTTGATGGTATTGCGGTTGACCAGCACCACTACTGGAATGCGGGCCAGATAGGGCCGCTCGACTGCGCTTTGCTCTTCCTTATCGCCCCCTTCGGCCTGTACGAATAGCTTGCCGCTTTCGACGGTGTGGGTTTCGTCCTGCCCCTGGAAGCGGCGATCGTAGATGAAGCCACCCTTTCCAGTAAAAGCGGTAGCTCCCAGCAAGGCTTCGGAGTCGTAGCCGGTAAGAGAATCGCGCAGGTCAATTACCATACCCCGCGCACCGGCCTGTTCGGCCCGGCGGGCGGCATCGTGGATGCGTTCAGCAGTGGAGTATTCGTTGGAACTGTACAGGTGGTAGATGCGCAGGTAGGCGATATTGTTGTTGATCTCGAGCCTGGGCTGCATGGTGGCCTGGGCCACCCGGGGGGTGAGGTTCTGGGTGCGGGCATTGCCCTGGCGGCTGAAGCTCAGGCTAAAGGCATTTCGTGCGGTCTCGGCAGCCGTCAAACCGGCAAGGTTGGCTGGCTGTCCTCCGATTTGGGTAATCAGATCGCCGCGCCGCAACCCGGCCTCGAAGGCAGGTTCGCCGGGGAAGGCCTCGCTCACCACCAGCCCACGGGGAGTTTGACGCACCCAGACCCCAATCCGAGGGGCGGCTGGCCCCAGCCCTGCTCCGTAGCGCTGGTCGTCAATGAGCTGGTCGCGGGTCATCAGCACCGTGAAAGGATCGGCAATATCCTGCACGATGCGCCCAATGACCTGCTTGGCCTTGTCAAAGCCACAGCGGTCGCGCTCAGAGGCGCAAAGCTGATCGAGTTGGGGCTGATACTGCCTTCGAAGCTCGCGAAAGTTGGCAACTTTGGCAGGGCCGTTGTAATAAAAACCAATCAGAAAAGTGGCCTGATCGAAAAGATCTTGGGCCGGGGAAGCCAGTGCCGGACTGACCATCCCGAGCACCAGTACGCTGCTTACCAACGCATGTCGCAAGGTCATGCTTCAATATAAGCAAGAAAATGTTAAGCGAATGGTAGATTGACCCAGATTGTCCTGAAGGGGTGGGTTAGCAGACTTTTTGCAAAGTTTGCTGAAAGCCCAAAGTGCATACCCCTTAATCCCCCATGGATTTGCGGCCCGTGATGGCGTACTGGGGCCAATGAACCAGCCAGGCTGCCGATGTCTGGACTGGGGCTGCAAAGGGGTGTAACCCTGAACGGGCATGGGTCTGGGATGAGGGGTATCCGGCCATGTAAAGCTTGTCCTGCAAACCCGCTACCACCTCAAAGCTGCTGAGAAAGGTACCGGGATAGTAGTAGCCCAGAATTTGCCGGAAATCCCAGCCCTGTAGAGCCAGTCCACGGGCGCCCCACTGGCTCATGCCCACGCCATGACCGTTGCCCTGCCCGAACACCTGCCAGCCATCGAAGCGCACCCTGGTGGAGGGGAGTCCCAAGCCTCGCAAGAGGCGGGTGGATTGCGGCCCATCGAGCTCCACGTTGCGGCTGGTTCCCACGACGCGAAGGCGGAGTGGGCGACCGCTCTCGCTGACGAAAAGCGGGGTGATGGATTGCACGGTACCCACCTGGATACCCTGGTTGGCCAGGCTGCGGGCCACGGCTACCGGTGAGAGGGTACGGCTCCAGGAGCCGCCGGGGCTTTGGGCGAAAGGATCGGGTCGCGAGACCAGATAGGGCACGCTGCTGCCCCAAACCTCCGCCGAGGCGGCGGTGTAGCCACCCGAATCGGAATGGTAGACGGCAGTGATGGGTTTTTGGTTGTAGCTCACGATCAGGCTGCGGGTCGCGTAGACCGCGCTGGTATGGCGGGCTGTTTCTACCGAGCGCCCCAGGTAGACCTGGCAGCGTTCGGTGGCGCAGAGGTCGTAGAGACCCTGGGGATTCAGGCGATAGAGCGCAAAAGTGCGGGCCAGAATAGCCTGGGCTTGCAATACCGAGTCCGGGAAGGAGGCCGGAACTTCGCTAGGAACCACCCCGAGCAGATAGTCCTCGAGCCAGACTCGGTTGATGAAGAGTACCCGTCCGGCCTGCCACACCGCCAACAGGTTGCCCCGGTAGGGCCGTCCACCCAAGGTAAAACCATCGGCAGGCGCGAGCTCCACCCAGGGCCCGGCGCTCTGTCCATCCACCAGTACCTCGCCCGGCCCTGTCGTAACCCGTAGGGTAGCCGCGCCAAAATCCTGGCTACCGAAGGCGGTATTTCGCTGGTGCGCCCCCAGTTGAACGCTACCCGCCGATGTCTCGGTGAGCAAAACCCGCAGCAACAAATCTGGTTGGGCATGGGCAGCCCCCAGCAACAGGAACATAATCATCCAGACGCGCAGCATGTATGCAACCCTTCCCAGTATACGTACCCGGTGAGGGCCACCGTGTTCATCTGGTCTTGAGGTAACCGACGTCAAAACATCAAGGGTCTGGGGTCGAAAGACAAAAACTTCACAGCGATGTGGTGTTAGCTCAGGCTGAGCGTATGGTTGCCGGTTGCGGGCAGCTCAAGCAGCTTTTGCAAGACAATTTCGCCATGCTTGAGCAGATACATCAGGAATGGATAGGCCCGCTCCTGGGGGATGTAACTGGCCTGTGGGCCTGGGGGAGCCAGGTGGCGCTGCAGCCGGGCGAACTGTGCGCCGATGGTGTTCTCCTGGTGCAGGGCATTATCCAGGATTTTGCGTTGCAGACGTTCCAACTCGTGTTGAACGCGCACCTGTGCCCGGTGGCGGGGGCGGGTGAGGGTGGGGTCCTGGAGCAAGGCCTGGATATGCTCGAACTCGGTGGCGATGCGTTCCAGGTGGGCTTGAATGGCCTGCACCTGGGTGTCTTGCTGGGCCAGGACAGCCTTGAACGAACCTTCGGGATTGGCCTGGAAAGCCCAGGCCTCGAGCCCGTACTTGTGCAGCAAACGAAGGGTGGGGGGCTCGAGGATGGTCAGGCCCATCCTTCGAATCACGGCGGGGGGTTCCAGCCCGTGCAAAGCATAGACCCCGCCCAACTCAGCAACGTATTTGAGTTCACCCGGCCCGACCACAAAGCCTGTGGTGGGCAGCACCGTGTCTTGCAGTACCGGCCTCAAGCCAGCCGCCGGGGTGAGGCGGGCTGGGTCAGCGGCCAGGATGGCCCGCAGGTCGGCGGGGGTATAGCGCTGCTCGCCGTCCTCGAAATGCCCGGCACGGAAGCGAAGCAGGCGGCGAATTTGATCGGAGCCCTCCAAAAACAGGTTG
This sequence comes from Meiothermus sp., assembly GCA_037440185.1. GTDB lineage: Bacteria > Deinococcota > Deinococci > Deinococcales > Thermaceae > Meiothermus. The sequence goes on along the minus strand of JBBIUP010000008.1, from coordinate 21,628 downwards.
GTAGCGGCCTCGCCTCGACCCAGGGCGACCTCGAGGCCCGCTATTTTCATGGCCTGGGCGGTGCGGTTGATGGCCTCAGAGGAAGCCAGAGGGTTGGCGATTTCGCGATCCAAGGCCGGAACAAACAGCGGGGCCAGCTCGGGGGCCATCGGGTCGAAGAGCACCAACCCGTGGGAACCGAGAAATTCCAACATCAGGCGGGCAAAAACCTCGCTGTAGCTCCAGTTCCCAATCATGGATCGGCAGATGCGCTCGCGGATCTCGGGATACCCCGCAAAAGGCTGGATCAGGCTGCATAACTCGGTAAAATAGGGTTTGAAGGCAATGCGTCCGGCTGGGTGGGCGGGGGGAAGCTGGAGCCTCAGGGCATGCACCCGCTCTTCAAAGTCCAATAGTTCGATGCCGCAAATTTCGTCGGTGTCGTGATCCTGCGAGGCCACCCAGAACACCGGGACGACAGGCTGATCCTCTTGGTGGTGTTCTTGGGCCAGCTTGATGGCGGCATGGGCTTTATAGAACGTAAAAGCAGGCCCGGTCAAAAGACCAGCCTGTTGTCCACTCACGATGGCCCGGCTATGGGGATGGGCCAGTCTTCGGGCGGCCTCGAGGCTGGCCTGGGGCGCGCCCAACCGCTTGAGATAGGCCACCAGCCCAGCACTTAGTGCTTTGCGCGGAGCGGCTCTGGGAGTCTGCAGCAGAACCGGCAGATTTTCAATGCCGAAGGGCAAGAACTGGCGCAGGGCGTCGGGCATGGCTAAGGGATTCTATAGCCTGGTGATTAGGCACAGCGTAACTTATTGCGGTTTTGCTCATGGCGTGTCCCGGCCCTGCTCCCCGCTTTATTCGGCTTCCCACATGTACCCTCCTGGGCCAGTCCCTGCAGAAATACTGGTGGGAATCGCTCCTATAACGAGACCCGTTTGAGCACATCGGGCTTGAGAATCAGGATGCGCCGATAGCCCAGTTCAATGGCATCGTTCATGGCCAACTCACCCAGTACCTTGGTGATGGTCTCGCGGGTGGAGCCGGCCAGGTGGGCCAAGTCTTGGTGTGAGAGGGTTACTTCCAACCCCTCCTCGCCCTTGCGCATGGCAGAGAGCAGCGCTTTGGCCAGGCGGGGCAACACTTCCTTGAAACGCAGATCGCGCAAGCGTTCCTCCGCTTTGCGCAGCCTGCGCGAAAGCAATAGCACGAAAGCAGCCTGGGCTTCGGGAAAGCGGCTGGTGAGCCGCGATAAATCTTCCCTCGAGGCCGAAAGCAATTCGCAGTCCAGCAGCGGTTCGGCAAACACCCCGTAGCGCTCCCCAGGCAGCAGCGCTCCTTCTCCGAATATTTCTCCCGCTCCTACCACCGTCAGGGTGATTTCCTCTTCCTGGGGGCCGAGCTGAAATAAGCGCACCCAGCCGTCTATCACGAAATACAAGGTTTTGGCCTCGTCTTCGGGATAGCACACGTAGCTACTACGCCGCGCAGTGAAGCTACGGAACATCCGCTCGGCTTCGGCCCTGGCTTCGGGGGGTAGCAGGGTGATGAACTCTGGGGTCATGCCTTTTAATTTAGCCGGTCTAAATAGGAAGCATCCCTGGTTGGGAATACAGATTGTAAGTACCATACCCATTGGAGGTTTATTGCACAGATGCCTCAACCATGCCGAAGAGTTCTTGCCAGACGCTTCTTCTTGAGCATCCAGGGGTTGTATTTGAGAATAAAGCTAAAACCACAATCTATATCAAGTTTAGATAAAGTTGGGCAAACTTGACGCAGGGATCAAGCCAGCCGCCTCACCGCGCTTGAACAACTCGTTTACGGCTTGTTCGCCTTCCGGCCCCACATCCAGCGAAAACGCATTGACATAGGTTTTGATGTGGGCCCAGATTACCTCGTCTTGTAATTCCTGGGCGTGTTGTTTAATGTAGGCCACGGTCTCCTCGGGGTGGGCATAGGCGTACTCCAGACTGGCCCGCACCGCCTGGTCTATGGCCCCGATGGTTTGGGTGCCCAGGTCTCGTCGGGCCAGGATGGCGCCTAGAGGGAGCGGGAGGCCGGTGTATTCTTCCCACCATTCGCCTAGGTCCAGCACTTTTTGCAGCCCGTGCAGGTGATAGGTGAAACGTGACTCGTGGATAATCAGCCCTGCATCCACTTCGCCGCGCTGCACACTGGGCATGATCTGGTCGTAGCGCATCTCGACTGGAATGAAACCAGCGCTGTACAGCGAGAGCAGCAGGAAGGCGGTGGTGTTGTGGCCCGGGATGGCAATTCGCTTATCCACAAGTTTGTCCACAGGGCCTTTTGCCACCAAGAGCGGCCCTACGCCCCGTCCCAAAGCCCCGCCGGAGCGCAAAGCCACGTATTGCCCGCGCAAGCGTCCATAGGCAGCGTAGCTGATTTTGGTCAGGGGAAGTTTGCCCTGCATGGCCCAGCGGTTGAGGGTCTCGACGTCTTCCAGCAGTTCGGTGATGGGGAAGGGAGCGGCGACTTTTTGATGGGCCAGGGCATAGAAGATAAAGGTATCGTTGGGACAAAAAGAATAGCCGAGCTGCATGGTGTTCATGCTACTGGCTGGTCTTCATGCCCAAAGTGACCGCGGTTCCTACCTTGTCGCAAAGGGCTGTTTTCGGTGCCGCTTGTGCTGTCTACGGAACCACCCACCAAAGGACTCGAACCCATAACAATGGGGTTAGGTCGCAAGAAAAAGCCCGAAAATGCTAGTGGGGGTCATTTGGTGTTAAGGCTGCTGCTGGGGCTTTTGCTGCGGGGCTTCTTTCGGGTGGGTTTGGCGGGCTCGAGGTTCAAATCGGCCTTCTTGCCGACCAGTCTGAACAGGTTGCTCAGGGTGGTTTCGAAGCCGACCCAGCCCAAAAGCGTAGCCAGTACCAGCAGGCTCTTGGGGGAGAGGGTGAGCCAGTCGGAAACCAGGATGGCAGCCATGGTGCCCCAGAAGGCGCTGCTGAATATGCGCAGGGCTTGCTTCCAGAACCTGCCCCGCACGCTCTTTAGCAACACTTTTAGCAGCGCGCCTGCGCCGGTAAATGCGCCCACCACGGCGAAGAGCTGCCAGGGCTGGAGTTTGGAGAGCAGATCGGGGGTGTTCTGGGGGGTCGGTTCCATGATTCACCTTGGTTGCACCGGGAGGGGGCTGGGGGTAGTATGTTTATAACGTAAATCAATATAAAAATAGGTTACAAGAGAAATCGGCTTCAGTCAATATGCTTAGATATTTGGTATCTTAATCAAAATGACTTAGAATGCTCTGAAGGAGAACCATGAAACTGCCACCGTGGGCGATCGCCATCCGCCAGCAGCGCCAGCACCTGGGCAAGTCGCAAACCCAGGTAGCGCAGGAATCGGGGCTGCTCAACCAGACCGAGGTCAGCCGCCTCGAGCGCGGCCTGGTTCACCCTACCCTGGATCTGGGGGCTGCCAAACTGCGGGGTTTGCTGCGGGTGTTGGGCTGGAGTTGGCCTCAGTTCGCTAAGGCCACAGGGCTGGAGTTGGATTTTGCAGAGAGCGGAGCCCTCGAGGGGCTGAAGCGCCTGGAAGCCGATCTGCACTTTGCGACTTTTTCCGTTCAGGCCACTGCCTTGGCGGGTCTCAAAAACACCCAGACCAGCGAGGGCCTGGTTTCCATCCCGTTGGAAGACCTGAGAGCGCTGGGGGTGCGGCCCGAGAATGTGCGGGTCTATGCAGTGAATGGCGATTGCATGGTTTCGGAGAGCGTGCGGGCGATGGGCCAGAGTATCGCGCCGGGTGACCGGGTGGCCGTGGACATTGGGCGAATGCCCAAAGCCGGTGATGTGGTGGTGGCCTGGGATGGCCTGGGCGACCTGATGCTCATCAAGCGCTACCAGGAAGAAGGGGAACATATTGTGTTTTATCCGGCCCGTCACAGCGTCCCGCCGGTGGTGCGCCACCGCGACGACCCAGTCAAAATCATCGGGCCAGTGGTGTGGCGTGGAGGGCCGTTTAGGGGATAGGGAACAGGGGTCAGGTGTACAGTATGTCTGGGCTCAGGGCCCTGAACCCAGACTTCATACCAACTCTGCGTGTGAGTGGCGCGTCCGAGGGTCTCTTCCACCGCTTTGGGGTCAGTCATAGGCAGAATTGGAGTGATATGCGCTACCTGCGGATACTGCAGCACTTCTGGGGAACCGCCCTGGCAGCGGAGCTCGAGTACCGGGGCAATTTTCTAGTTGCGGCCCTCTCGGCACTGGGTGGCGCAGTAGGCAGCATTTTCGGGATTTCGTTGCTCTACCAGGGCGGGTATCAGCCGGGTGGATGGAGGTTCGAAGAAGCCCTGCTGGTTCTTGCGGCCTTCCTGATGCTGGATGGTTTTGCCTTCACCTTGCTCTCGCCCAACCTCAATCGTATTGTCGAGCAGGTGCAAAAAGGGACGCTCGATTTTGTTTTACTCAAGCCAATGGACGCTCAGTTCTGGCTATCCTTTCGTACCTTTTCTCCGTGGGGTCTGACCGATTGGGTGATTGGCTTGGGGTTATGGTTTTATGCGGGCAATCGTTTGGCGCTGGGCCTGGCTGATTATCTGGTGGGCTTCGGGCTGCTGGCAGTAGCCTTTGTGATGCTCTACAGCCTGTGGTTCATCATCGGCACCAGCAGCATCTGGTTTGTCAAGGTAGCCAACGCCACCGAGGTGTTGCGGGCCTTGCTCGAGGCAGGGCGTTTTCCCATGCAGGCCTTTCCAGTAGCCTATCGTTTTATCTTTACTTTTGTGGTTCCGGTGGCCTTCCTGACCACCGTACCTGCCGAAGCTGCGCTGGGTCGCCTGACCCTGCAAAGCTTGGGCCTGGCCTTCCTGTTTGCGCTCTCGCTGCTGCTGTTCTCCAGGATTTTCTGGCGCTTCGCGCTGCGGGGTTATACCTCGGCCTCGAGCTAAGTGTTTCCATGATGACTTTGCGAAATCCGCCCGGCAACGTCCTGGGGAATTGCGCCTACCACGAGGTAGTTGCCCTTCGTACTGACGACATTTCGCAAAATCACTATGGCGCAACTTAATGCCAACTCTGCGTGTGAGGGGCGCATATCGCGCCCCTCACTTGCCGCGCCGGTTAGGTTCCGGCTCTGCCGGAATTGCGCAAGCAACTTGGCCGATAGGTTTCGGCTTGGCTAGTGCTCTGCACCGGTAGTGCTCTGCACCGGTAGTGCTCTGCACCAGGATTGCGTAAGCGACCCTGCCTGAGGCGCGTCCGAGGGTTCCTTTCATTGATTTTTGGGTCACCTAAACGCAGACTTGGTATAAACTCCACTACACTGCCGATTGCTCGGCCTGCTGCGCGGTCTCCTTCCATACTGCCCGCAGCTTGCGCCAGACGGTAAAACCCAACAAAGACGCGGTGCCGATTGCCGTTACCAGTATCACCGTAAAACCAACCCCTTGAACCCACATCGCCACCAGGTTTAAAGCCAGGGTGATGATCCACAAAGTGACGGTGGTACGGCGTTGGGAAAACCCCCCGGCCAGCAGCCGGTGGTGGATATGGTCTTTGCCCGGAGTGGACATGGGGTTTTGTCGCTTGAGAATGCGGCGGATAAATACCTGCGAAGTGTCTAGAATGGGTAGCAGCAAAAATAGGGCTGTGGGAATCAGGGAAAATACGGTCGTGACCTTGAGGCTGCCCAGTAGAGCGGTGGCGGCCAGCACATAGCCAAAGAAATAGGCTCCGGCATCGCCCATGATGATCTTGGAAGGGAAGAAGTTGTGTCGCAAAAACCCCAAAGCTGCCCCTGCCAATGCTGCCAGTACCAGGGTGGCTGCCGCCCATTGGGGATTTTGGGCTGAAACCGCCAGCAGGCTCATGGCGGTGATATAGGAGATTCCCCCTGCCAGGCCGTCCACCCCATCCATCAGATTCACCGCATTGGTAATGCCCATCACCCAGAATAGGGTCAGTACGGTGCCCCAGAAGGGATCGAGGGCTGTCCCGAACGCCGCATCGAAGCGAATCCCTACGGCTACCAACAGCAAAGCACACAAAAACTGCACCAGCAGCCGAAACAACGGTGGTAGGCTAAACTGGTCATCTACAAAACCCACCAACACCAGGATGGCTCCCCCCAACAAAATCGCCAATACCTGCACCTGCACTTCCTGAATCAAAATGGGGCGCAGGGCCGTTGCTGCGATCAGGGCCGCCACCACGCCCGCAAAAATGGCCAGCCCGCCCGCATTGGGCAGCGGCTCCTTATTCAGGCGACGGGCATTGGGCTGATCGGCCCAGCCTACCCTCAGGGCAAACTGCCGTACCCTGGGAATGAACCGCCAGGTTACGGCCCAGGCCACCAGAAACGTGAAAACCACGATCAGCCAACCCGAACCCGTGGGATTGGCGATGCCGATAGATTTGAGAAATTCGCTCATACCCTGAACCGCTCTAGCTTATAGCGGATGGGTGAGGAATTGGGCAGTCCCTGGCCTACTTGGTACCGTAAATCCGGTCTCCGGCATCACCCAAGCCGGGCACAATATAGCCGTGGTCGTTGAGGTGGCTGTCTACGGCGGCTACCACAATCTCCACATCGGGGTGGACTTCTTGTACCCGCTTTATCCCCTCTGGGGCGGCAATGATGCTCATTAGCTTGATGTGGTGGGCTCCTTTGGCTTTCAAAATCGAGATGGCGTGGATGGCGCTGCCAGCAGTGGCCAGCATGGGGTCGGTGAGGAAAACCCTGCGTTCGGCAATATCGGCAGGAAGTTTGCAGTAATACTCCACTGGGTTGAGAGTCTGGGGATCGCGGTAGAGCCCAATGTGGCCGACCTTGGCGGCAGGCACCAGCTTGAGAATGCCATCCACCATGATCAGCCCGGCCCGCAGAATGGCTACCAGGGCAAGCTTCTTGCCCGAGAGCATGTGGGCAGTCATGGTAGTAAGGGGGGTTTCGATGGATACAGGGTCTAGTTCCAGGTCGCGCATGGCTTCGTAGGCCATGAGCATGGTCACTTCCTCCATGAGTTCGCGGAACTCTTTGTTGCCGGTATGTTTGTCACGAATGATGGCCAGTTTATGTTGAACCAGGGGGTGATTGACCACGGTCGCTTTCATGTTGGCTGAATCGTAACACCGTGGCGAGTGTGGGGGCAAATCAGAAGCTTGAGGTTGTTCCGAGTTTACGGCTTGGTCGTAGCCCACACCTTGCGCGCTGGGCCTTGCTACTGGATAAACGCATCAGGCCAACTCGAGGCTAAACTCCTGGTAGAACCTTAGTGCTTTGGGCATCTTGTCGGCTACGGCGGCCTCGAACCCAGTGGGTTCTTTGGTGCGGAACCAGTGCATATCGTGGAGGTAGGTGAGGGGAACCCAGAAGCGCAAGCGGGGCCAGAGATTTTCGGCTTGGGGGTAGCGACGAACGATGGTTTGCAGGGCGGTAATGGCGTTTTCTTCGCCCAGCAAGACCAGGGTTCCGGTGGTCAGAATGGCCAGATCGCGGGCGGGGTCGTCGGGTTGGGCCCGTACCCAGTCCACTACCAGTGCTTCGGGAACAGGGCGAGCTTCGGAAGCGTTTGCGCCAGTGCCGGGATGCTTGAGCAGGATGTTGCCTGCGTGGGGGTCGCGGTGGCAAAAAGCCTGGGGGGTTCCGGCGACTTCGTCTACCTGCTGCCACAGCCAACCCACCAACTGTTGGGCCTGGGGGAGGTCGTGCAGGGTACCACCAAACTGGCTGAGACGGTCTTGCAGACGGGATTGGCTCACCACGCCGGGTTCGCGGATGGCATGCAACTGGACGAAAAATTGGGCCAGACAGTCCAGTGCAGCCTCGGTGAAGCGTTCAGGGGCGAAGTTGGAACCGGGATACCGTTTGCTGACCAGAATGCCGTGGTGGTTCAGCCCGAAGGCTTCGACCACCCATTCTCCTAGCCCAGCCTTGGTCATATTCAAGGCTTCCAGGCGGGCCGCGTAGATGCCGCCGGGCTGCCAGGCCGGGGTTTCGGGTGAGTACACCTTAAAGACCAGCCCATCACCTGCGAAGGTGCGAGCATCGGCCCCACCCCCCAATGGGGTTAATTGCATCTGATAGCGGGCCTCGAGGGCAGGCAGAACTTCCACCGACACTCAGAATACCCGAGGCGCGAACAGTGAACCACACTAATCCGAGGCGACCTGGGGGGTTGGAAGGGGGGGCTCGACTTTGGGGGCAGGCGTTGGGGCCAGCACTTTGGGCCAGGGAAAGCGGATCAGTACCAGGGCTGCCGTGAGGGTTAGCAAGCCCATTACGGCCACGCCCCAACGAGCGCCCAGCGCATCAATCAAAAAGCCTGAAAGATAGGCTCCCAGCGGCCCCGAGCCCAGCAAGACCATCGAGTACACCGACATCACCCGGCCCCGGATACGGTCGGGAGCGATGAGCTGCACGGTAGTGTTGGAGTTGAGCATGGTGGTGATCATGCCCAGCCCACCGATGCTCAGCACCACCGCTACCCAAAGGGTGGGCAGGGGAAGGGCCAGGGTGATCAGGGCGCAGCCCAGAATCATGCTGCCAAACACAGCTCGCATGGGCCGGGCCTTGGAGCCAATGGCCTGTACCACCGCAGCGACAATCGAGCCCAGCCCCACCGCCGACATCAGAAGCCCGAAACCCTGAGCGTCGAGCCCCAGCTCGAGCCGGGCATAGGAAGGCACAATGGTCTGGAAATTCATGCCCAGCAGGCTGGTCAGGCCCACCAGCACCACCACCTGGCGCACCAGCGGATGCCCCCAGACAAAGCGCAGCCCCTCGAGGGCATCCTCCATGACCCCCCCGTGTTTGGGTTGGATATAGCTGCCCGGGGTGATGAACAAGACGGCAATTAGGGGAATGAAGGAAAGGGCATTGACCAGGTAACTCCAGGAAAGGCCGAAGCCTGCAATCAGCAGTCCAGCCAGGGCTGGCCCGACCAATCTCGAGGTATTGAAGCCAAAAGCATTGATGGCAATGGCCCCTGGATAGCGATCCCGACCGGCCAGCTCAACCGTGAAGGCCTGCCTCACAGGCAAATCCATTGCGTTGAACATGCCGTATAGGAAAGCAAACACCAGCACGTATTCGTAGCGCACCAGCCCGGTTACAATCAGGGCGAACATGCCAAAAGCCAGCACCGCCATGCCGCCTTGGGTGATGAAGAGCAGGTTGCGTCGGCTGTAGCGATCCGAGAGCACGCCTGCCGGGATTGAGAAAAGCAACGAGGGTAGAAACTGCAACGCAATGACCAGGCCCAGCCGCTCGGCGCTTCCGGTAAGTTCCAGCACCAGCCAACCTTGGGTAGCCGCTTGCATCCAACTCCCCAACTGAGAGAGAAACAATGCGATCCAGTAGGTTCGATATTTGCGGTCGCGCAATAGAGCCAACGCCAGCACAAATCCAATCATACCCCCAAACTGACCCGCCGGTCAGTTTATACAAACTGCGCTAATGCCAGGGGAATAGCGAGGAGGGTTAGGGGACTTTATTGCCCATCCATCCTTAACTCACCAAGCCTCCTACCGCTTATCTCGCCATTCGTTTTTTGCAGCCAGCCAGCTTTCCAGACTTTCTCGGATGCGTTTGAAATGTTTGAGCAGTGCTTTGCTGGCCTGTTCGGGATTGCGGGCCTCGAGGGCTGCCAACACGGCGTGGTGTTCGTGTAATCCGCGCTCGAGTTGGGCCAGGCTACGGGCCGCCGATTCCAGAGCCAGGTGCGACTGGTCTTTCAATAACCCCACCATTCGCTCCAAAACCGGGTTGTGGCTCAGGGTTCCCAGCAGCTTATGGAATTGTAGATCGGTGGCCTGGTAGCCCTCGAGGTCGCCTTCCTGAATGGTTTGGGCCTGGGTTTGCAGAACCAGGTGGAGCAGGGCCAGGTCTTTGGTGCTTGCTCTGGTAGCACCTATCCGAACCGAGGCTACCTCCAGCACTTCTCGAGCCTCCAGGATTTGCAGCGCGTCCTCGAGGCCAAAATGGGCTACCACCGCCCCCTTGCGGGCTTTCTCCTGGGCCAGACCATCGGCCACCAGTTGCAACACGGCTTCGCGCACCGGACTGCGCGAGACCCCAAGCTGCCGGGAAAGTTCGGGAACGCTGAGGGGGTGCCCCGGCGGTAACTCTCCGTGAAGAATATGGGCGCGCAAAATGGCATAGACCTTATCTACCAGGCGTTCTGACTGTAGTTTGGCTCGAGGCTTCATAGATTGATGGGGTTCACAGTGCTTTTACGCTTCGGGTTGCGCTTTTACAGCAGACATTATGGTGTCTGCCCCTTGACATGTTACATGTAATATGTAGACTAACCTACAGCCGGAAGCATAACCCAAGTCACATCGGGCCAAAACGATGTTTGGGGTGGTTCATTACCCGGTTTTGATCCGGTTCTCAGGAGGTTAGTCAATGAAGCTGTGGAAACTGTCAATCCTTTTTGTAGTGTTGGTGCTGGGTACTGCCCTGGCTCAACAACGCCCCAGGGTGGTCATTCCTACCGGTAGCACCGGGGGTGTGTTTTTCTTTTACGGGCAAGCGATTGCCAAGCTGCTCTCCGAGTCTGGTGTGGCCGATGCCACTGCCCAACAGACCGGTGGTTCGTATGATAACCTGCTGCTGCTGCGCGACCGCACCGACCCTCGCTCCAACACCTACTACTGCGCCCTAGCTACCACCGATTCCGCGCTGGTCACCTTCACTGGCGAAGAGCCGCGCTTTGCTCAGCGCAAAGCCGACATGCAGCGCATCATGTTCTACATGTACCCCAGCCTAATCCACATCATAACCACCGAAAAATCGGGTATCAAGTTCGTGGGCGATTTGCGGGGCAAGCGGGTCTCGACCGGCCAGCCCGGTTCCTCTACCGAGAACCTGGCCCTGCTAGTTTTGAGAGGGGCTGGGGTGGATGTTCGTGAGTTTGCCAAGCGTGAGCGCCTGCCTGCTGCCGAATCAGCTAAGGCCCTCTCCGAAGGCACCATCGATGCGTACTTCTGGGTGGGTGGGGTACCCACCGCTAGCGTAGTTGAACTGGCCCAGGGCCTGCCGCGCAAAGGTGACCAGATCAAGCTGGTAGACTCGCCCCGCACCGGCCCCACTGCTCAACTGCTGCAAAGAGAGTTCCCCGGCATCATTACCACCGGCGTACTGCCCAAAGCCGCCTATGGTACCAAAGACAACGTATTTGCCCTCTACACCGGCAACGTATTCCTCTGCCCGGCTTCCATGCCCGACGACTTAGCTGCGGCCATCATGAGGGCGGTATTTGGCAACCTGCAAACCCTGATCACATCTACGGCGGCGGCCCGCGACACCACGATCAAAAACACCGTGGATCTGGTGAACCAGAAAGTCGCGATCCCCTTCCACCCAGGCGCTTTGCGCTACCTGCGCGAGACCGGGGCTATCCGGTAAGGCTTGGCAATTATCACAAAGCTCCCTCAACCCGTGTGGGGGAGATTTTTTGTAAGTATACCCATAGGTGATCTGTTCGACTCAATCCGCAGCTCGAGAGAATTGCTCCTGCTTCCACTACCGAGCTACTGCCAAACTGCTTGCAACTACTGTAGCGCACCTGGGTGCCCTGGCTTGCTTGCGGGAAATAGTTTCCAGTACATACTTTGCCTCATCCGGTCAAGCAGAAAATCCGCAAGAATCTCGACAAAACCGGGTTTATATCTAAGCGACAACGATAAGCCGCGATATAATCTCGCTCACAAGCCAGGTTTTTAGGAGGTGCTATGGAAATACCTCAAGAGAATATGGGCAGAACCACTCTGCTAGGGCGTGTTATCTGGATTATCCTGCTTATAGCAGCCCTCTTCAGCCTTTATCTGGTGCTTCATCCTTTCACTCCTCTGAGCCGCCTGGATATAAGCATCTTCGATCAGGTGCAGCTTCGCCGGGCTACCCACGTTCTGCTGTTGTTGGTCGCAGGGTATCTGATTACCTCTCGCCTTCCCCCCGCTCGCCGCACGATAGGGTCGTGGGTCTTTGCGACCCTCACGCTGCCTTTTCTCTACACCTTCTGGGTACCTAACGTTCCGGGAGTAGATATCCCGCTGGCAGGCAAGCTATTGGGAACCTTGGCCTGGGCCCTGGCGGTGTTACCTGCTTTGCTGCCACGGGCACGCCGCTATACCGATATCGCCGCCGCGCTGCTGGCCATTGCCCCCTGGGCTTACCAGGTGCGCTATTACGAAGAACTGGTCAACCGTGCGGTTATTCCGGCAGGCTGGGATATGGCCATGTCCTTCAGCATTATCATCCTGGTGCTGGGGCTGGTCTCTCGCCTGCTCGGCCCAATCATGCCTTCACTGGTGCTCATTTTCTTGGCCTACAACATGTACGGACAGTATGTACCTGGTACCTTCCGTGGGGCCAAAAACGGTATTGACCTGATTTTGGGCAAAACCTACAACGAGACCGAGGCTGGTATCTATGGTCTCATCACCGGAGTATCGGCCAAGTATCTAGTTTACTTTACTATCCTTTCGGGCATCATTGGTGCGCTGGGATTGGGGCGGGTGGTAGCCAATATCGCTCTGGCGATGGTGGGCCGAACGCCGCAAACCCCAGGCCGGGTGACGGGTATTGCCTCGGTGTTCATGGGTATGTTTAGTGGATCTGGGGCTGCCGATACCCAGTTTGTGGCTACCCTGACCAAACCGCTCTATGAAAAAGCCAACTACGACAAGATGATGGCGGCGGGACTGGTCGCCACAGCGGGTACCATTGCTCTAATTACCCCACCGGTGCTGGGTTCAATTGCCTTCGTGATGGTAGAAATCTTACAGATTAGCTACTTGTGGATTGTCATCATGGCGATTGGGCCCATGCTCTTGTACCTAGCGGGCATTCTCACCTTTAACGAGTTCTATGCCCGCAAGGCCAAGCTGCCCCCAGTGGGGGGCGATGAAACCCTGCGCCGCAGTTATGCCTTGCGCTACAGTACCATCTTTATTCCCATCATCTTGATTGTGGTTATGCTCTTTTTGGGCACAGAGGTTTCAACCGCGGTTTACTTGGCCTCATTGGCCTTTGTGTTGGTCTGCTACCTCGACCCTACTTTGCGGCCTGCGCCGCTGGTCGAGGCCATGCGGAGTCCGGCCTACAAGGTGGGGTTGCCCCTGGGCATCGCGCTGGCCCTGGGGGGTGCATTTCTGCCGGTATTGGCCGGCTGGGATCTGGGTAGAATTCCCATCCTACCCCTCACCTTGGGTTTTCTGGGTCTCATGTTGGGTACTTTTGTGTACCCTGCCTTTGTTGATGGCAAGCTGCGGGGAGCCATCGAACCGATTGCTCTGGGGCTGGCCGAAGGTTTCCGCCAACTAATTCCCATCGGCTCGGCGATCGTGGCAGCCAATCTGATTTTCGGCATGATGGTGATTACCGGGCTGCCCTCCAAGTTCTCAATCTTCTTAGGGCAGGTTTCCGGAGAGAGCCTTTTGTTGGCAACCCTGGTCACAGCCGTTTTTAGCCTGATCCTGGGCATGGGCGTTCCACCCACCGCGACCTATGTGCTCACTGCCTCTCTGACGGCACCGGCTATCATCAAAATTGCAGCCACCAACTTCCAGGGCTATGGCCTCGAGCCGCAGCAGGCTGTGTTGGCCGCGACGCTGGCCACCCACATGTTCCTCTTCTACTATGCGGTGCTGGCCGACGTCACTCCGCCGGTGGCGCTTTCGGGCTATGCAGCGGCGTCGGTATTCAAGACCAATCCCATTCTGACCGGGGTCTATGCAGCCAGGGTGGCGCTAGCTAAATACATCATTGGCTTTTTCTTTCTGCTTTCGTTCACCGGAACCGGCTTGCTGATTTTGCCGATTTTACAAAATATACCGGGAATAGAGGGCTGGCTGATCATCATAGAACGCTTCTTCTTCACAGGTACGGCCATTGTCTTCCTGGCGGCGGCAACCGTTGGCTACACCCGTCGTCCCTTGCAACGCTGGGAAAGCTGGGTGATGGGTTTGCTGGCATTGACCCTTTTCTATCCCTATCCCAACCTGTGGATGCCCATCATCCCGTTCGTGCTGGGGCTGTTGTTCTTCTTGCGTGGAGAGCGCAGCGTCACATCCTCACCCCAGGCGGCAGATTAGAGCGATCCGATCAATGCCTTGTCTACCCCCTGCTAGTCAGGGGGTTAATTATTGGCTGAGGGCGGCTTTGTAGAGGGCCAGACGCTCGAGCCGCACAATCGGGGTTTGGTCTGCGGCGAAACCCCAAAAAGCAGGATTGGCAGCGCTGGGCTTTACACCCCGGCGTAGCCAGGTTTCCAGCCGTCCTTCTCGGGCAATCTGGCGCAACCGGGTGCGGTAGTTCTGCAGGGTCTCCACGCTCAGGTTGGGTCTGGACTGGGCCTCACCCGGCAAGAAGCCAAAGAGCAACTCGAGGTCGTTGTCAAATCCATCCTGATCTGAATCGAGCCCATCCTGGGTGGCTGCTACGAGGGCTTGGCGAAGCTGGGTCACATTGAGCTGAAAGATGCTGCGGGCCTCGGGACTGTCGGCAGGTACCGTTTCGTCAAGTAGCCTATACACGATGCTCTGATAGGTTTGGCCAAAGGAGTTGAGCTGCCTGGTGCTTTCTTTGCCGATATGGCAGATAGAACAGGTGGCTTGGCGAGGCTCGAGGTTATAGCGCATGGCGAGTTCGCTGAGCGAAGGCACGGCGAAGCTCAGGGGGGTGGTGGCTGCGGGAACCAGCCCCAGTGCATCGGTATAGCGCCCGCGCTCACGAAAAACCTCACCCAGGCCGCGCCAGCTATAAAGCGCGAAACTGCCCAGCAGGGCCACGATAATCAAGAGCCGCAGACGATTGTCCACCACCGTTCAATCTATACGAAAACAGGATGGCAGAAGGTGGGTTGGTGAAGCAATCTGGTAGATTCTTTGGAAGGGGTGTCCTGCAGGGTGCGGACACAGTTCTGCAATACCATCGTTTTACGTAACGCCCACGATGGTCAGAAGTACCATAAGCCAGCCCAGGGATGGCTACACTTGAGCCATGTTAACGCTAATGCGCCGGGGCGGCTTTCGCTTCTATGTCAAATCGGGCAGCGCCCAGGAAAAACCGCATATCTTCGTAACCCGCGACGGGGACACCTGGGCCAAGTTCACCCTGGGGCCGGCAAATCCGGTAATCAATACCGGCTTGGCCCGCAATGAACTAACCCGGCTTCAAGGGGTGGTGGCCGATCTCGAACCCCAGCTTTTACAGCTTTGGTGGGAATACGCCGGCACCCAGGGGGTCAAGCCCGAGGCCAAGAAAGAAGGCAAGCATGGCCACAAATCTGGCCCAACAGTCGAAACACCACCAGCACCGGTCGAGCAAACGTCCGAATTGGCGGTGCTCGAGCCGGTTGCTTGAGGTGGCAGGGGAGAAAAGGGAAGGGATTACCCCTGGTTGTACTTTGGGTTCGTTGTGTCGTGCAGTCTGGGGGGCCCTGAACCGTTGTTTCCAACACCTCAAGGGTTTTTCGTTTTCAGGATATCTGCAAGCTGACCCCTAACCCCTGAGCCCTCCCTCTGGTATTCTGCCACTGGCAGATGATTCAAGTCTTTACCGGAGACAGCTTTTTGGCCAGAGAAGCCCTGCTGCAAGAGGCTGGCTTGCAGGGATTGGCCTCCCGCTTGATGCCCCCCGAGCCTTCCCTGGTGGCCCAGGAAGCCAGCGGTGGGCTCTTTGGCCCGTGCGGGGCCCTGGTGGATATGCGTGATCTGCTCGAGGTCGAGTGGAAGCCCCTCAAGGAAGTGTTGGAAACCCTGCCTCTGGATGCGGCGGTGTTGCTGCTCGACCCCCGTCCCACTTCGGCTCGCAGCAAATGGTATGCCGACAAAGCCCACAAGCGCGATCACCCCACCCCCGGCCCCAAGGAAATGACCAACTGGATCATCAACCGCGCACGCCACTACGATCTGAAGCTGCCGGGTGCCATTGCTTCGTATCTAGCGGGTTTGGTAGGGGGCAAAGGCAGCGCCGAAAACCCGGCCATGGGGCTGGAAGCCCTGGATCAAGAGCTAAAGAAACTCACGCTGGCGTCCTTGCCCATCACCCTCGAGAAAGTACAAGCCCTGGCAGCTCTGGATACGCCCATTTCTGGTTTTGATCTGGTTCGTTCGACCACCGAGGGCAAACCCACCCAGGCCTTCAAATATGCCCGTGAACTCTTGGAGCGGGGTGAAGACCCCTTGCGGATTTTAGGAGCGCTTTCCTGGCAGTATGTGCGGGTCGCCAAAGCCTGGGCCTTGCTGCAAGACGACCCCATGATGGGGGAGGGGATGGCTGCCAGTGCCCTGGGGATGCATCCCTACGCCGCCAAACAAACCCTGCTGCTGGCCAAAAAAATGTCCGGCGAAGCGCCCCAAAAAGCCCTGGAAATCCTGATGGAAGCCGAGGAGGCCGCCAAAACCGGCAAAGACATGCGCCTGGCCCTGGAGCGGGCCATGGTTGCGCTGGCTAGCATTCATCGGCCAGCATCGCGCTAAATAGCCGTCACGATCAAAAACGCCACATACGCCACATATAGCCCCAGAAAAACGACCCCTTCCCTTCGGCCCAGCCGGGCTCCCGTAACCAAAAAGGGCCACAGCAGGAGGCTGGCCAAAAGCATCACCCACATATCGCGCTGGATGTTCTCCCAGGGTAAGCCAACGGGTTGGACAAGGGCCGTGATCCCCAGGATGCCCAGGATGTTGAAGATGTTGGAGCCCACGATGTTGCCCAGCGCGATATCCGGCTCGCGGCGCAGGGCAGCGGTAATAGAGGCTGCCAGCTCTGGCAGGCTGGTGCCCAGCGCCACGATGGTCAAACCGATGACTAACTCGGGTACACCGAAGCCTCGAGCCAGCTCCACCGCCCCAATGGTCAGGATGCGGGCCCCCACGCCCAACAACACCAGCCCCAAAGCCACCCCCGCGTAGGCCTGCCAGCCAGCTTCGGCTGGTTGGCCATATTCCCGATCGTATTCTTGCTGTACTTCAGCGCTCTCGCTGGTGCTGCTGCGGTACAAAAACCAGATGTACAGGCCCAGCAAAGCCGCCGAGAACAGCCCTTCCCAGCGGCTTATCTGCGAGCTCGAGTACAGCAGGGCAAACAGCAGCAAGGCCGCGCCAATCATGATGGGCACCTCGCGCTTGATGAACTGGGCCTGAGCCCGGATGGGCACGATCAGGGCGGTGAGACCCAGGATGAGCAGGATATTCAAGGTATTTGAGCCCACCACGTTGCCAATGGCGATGGCCGGGCTGCCCGAGAGCGCGGCGGCCAGGCTGGCCGCCAGCTCAGGACTGCTGGTGCCAAAGGCCACCACCGTCAGGCCCGCCACCATGGTGCTGATACCCCAACTGCGGGCCAGCACCACCGCGTTTCTGACCAGGGTTTCGCCCCCAAAATACAGCAGCACGATGCCGCCAGCTATCAGCAGTAAGTTCAGCGCAAACTCCATGCCGAGTAGCCTAGCAGAAACCAGGCCAAGCTGTGCAACGGCTCACCCGTTCGTACGCCAGACTTTAGCGTGCCCTGCCCAGAAACTCTCTTCGAATCTGGGTTTCCAGGATGGGGGTCAGCTCATTTTCTCCGGCGGCAAGCAGATAGCTGTAGGCGGCAGGGGCGTAGCCGATCTCCCCGGTGAGCCAGAGGGCCAGTGCGGCCTCGAGGGGGGTATTGGCCGCGACCTCACTGGCAAAGCTCACCCAGTGTACCGGGGCTGCGTACACCACCAGCCCAGAGCGGTTGACTATCTCGATGTGCTCAGTCTTCCGCAGCGCTTCAGTTGCGATGGTAAAAACCCCGTCTCCCTGGGCCTCTACTTTTTGTAACTCGCTGGCTCCATTCAATAAGCGCAGGGTCTGTCCATTGGCGACCGTCAGGGTCAGGGTGCCCAGGCTATAGTCGGTAGGCAGGTAGAGGGCTGGGGCGTTGCCCGCCGGGTTTCGACTTTTGGCCTCCTTGATGAAGGCAACCTCGGCTTGTTTTTTGCATACCCCGATGTCCTGGCAACTGGCCACCAGGTTTTGCCAGAACGATTTGGGTCTGGCTACCTCGAAGCAAGCCGCCCCTCTGGCTTCCAGCACAAAAACCTTGACCCCGTACAAGAGCCGACCCTGGCCTTCGGTAATGCACAGGCGGTCTCCGGCTGCCAAGTTCAAGGCCAGGGCTGGCCCACCGCTGCGGTTGTAGGTTTGCAAGCTCTGGTCGGCCCTTACGAGCCGGGCCCTTCCACTAAGCTCGAGGCGGGCTGGTTCGGCCAGTCCCAGCGAACCCCAGACCAGGACGATCAACATCACCAAGTGCTTCCAAGATAGGTGGGTCGCTGTACCCGGCTGGGCGTACATCGGGGTACTGCGCCCCCGACAGTGCAGTTTGACCGATAGGCCTCCGAGTTTGGACAAACACAGTATGGCGCTCAGTACCCTACCGATCCCCCCCGGTTCCCTCCACGATTTCCTTGAGTTTATCTGCCACTTCCTGGCCTGAATCGCTGGTTTTGCTTTCATTCTTCTTCCCTCCAGCAAACAGCTTTAGCAGCAAGGCCCCCATCTGGAAGGCCACAATCGGGTAGAGATAATCCAGGAAATGGCCCGAATACTGCACAATCACTACCCCGGCCAAAAACAAAAACCAGGCTGCAACAGCAGTCTCGATCAGGGCCTGCACAAAGCCCTGGAAGCGGTTGGACTTTAGCCATCCATCGGTGATGGAATAGGTCAGCCAGAGGGCCAGAAAAACCACCAGCGGCACCACCAACAACACCGGCCCCCAGCCCAGGGTTTCGGAGAAGCTGTGGTAGGTGGCCAGGGTCAGGAGGGCATTGATATGTATGTCAATGCCCTGTACCGGCCCAATCGCCGTGAAATGTACGTCGTCGGCCCAGGGGTAGGTACGCCCCACCAGGAACAGAGCCCCCTGGGTCTCTTCCGATTGCACCAGCCCATCGTTCAAGAATTGCAGTCCCCCCATCACCACCAGATTGGGCCAGAGCTGCCGCCCTTCGGTGTTGGCCCCAAAGCGTCGAATCTCCCGGTAGACGATGCGCTTGCCATCGGATTGGGGATTGCCTGGCGCGACCGATTGTGGGCAGCGGAGGCCACCCTGCAAGTCTATGCCCAGCCCCAAGCAGTACAGCCCCAGCGAGGCCGCTACGGGCTGTCCTGGAAGGGGCCGGGGAATCTTGCGGGTTTGCCCGTCGCCGTCGTAAAGCACCTGGGCTTGCACAGCAAACAACTTGGGATTGAGGCTGCTGAGGGGTTGGCCCAGTAACGTGGCATCCGGCAGCAATACCGGAACCTGGGCGTGGCGCAACGCCTCCAGCAACTGCCGATCTCCTGCTGACAAGACCCCCCCCTCGTTGCTGGGGTAGCGCAGATCGAAGTCAAGGAACAGACCTTTGGGCTGGTAGGTCAGAATTTTTTGGGTGATGCGGGCCAGTTGGCCCCGGTGGAAGACATTGCTGCTGGGGCTGAGCTGTTCGATGCTGCTCTGCTCGAGTTCTACCAGCACCACCAGCGGAAAACCCCTAACCACAATCGGCGAACCCCAGCGATGCACCACTTTGGTCAGGCGATCCAGCGAAGCTCCCTGCGGGCCCTTGATAAACCCCCCCAAGGGCCCCAGCAGGTTGTTGCTCAAAATGTAAGACGAGGCAATCATCACCAGCACCACCAGCCCGGTGCGCCAGAGGGCCTTGCGGCCATGGGGCGAAAAGGCCCACCGACGGGGTAGTTTATCCACCGCGCACCCACCCATCCTGGCCCGGATTCAGGAACCTCCAACCAAGCTGTATAGAGCAGTTACCACGAGTACCCATTACAACGGTTTTCGTTGTAATGGGTAAATTACCCTGCCCCGTGTGCAGAGTCACTGTGGGAGCTGCGATAGGGGCGGCCATAGCTCTTCCGAATTTGAGTGTGAGGGGTACTGAATAGACCTCTCCCTTTCTTGTGGATATTGGAATCATGTGTCGGCAAACCCGGAACCTCAAATACACAACATCTGGTAGAAACTTGCACCAGTTGCACTACGAGTTGTGCCCCTCTGGACAGCAAAAAAGCGAGTGAAAAAAGGGTTTGTACCGTGATATACTACAAATCCACCCTTTTCGTTGGGTTAACGCCGTCTCCCGCATTGCTTAGTCTGCTTTCATCTCCGTCTAACTTTAGGGAATGGAGGGTGGGGGCCTGCGTTGGTATTTTATGGGACGTTGCTGGGGCCAGCCAATCGCCTGGCTTGTAGGGCTGGGCGTGGGGTGCTGGTTTGGGTTGGGTCAGCCCATGCCCAAGCCCGAAACCTACGCCCTGGTCATTGGCATCAACAACTACCGCCCCTACCCAGAAACCCCCTCCCTGCCCCCCCTCAGCTACGCCGAGAGCGACGCCCGCAAGATTGCCCAGGCCCTGCGCGACCCCAACAAGGGTCAACTGAGCAAGGTGCGGGTGCTGCTGGATACCGAGGCCAGCAAGACCGCCATCGAGGCTGAGCTGCGCGATCTGGCCAGACGCATGGGTGTGAGCGATACCCTGATCGTGTACTACTCTGGCCACGGGATGCCGAGCCGCCTGGGGCAGGCTACCCTGATGCCCAGCGATGCCAAAATCAACGATGAGGAAACCTGGCTGCCCCTGGATGGGCTGCAAGAACAAGTACGCAAGGCCAGCCAGGGCAAGGGCCGCCTGATTCTGATTCTGGATGCATGTTTTAGTGGGCAGTCCCAATCGGGCTCCCGTAGCTTCACCATGCCTGGCCGCAAGGACTTCCCCAAACCGCAAAAGCCCGATCTGAGCGGGGCCAATGTGTTGCTGGCTTCCTCTGCCGACGCAGAGCCCAGTTGGGAGGATGCCGAGCTGGGGGGTGGAGTTTTTACCGCCTATTTGCTGGAAGCCATCTCGGGCAAAGCCGATGAGAATGGGGATGGCTATGTAACCATTGGGGAGGCCTACCGCTATGCTGCCGCCCGCGTCGAGGTGTTCAGCTTGCACAGAGGCACCCCCCAGACCCCCAAGCTCTATGGCCCCGACGACTACACCCTGGCTCTCAATCCCATCGCGGTGGCCCGGAGCCGTCTGGCCAACCTCAAGCTCTCGGGCCATATCAACGGAGAGCAGTTTGATGCATTGGCCGATTGGATCGAGGGCAGAAGGCAACCCGACGACTTGAAGTTGTATCTGGCTGGAGCCTTGACTGGTGGGCAATTTGTGAGCCTGGTACGGGCTGGGGCCATTCCGGGGGTTCCAGCTCAGACCCCCTCCGATGCGCGCCTGCAAAAAATGGGCTGGTTGCGGCGCGAGGGCAAGATTCGACTGGATCAGTTTTGGGTGTTGAGTCAGATGATTCAATTGGGCAAGGCGGCCTCCGATGTGAGCGACTATCTGGCTGGGCGCTTGTCCGAGGTCAAGTTCTTGCAGCGGCTGCGGTCAGGAGCCGTTCGGGGCGTACCGAGGTAAATAGGGGTTAGAGCTTAGAGCGGTTCTCGGAAAGAACCCAGCAATCCTCGAAAGTCAAAAAGCTGTGCTGAACTCGTTTTTTTGCCGCTAGGGAAACTCGAACCCCAAGCACCCGTGGGCCGCGCGCGGCCCGTGTCGGGTGATTGCCGACGTTTGGCAAACCCTGTTGATGCGTCAGCAATCACCTTAAGCCGGTATGACACAGCTTGCGACTTGACTGCGTAAAATCAGACTTCTAATGC
>JBBIUP010000007.1:0-38413 GCA_037440185.1 Meiothermus sp. | reverse complement strand
TGACCCACCAGGAACTTGCCCAGCTCTCCGGAACCAGCCGTGAAACCGTGACCCGCGTGTTGCATGCCCTGCGCGAGGAGGAACTGGTCAAGGTGGGCTCTGGTTTTGTGGAAATCCTCGACCCGGCCGGTCTGGAAGAAGTGTTGTTCGGCTTGCGATAAACCCAATAGCCCAACATGACTGCCGATTCTACCGGCATTTTGCTACTGGCTGTCCTCTGCCGTGAGGCTTTTTACATTAATGCTCGTTTATCCTTTATGATTCCCTTCGTCCTCATCTATGCCTCAGATAGCCCCCTCGATTCTTGCAGCCGACTTCACCCGCCTGGGTGAACAGGTGCTGGCCTGTGCTGAGGCTGGGGCAGAGCTGATTCATGTAGATGTGATGGATGGTCGTTTCGTACCGAATATCAGCATGGGGCTGGTGGTGGTGGAGGCGCTGCGCCGCATAAGCCCATTGCCCCTAGATGTACATCTGATGATCGTTGAGCCGGAGCGCTACATCGCCGACTTTGCCAAAGCGGGCGCTCATTATCTCACTTTCCACCCCGAGGCCACACCCCACGCGCACCGGGTGCTTCAGCAGATCAAGGAGCAAGGGGTCAGGGCCGGCATGGCGGTGAATCCCGGCACCCCCCTGGAGTACTTTGCGCCTCTGCTGGGCGATCTGGATCTGGCCTTATTGATGACGGTAAACCCAGGGTTTGGCGGACAAAAGTTTATCGAGCGGAGCCTCGAGCGCTTGAGGGTGCTCAAACAAATGCGCGATCAGCTCAACCCAGGGTGCCTGCTCGAGGTGGATGGGGGTATCAACCGCCACACGGCTCCGCAGGTGGTGGCACAAGGGGCCGATATCCTGGTAGCCGGTTCGGCGGTGTTTGATGGCAATATCCGAGAGAATATCGCTACACTGAGGGAAAGCTATGCGTTTGCGAGCTGATCTGGTTCCCCAGGACAACCTGAGTTACCACGACGTGGTACTGGTGGTGGATGTGATTCGGGCTACCACGACCGCAACAGCATTTTTGGAGGCTGGAGCCAGTGGTTTGTACCTGACTGCAGGGCTGGAAAATGCTCGAGCCTTTCGAGATTCCGATGTGATTTTGGCTGGTGAGGAAGGGGGTCTCAAACCCACCGGCTTTGACTATGGCAACTCCCCACGGGAGGCCAAGGAAGCCCCGGTGGGGGGAAAAACCGTGGTGATGAGCACCACCAACGGCACCCGTACCGCGCACCTGGCAGCCCGCAGTGCCAAGCATGTGTTGTTGGCCTCGCTTTACAACGCCCATGCCGCAGCCCGCCTGGCCCACCAGCTTGCTACCGAGGAAGTGGCGATTTTGTGTGCGGGCAAGGAGGGTCGCATTGGTCTGGATGATGTGTATACAGCCGGTGTACTGGCCGAGTTTTTGCAGATTATGGGGCCATATGAACTGGAGGATGGCGCTCTTACGGCCCTCACCACCCGTCGAACCTATCCCGATCCCCTCGAGCCTTTGCACCTTTCGGGCGCAGCCCAGGCTTTGCGGCAGGTAGGACTGGAAGCCGACGTGCCTTTTTGTGCCCAGATAGCTGTTTCTCCGTCGGTGGGGGTGCTCGAGGGACGGGTGGGAGAGGCCTTAATTTTCAAAAGAGCCCAACGCCCAACCAACGGCAGCCAGAGCCAGATCCCGGCGGTTTGAGCGCAGAGGGTGGATCCGAACAGACCCGGCACGTTTACGCTACAATCAGAATATGAGCCATCAGGCATTTGTGAAGGGTTGGCTGGAGGTGATGAAAGAAGCGCTGGAAGGAGGCCAGCCCGGCCAGGGAACGGCTTTTCTGGATGGAACCAGACCAGATGGGAGCGGCAACCACGGCTTGTTGGCGACCCTGGATGCCTTGAGCGCAGAACAAGCCTCCAAACCCACAGCACTGGGTATGAGTGTGGCTGCTCAGGCTGCCCACACCGCTTTTCATATGGAAGCAACAGTGCGCTGGGCGCTAGGAGATCGAGGGCCATTTGATTGGAAAGGCAGTTTTGCCCCCGATCGGGTTTCTGAAGGGGAGTGGGCTGCTTTAAGGACGCGGGTGAGAACTGCTTATGCCAATGTGGTGACGCTTGCTAACCAAACCCCTGGTTGGGATGGCGATGAACCCGGTGGACTCGCGGCTACCCTGGCCCATGTCTGCTATCACCTGGGCGCTATCCGACAGATTGTCAAACTGGTATGAGTGAGCCGGTTCAATTGTACGTTCAAACCAGGGCTGAGTGGCGGGCCTGGCTCCAGGCCAATCATGCCAGCGCAAAAGGAGTCTGGCTGGTCTTCAACAAAAAGACCAGTGGAAAACCATACCTCGACTACAACGAACAGGTGGAAGAGGCTCTGTGTTTCGGCTGGATTGACAGCAAACCCGCAAAAGTAGATGCCGAACGCAGCAGCCTCTACTTCGCACCACGCAAATCAGGTAGTGGATGGTCTCGGCCCAACAAAGAGCGTCTGGAAAGAATGGTTGCCCAGGGGTTGATGACCGCGGCTGGCTTGCTTGTGGTCGAAGCAGCTAAACGAGATGGGAGTTGGGAGAAGCTAGACCGAGTAGAAGCCCTGGAAATCCCCGACGATCTAGGCCAGGCGTTGGACAAATATCCCAATGCCAAGAGCAATTTTGAAGCATTCCCGCGCTCGGTAAAGCGAGGCATTTTGGAGTGGATTGTACAAGCCGGAAAGTCCGATACCAGGGCCAGACGGGTCGAGGAAACCGCAGGCCTGGCAGAGCAAAATCTGCGGGCCAACCAGTGGCGTCAATCGCAAAGGTGGATCAGCAGGACTTTTGTGCCTATAGTTTGGGACTGGGGGCCATGTTTGCCCAAAGGTGCTCGAGACCCGTGTTTGGGTGTATCTTTGGCCGGTTAGGCTATTTGAATCTGAACTCAAGGCTGGATATAGTGCTTAATCATGATTTTAGGCCGTTTGATTGCAGGATATTTGCTGGTATTGGGTTTGGCTGTGGCCCAGGATTGCTTTCCCAGGGTATCCACTTCCGAGCCGCGTTCCCCTGCCTATTTTCGCTATAGCTTTCTGGTAGATACTTCGGCTTCAATGGTAGGGCGCGGGGATGGACGGGCGGTCATATTTCCCCAGCTTCTGGAAAGAATATTGGACTTTGTAAGGGCCATTCGTGGTAGAGCCGAGGTGTGGGTTACCGCCTTCCATCAGGGGACGGCTCCGACGGCCCGTTTTCGCTTGCCGGAAGATCGTCAGAACCTGGAAAGCCATATTAGTGGGCTGGAAGCCAGTGGGGCCAACACCTGGCTGTACCGCAGCATGCAAAATATCTTCGCTGAACTTCCCGCAGAACCAGTGGTCGGGAATGTGGTTTATATTCTGACCGACGGTATTGATAACGATTCCCAGCGACCCAATCTGAACTGGGTTTTGCAGGAATACCAATCCAAGCGTGGCCCCAACGACTTTCTCTACTACCTGGGCCTGGGCCAGGCAGTGCCGGTGGACATTCAAGCAGCATTTGCCAATATTCCCCTGGCCTGTGCCTTGGGTGCAGCAGTAGGGGTGGTGCCGGTTTTTGCCCATGCCACCGTCGCACCGCGCCAGATAGATCTGGGTAACTTCAAGCTCGTGCCCGGCACTCGCAATGTAGCTTTATCAGTACAGTTTTTTGGGCCAAAAGCACCCCTACAAGTTCTCTACCAGGATGAGGCCCTCGAGCGGGCCGGAGGCCGTTTGCAGGTCGAGCCAGCGGCACTGGTTTTGGAGGAAGAGCAACTGCGGTTTCGTCTGACCGAGACTACTTTGTTGCCGGATGGGAACTATGGTGGGTATATGGTGCTGTCTGGCCCACCCGGAACTGTGGTCAGTCCAGCGGCAATCCCAGTCCGCTTGGCATTCAATCCGGGTGCGGTGTATCGCTTGGTCTGGCTGGAAGGCAGCAGGAATGTGGTATTGAGCCAGGTTCGCAAGCACACCTTAAGGTATCGCCTGGAAGGCAATCAATGGGCTACCCAGCCCATCACGTTGGCCTTCGACCATCTTCCACGAGGGTTAGAAGCCCGCTTCAACGGTCAAACCGGATCCATTCGTTTGAGACCCGGACAACAAGTTGAAATCGAACTGCTCAACCAGGGCACTGGGGATGCTGCTGACCTCCAGCAGGTGGACTGGAAAATAGTGGCTCCTGCTGGAGCAAGCCTCGAGTTACCCAGACCTCCAACGCTACGCCTGAGGGCCGAGAGACAGTGGCTCTGGTGGCTGCTGGCTGCCCTCCCGGTAGTCCTGGTTGGCGGATGGCTTTGGCGCAGGCCAAATCCCCGACGTATCCGGCGACGAATTCCCACAGCAACTACGGAGTTTTCGTCGCCCTATGCATCCTTGCTCACCCCTTCCACCGATGGGCCAAGGCAGCTCGAGCTCAGGGAAGGCCAGCTTGTAAACCTGGGGGTGTTGTGGGGCAATCCACTCTTGCAGGGGCTGCTTTTGTTGGGTACTGCTTCTGGGGTGCAGGTGGAGGAGATTCCGGAAGGTGTAACGCTGTTGACCCAGGAGCCCCTCGAGGTGGGTGCTATCCTGCCTTTTACCGAGGTGGTACGGCTTTACAGCGAAGAAGGGTGGATAGGGAGCTTTGTGGTTATAAATCCTAGACAAGCCACGCTTATCCGCTGGGGTAAGGCCACCTTTACCTTGAGCGAAAGCCGCCCGGTCAGTTTTGATCTGGGGGGCCTGGGCAGCATTGACCTGGGTCAAAAACTCAACATCTCGGCTTTGCTGGGTATGAGCTTGATCCTATCCAAAGGAGGACTGCGGCTTTTGCAATTGCCCCAGGGCATTCGCGCCAGAATAGATCAAGAAACCCTTCAAACAGGCGATCGGATTCCATTTGAGCAAGTTGTCCAACTCGAGGATGCCGAGGCAAAACCCATCGGTGAAATATCCTTCTCGGCCCTGGAAGGTGTTCCCATACCCCTGGCGTATCTGCGCTACCTCGGTGGCCGCCCCGAACAACGCCGAAGGCTGGTATCGCTGGTGGAAGCAACAGATATAGGTCAGGCCACTGGCGAGCAAACCCTCGAGCGCTTGCGATTTCTGCCATTGCCGGAAGGAGCACAGGTCGAACACATTCCTGGCAATTTGCGCCTGGCTACTTTTATAGAAGATATTCGACCCGGTGATACGGTTGGGCTAGGGCAGTCGGTTTTCCTATATGACCTCAGCAGCAAGGCCAGCCTGGGGGTGATAGATGTGGTGGAACCCTGAGTCACACCAATTCAACCCATGAATGGCCCTAAAATTGGTGAAAAGACCCTCGGACACGCCCCAGGCATAGTCGCTTACGCAATTCTGGTGCAAAGCACTAGCCAAGCCGGAACCTACCGGCCAAGTCGCTTGCGCAATTCTGGTGCAAGCACTAGCATAGCCGGAACCTACCGGCAAAGTTAATCATGCAATCCTGGTGCGAAGGACTAGGTGCAGAGCACTGGGTGCAAAGCACTAGCCTAGCCGGAACCTTTGTGGCGCGGCAAGTGCGGGGCGCGTCTAGCTCCACTCACGCGTAGAGATGTGAGCTGCCCTAGGGGCGCATCCGGGTGTACATACGCGGGAACGGGATGGCCTCGCGGATGTGCTCAATACCACAAATCCAGCGCACGGTGCGCTCTAGCCCGATACCAAAGCCTGCATGGGGCACCGTTCCAAACAGGCGTAAATCCATATACCAATCGAACACTTCTTCTGGCAAGCCGTGCTCTCGAATCTTCTTGAGCAATAGCTCGGGGTCGTGGATGCGTTGTGAACCCCCGATAATCTCGCCCACGCCTTCGGGGGCCAGTAGATCGGCATTTAGTACCAGGCGGGCATCTTCGGGATCGGGCTGCATATAGAAGGCCTTGACAGCCGCCGGATACTTCTCGACAAAGATGGGGCGGTCAAACTGTGCAGTGAGCGCTGCCTCGTGTGGAGCCCCAAAGTCGTCACCCCACGCCATCTGTGCCAGTTCTAGTTCGGGTTTGTCCTGAGCAATCTGGTTAACCATTTCCACAGCTCTGGTGTAGTGAATGCGGGGGTAATTGCCCTGGGCGGTAGTTTGTAGAACCGTGGTATCGCGCTCGAGTATCTCTAGCTCCCGCTCTTTCGCTTCCAAACAGCGCCCCACCAGATAGGCCACCAGATCCTCTTGCAGTTGCATGTTTTCTTGATGGGTCATGAAGGCCACTTCCGGCTCGATCATCCAGAATTCCAGCAGGTGTCGGCGGGTTTTGCTTCGCTCGGCGCGGAAGGTGGGGCCAAAGGTGTAGACCTTGCCAAAGGCCATCGCGCCAGCCTCGGCGTAGAGCTGGCCTGACTGAGAGAGGTAGGCTTTCTCCCCATCAAAAAGGTCAACCTCGAACAAGTCGGTGGTGCCCTCGACGGCATTGGGGGTCAGGATGGGCGTATCGAGCCGGACGAAGCCGCGTTGGTGGAAGAAATCGTGGATGGCCCGCTCGAGCTCGTCGCGCACTCGCAAAACTGCCCAGGCCCGCCGGTGGCGCATGTAGAGATGGCGATTATCCATCAGAAATTCTACCCCGTGTTCTTTGGGGGTAATGGGATATTCCTTGCTGGGTAGGGCTACCACCTTGAGCCCCCGTACCGACAGTTCGTAACCACCCGGTGCACGGCTATCGGCCCGCACCAGCCCGGTTACTTCCAGTGCCGTTTCCTGGGGCAGGTGGTCGGCCTGCTCAAACTGCTCGTCGGGCAACTCGCCCTTAAATGCGGTGGCCTGGATAAAACCAGTGCCATCGCGCAGTTGGAGAAAATGGATCTTACCTTTGGAGCGGCGAGACGTTAGCCAGCCGCGAAGCAAAACTTCCTGGCCCTGGTGTTGGGCGATTTCTTCGATAAAAACCCTTTGCACATGGCGATTCTACCCACTAAGGAGCACCTAGAAAAGGCATCTGGAACAAATTATCGTGATCCAGTCGGCCCAAACTGAATAAAATGCACCACCAGGGTAGATAGCAACATTACCAGCACTGGGGGCCCGGCCATCAGGAAACGGAAGGCCGCTTCTGGCTCCGGGCCGGGCTGGGTTCCGCTCACATAGCCAAATAGGGGGGTCAGGGAAGCGAATACCAGGTTTTGGATCATCCCCGAAAAGCGTACCAGCACGGCGGCAGTACCATAAAAAGCGCCCTCACGGCGGAGTCCAGTTCGGGTTGCGTCGCGGTCAATGACCTCAGCCAGCACCACATCCTGGAGTACCACCACCCCACTCACCGCGAACCCCAGGGGCACGGCCAGTACCAGCATCCAGCCCAGGCTGCCCACTTGCCACAGCGGCAGCAGGGCCAGCACAAACAAGCCCATGGCCATCTGCCAGCCGCGCTTGGCCCCAAGCCAGTGGGTGATGGCGGGCCAGGCAAAGGCACTTACCAGCGCCACCCCAAAAACCCCACCATAAACCACGCCCACCTGTGTGCTGGGAAGCTCGAGCACATACCTGGCAAAAAAGGGAAAGCCCAACATTAGCAGCCCCAAAGCTGTTTGAGTGAGCGCTACTGCCAAGAGCATCAGCCGAAAATCCGGATTTTTGAGCGTGTCCAGCAGGTTGTGCCAGAAACCAGCATAGGCTGGGGGTGGTGTCCATCCGGGTTCGTGCAGGTGGGAGAAGAATCCCCACAAACAAAGCCCGGCCAGCCCAGCCCAGATCAGGCTCATCCCGCCAAAGCCCAGGTGGGTATAGAGCAGCGGGCTCAGCGAAGTAGCCGCTAGCAAGCCCAGCAAACCTGAGGCACGCCGCAGGGCATTAACCCGTACGCGGGAGTCTTCATTCGGATAGAGTGCAGGAAACAAAGCATTAAAGTTGAGGTAAACCAGCGAGGCCAGTGCTTCAAAGAGCAATAGAAAAACCAAAAAGTAGATAAACAACCCGAAGCCCTCAAGACCCTGGGGCACCCACCACAGCGGCAAGCTGCACAGCACATACAGCGGCAGGCCAAACCGCAGCCAGGGCCAGCGCCGGCCCCTCGAATGCCGGGTGCGGTCGGACAGGTAGCCAAACAACGGGTCGTTGATGGTATCCCAGACCGCATTAATGCTGCGGGCCAAGGCTACCCAGGATGCGGCCAGGCCAATCTGGTCGGTATAGAAGAAAATCAAGAAACTACCTACGACATGGGTCGGAAAAGCCAGGCCGAACTCTCCCAGAGCATAGGCCCAAGGTGCAGTAGCTGGCCTGGATGGGTTCACTTAGTCGAGTTTACCAGCTTGGCACGCAACTTTAGATGCTGGGCCATTGGGGTACTGGGCCTCTATGCGTTATGCTATCTCCATAATGCCGACCGACCTCAATCCATTTGAAAACCGCAAACCGCATCATCCCGACGATTGCCCCGTCTGTAAATTCGCCCACCTGCACCAGCACACCCAGTTCAGCCTGCTCGATGGGGCGGCCCGCATCAAAGACCTGCTCAAGTGGGTTAAGAAAGTCTCACCCGAAGAACCCATGTTGGCCATGACCGACCACGGCAATATGTTCGGGGCGGTGCAGTTCTACAAATATGCCAGCGAGTATGGGGTCAAACCGATCATTGGCTACGAGGCCTATGTGGCGGCCGAATCGCGCTTCGACCGCAAGCAGGGCAAGGGGCTGGACGGGGGCTATTTCCATCTCACGTTGCTGGCCCAGAACATGGAGGGCTACCAGAACCTGAGCCGTCTGGCCAGTCGGGCCTACCTGGAAGGCTTCTACGGCAAACCCCGCATAGACCGCGAAATTTTGCGCGAGCACAATGCCGGCATCATTGCGCTGTCGGGCTGCCTGGGGGCCGAAATTCCGCAGTTCATCCTGCAGGAACGCCACGAAGATGCCGAAAAGCGCTTGCAAGAATACCTCTCAATTTTTGGTTCGGGACGCTATTTTGTCGAGATTCAGGATCACGGCCTGCTCGAGCAGCACAAGGTTAACAAGGTCTTGAAGGAATTCGCCGACCAGTACGGCCTGGGCATCGTGGCTACCAACGATGGGCACTATGTAAGTAAAGAGGACGCCGAGGCCCACGCGGTGGTGCTGGCGGTGCAGTCCAAGGCCACCTGGGACGACCCTAACCGTTGGAAGTTTCCCTGCGACGAGTTCTATGTCAAGAGTCCCGAAGAGATGGTCAAAACCTTTGAAGACGAGAAGGAACTGTGGGGCCGTCGGATGGACGAGCTGTTCGACAACTCGGTGAACATTGGACGGATGTGCAATGTGGAGTTGGTGCCCAAGAAGGTGCAGTACCGAATTCCCAAGTATCCGTTGCCCGAGGGTCGCACCGAGGTCACCTATTTCCGTGAGCTGACCTTCGCGGGGTTGCTCAAGCGCTACCCGGATCGGGTCACGCCCGAACTCTACCGCGAGTTTTTGCGAAGAAATGGCAGACCAGTACCGCATGGGGATGGGGACACCCTGGCCCTCGAACTGGCCCGCACCCCCGACCTGGAAGCCGCCCGTGCCCACCTGCCCGAACTTACCGAAGGGATAGTCTGGGATGGCTGGGCGATTTTGTCCCGTGCGGTCTACGAACTCACGGTGGTAGAGCGGATGGGTTTTCCGGGCTACCTGCTCATTGTGGGCGACTTTATCAACTGGGCCAAGGACAATGGTATCTCGGTGGGGCCGGGCCGGGGTTCGGCAGCGGGTTCGCTGGTGACCTACGCTACCCGCATCACCAATATTGACCCTCTGGAGTACAACCTGCTCTTTGAGCGCTTCTTGAATCCAGCCCGTGTCTCGATGCCCGACATTGACACCGACTTTTCCGATGTGCGCCGGGGGGAAGTGATCGAGTATGTCCGCCAACGCTACGGCGACGAGATGGTGGCCCAGATCGGCACCTTTGGCACGTTGGCTTCCAAAGCTGCGATCAAAGACGCAGCGCGGGTCTTCGGGTTGCCGATTAAAAAAGCCGACGAACTGGCCAAGCTAATTCCGGTGGTGTTTGGTAAGCCTACCCCTCTAGAAAAAGCCATCGAGACCATCCCCGACCTGCGGGCCGAGATGGAGAAAGACCCCCTGGTGAAGCGGGTGATGGAGGTGGCGCAAAAGTTGGAGGGCTTGAACCGCCAGTCGTCCGTCCACGCTGCGGGGGTGGTGATCTCGGATGTACCCTTGCAGGACTATCTGCCCCTGATGCGGGCGGGTGATGCGGGGGGTAAGGTCACGCAGTACGACATGGGCTCGGTCGAGGCGCTGGGTTTCCTCAAGATGGACTTCCTGGGCCTGCGCACACTCTCTTTCCTGGACGAGTGCAAGCGCATCGTCAAGGAATCTAAGGGAGTGGATATTGATTACGACACCATTCCCATTGACGACCCCCAGACCTTCGAACTGTTGGGGCGAGGTGAGACCAAAGGCATCTTCCAACTGGACTCGGCGGGTATGACCAGTGCGGTGCGGGGCCTCAAACCGCGCCGGATTCAGGACATCATCGCGCTGGGAGCGCTCTACCGTCCCGGCCCGATGGAGAACATCCCCACCTATATCCGCCGCCATCACGGGCGCGAGGCGGTGGAGTTCCCACAGTTTCCCAAGGCCGAACCATTGATCCGCCCCATTCTGGAGGAGACCTACGGCATCCCGGTCTACCAAGAACAGATCATGCAGATTGCCACCGTTGCAGCCGGTTACAGCCTGGGCGAGGCCGACCTGCTGCGACGGGCCATGGGCAAAAAGAAGATGGAGGAGATGGTCAAGCACCGGGTTCAGTTTAGGAAGGGTGCGGGCGAGAAGGGCATTCCGGCGGACGAGGCCGATAGGTTGTTTGACTTGCTGGAAGCCTTTGCCAACTATGGGTTCAACAAATCGCACAGCGCAGCTTATGCCATCCTGACTTATCAGACTGCTTATATAAAGGCCCATTTTCCGGTGGAATTTTTTGCTGCGGTGCTCACGGTGGAACGCGGAGACTCCGACAAGGTGGCCGAGTATATCCGGGCCGCGCGGGCCGTAGGGGTAGAGGTCTTGCCTCCTGACATCAACCAGTCGGGCTTCAGCTTCCGGGCATTGGAAAAGAGCGTGCTGTTTGGTCTCTCGGCGGTCAAGAATGTGGGCGAGACCCCCACCGAGCACATTCTGGAAGAACGTGAACGCGGGGGTAAGTTCAGGTCGCTGCCGGACTTTCTCAAGCGGGCGGACGCCACCGTTGCCAACAAGCGGGTGGTGGAGTCGCTCATCAAGGCAGGGGCTTTCGATGCTTTTGGGTCGCGCGGCCCCATGCTGGCTGCCCTGGACGATCTGCTCAAGTGGGCCCAGGCTGAGCGTGAACAGGCGCAGTCGGGGATGATGGGCCTGTTTGGCGAGTCGCAGGAGCCGGTGATTTCCAAAACTCCTTTGTTGGACGTGATTACTGAGCTACGCATGGAAAAAGAAGCCCTGGGCATCTACGTCACCGGACATCCGCTTTCCCGCTATGTGGGTTTGCGCGAAGCTGCCAGTTGCACCGTGGAGGAACTGCCCCAGGCCTTTGCCGAACTCAAAGGAAACCGCAATCGTGCGCGGTTACTGCTGGCCGGGATGGTAGAGGGCATTGCCCGCAAGCCCACTAAATCGGGTGGAATGCTGGTGCGCTTTACGCTGGGGGACGAGACCGGTGCGGTGGAAGTGGTGGGCTTTGGCAAGTCCTATGACAAGATCTCTCCACGCATCGCTGAAGATGCGGCGGTGCTGGTGGTGGTAGAGGTGGAGTCCGACGGGGAAGGTGAGAGCCTGCGGGTGGTGGCACAGGATGTGTTTCCCTTTGGCGAACTCGAGGGGATGCCCAAGGTGTTGGAGCTCGAGCTGGATATGGCCTTGGTAGACGACGAAAAACTCCTCGACCTGCGCAGCCGTTTGGACGAGTTCCCTGGGGTGTTGCCCGTACACCTCAAGGTGCGCGGGCCGGGTGGCTGGGCGATGGTGGAGGCCCGCGAAGTCAAGGCAGCCGAAGAGGCTCTACCTGCCCTGAGGGATTTGGATTGGTTGGAGGCTCGCCTGATCCCCGACCGCGAGATGCTGCTGGGGTATGGCAAGCCTGCCGAGAGCAACGGATTCAGAAATCAGAAAGGGCCAGACCAGGGGCCGGTGGTTCCGTTTTAGAGCGATCCCCACGAGTGTTTGGCAAAGCAGGACAGAGACAATTATTGGAACTGCTAATGGCTATTTGCTAAAAAATGGGCGTCCATACTGGGCTGCTAAGGTCGGTCAGCACAGCCGGTGCATTGAAGTGGTGGTATCCCGCCAACAAAATTACCTCAGGGCAGTTGTTGGGCCAAGCCTGGTGCAACAACTGGCTTTGGCGGTGGAATTCACTGGACTCGAGCGCCCCCACTGCCAGCACCAGAGGAGCCTCGATGGTCGGTTGTTTAAAGGCCGGGCTAGAAGCCCTGGCACGGGTCGTGTCGAGCCGCAGGTCGGTGTTGAAGGAAACATGGATTAGAGGCTCCAAATCGAACAAGCCACTGATGGAAATTCCGCCGCCGATGGCCTCGGAGGGCACGTTGTACTCGGCCCAGTGGGTGGTGAACATCTCACCCGTGAGATGCCCGCCCGCCGAATGCCCACTGATGATCATGCGCTGGCTGCTCACTCCATAACGAGCTGCATGATGGTACAGCCAGGCCACCGCCTTGCGGCACTGCTCGCTGATATCGGCGATATGCACAGCGGGGCAGAGCGGGTAGTTCAACACTGCCACGCTGATGCCTGCTCGGACGAGGGGTGGGGCGATCCAGGAGAAGTCGTCCTTGTCGAAGGCCCGCCAGTAGCCGCCGTGGATGAACACAAACAGGTTGTGGCTGTTTGAAGCCGGGAAGAGGTCGAGGGTTTCCTTTTCGCCGGGGCCGTAGGCCAGGCTGGCATGATGCTCCAAAGCCTGTCGTGCGGCCCTGGAATCCACGGCCCAGCGGTGGAAGTGGTCGGCGAAGCCTGGGACAGAAAGCCGGGGGCTATACTCGAGTTCGTGCCAGGAGGGTTCAGACATGACAGTTTCCTTCGGGCAGAGAGCAGAGGGCCAAAAAGGTTCTTTCGCTCCCGGCTTTCTGCGCCCTGCCTCTTCACACGCTCAGATACCGCTTCCACAGCTCGGGCTGGGCTTGCAGGGTCTGCGAGTCGCCCTGCCAGACCACCCGCCCGCGCTCCAGAATGGTGTGCTGGTCGGCCAGCGCGATTAGTCGCTCGACATACTTGTCAATCACCAGGATGGTCTGACCGCTGTCTTTAAGCAACCTCAGACAGCGCCAGATTTCCTCGCGCAGCAACGGGGCTAGGCCCTCGGTGGCCTCATCCAGAATGAGCAGCCGGGGGTTGGTCATCAAGGCACGGCCAATCGCCAGCATCTGCTGCTCGCCGCCGGAGAGCTGGTTGCCCAGGTTGTACTGCCGCTCTTGAAGGCGGGGGAACAGCTCGTAGACCCGTTGCAATGTCCAAGGTTGGGGGCTCTTGTTGCGGTTGGCCGCAAAAGCGATCAGGTTCTCCCGAACGCTGAGGTTGGGGAAGATTTGCCGCCCTTCAGGGACTACCGCAACTCCCCTGGCCGCGATCTGCTCGGGCGGCAGGGCTTCGATGCGCTGCCCCGCGAAGCCGATCAAACCAGAACGGGCTGGCGTTAGCCCCAGAATTGAACGCACGGTGGTGGTCTTGCCCATGCCGTTCCGGCCTAGGAGGGTGGCGACTTGGCCTTTGCGGATCTCCAGGCTAACATCGAAAAGCACCTGAGAGGGGCCGTAGGCGGTCTCGAGGTTTTGGATTTCCAGCAGCGTGCTCATCGGTGCCGGCCCCCCTCGTCGCCGAGGTAGGCTTTGTGCACATCGGGGTTGGCGCGAATCTCCTCAGGGTCGCCCGAGGCGATGACGTGCCCGTAGACCAGCACCGAGATGCGGCTGGCCAGCCGGAACACCGCGTCCATGTCATGCTCAACCAGCAGGATGGTAAGGTTTTGACCCGTGGGTACACCGGCGCCCGCAGGCCCCAAAGGGGATCGTCCCAGATTGGCGATCAGCCCCACCATCCGCTCCGACTCCTCCGAACCCATGCCCGCCATCGGCTCGTCCAGCAGCAGCATCCTGGGCTTGCAGGCCAGTGCCAGCCCCACCTCGAGCTGCCGCTGCTCACCGTGGGAAAGCTGCGCTACCATCGTGTGGTTGCGCAGGGTCAGGCCCAGCAACTCCGAGATTTGTTCGGCTTCTTCGGTCAGGTCGGCCTCGCGGTGTACCGGGCTCCAGAAGCGTAAGCTACTGCCACTGTGGGCCTGCACGGCCAGCTCGAGGTTTTCCAGCACGGTATAGCTCTTAAAGAGGTTGGTGATCTGGAAGGTGCGGGCCAGCCCCAGCCGCACGCGCTGGTGCTGGGGGATGTGGGTGATGTTGTGCCCATCGAAATGAATCTGGCCCTTGGTGGGTTGCAGGGCACCGCTGATCTGGTTAATAAGGGTGGTCTTGCCAGCTCCATTGGGGCCGATGAGCGCATGGATTTCACCTGCCTCGATGGTCAGGTTGCAATCGTTAACCGCGGCCAATCCGCCAAACAGCTTGGTGAGGTGCTCGAGGGCCAGCAGGCTCATGATCCGAACCTCCGCCTGAGCAGTCCGGCAATACCCTTGGGTGCAAATAGCACAATCAGCAAGAGAATAATTCCTACCCCCAATTGCCAGAAAATGGTGAAGCCCTGTAATATTTCCTC
Organism: Meiothermus sp.; assembly: GCA_037440185.1. Taxonomy (GTDB): domain Bacteria; phylum Deinococcota; class Deinococci; order Deinococcales; family Thermaceae; genus Meiothermus. Next base: position 23,750 of record JBBIUP010000007.1, on the reverse strand, counting down.
CACCACCAGCAGTACGGCGGCCCCCAACACCCCGCCCCAGAACTGCCCCACTCCACCTAAAATGACCATCATCATCAGGTGACCGGACTGCTGCCAGGCCAGCAGGTTGGGCGAGGCGTACTGGGTGTAGTGCGCCATCAGCAACCCCGCCAACCCGGCCACGGCCCCGGCAATCACGAAGGCAACCAGTTGATAGTGATAGACCGAGTACCCGATGGCGGCAGCCCGGGTCTCGTTTTCACGAATAGCTTGCAAAACCCGCCCAAAGCGCGAGTTCACCAGCCGGGCCATTGCGTATAGCGTTCCTACCAGTACGGCCAAGGTCAGATAATACAGCGTGGTGTCGTTTAACTCGAACAGCCCAAAATCGGGGCGCCGCGCCCGTAGCCCGTCCTCGCCGCCGTATTGCTTGAACGAAATCACCACAAAGTAGATCATCTGGGCGAAGGCCAGCGTAATCATGATGAAGTAGACTCCCCGGGTGCGCAGGCAGATGGCCCCGATCAGCAAGGCCAGCAGGGCGCAGAGCACTATCGCGGTAGGCCAGATCACCCAGGCCGAAGTCACTCCCTCGCGGGTCAGGATGGCGGAAGTGTAGGCCCCCACCCCGAAGAAGGCTGCGTGCCCGAAGCTGACCATGCCGCCAAAGCCCAGGATCAGGTTGAGGCTGCTGGCGGCCAGCGCAAAGATCATGATTTTGGTAACCAGGCCTGTGTAGAACTCCAGCCCCGTCGCGCTGGCTACTGGCGGGAACGCCAGGAGCAAGCCCAGCAACACCAGGGGAAGGAGCCACTCACGCTTCATCCAAGGCTCCCGCCAGCGATTCGAGGGCTGGTTTTCCAAAGGCGACCCCCGGCGTTGCGGGGTAGCCTGGTAATTTCATGCCTGCCGACCTCCCCCACAGTTCCCCCCTGCAAGTAGGGGCGATATGAATGGTTACCGATGTATGAAGTAGCTGACGACCTGGGAATTTTGGGGGGTCGTTTTTGACTTTGCGGGTGACGTGCGTCCGTTGCTCCGGGGTTCGGTGGTAAACCCCAGGCCAGTGGCCCTCTTGGTGGTCGCGGTAGATCATTTTCTTAAAGTCATTCCTTCGTTGGGTGTTGGCTTTCTTAATTGCATCGTTCACGTCCGGGCCGGAAACAGCCCTTGTGGTTTGAAGAACAGTACCACCGCCATCAGCAAGTAAATCAGGATAGAGGCCAGGGCCGGACCAAGATTCGAGGCCACTTCGGGCGAGGCTACCTGACCTAGCAGCAAGGGTAAGAAAGCCCGGCCCGCCGTGTCCACGATCCCTACCAGCAAGGCTCCCACCAGCGCCCCTTTGATGGAGCCTATTCCCCCAATCACGATCACCACAAAGGCCAGAATCAGGATGCTCTCACCCATCCCCACCTGTACCGCCAGAATCGGCCCCAGGAAGGCCCCGGCGACGGCACACAGGGCTGCTCCAACGCCAAACAGCAAGGTGAACAAGGGTTTGATGGGCACCCCCATGGCCTGGGCCATCTCGCGGTTGGAGGCTCCGGCTCGCAACCACATCCCGGCCCTGGTGTAGTTCACTAGCAGGAACAGCGCTGCCGCCACGACCAAGCCCACCACAATGATGGTCAAACGAAACGCCGAGTAGTTGAGGCCGGGCAGAATCTCGATTGGCCCCGACAATCCTTCGGGGGCCGAGAGCAGCAGGGGTTGCGACCCCCAGATGATGCGCACCAGCTCATTGATGATCAGGATCAGGGCGAAGGTGGCCAATACCTGTGAGAGGTGGTCTCGTCGGTAGAGCTGGCGCAGGATAGAGACCTCCAAGAGCATCCCGATGACCGCTGTCCCCACCACCGCCAGCAACACCCCCAGCCAGAACAACCCCGTAAGACCCACAAAGGTCGCGGTCAGGTAGGCTCCGATCATATACAACGAGCCGTGGGCCAGGTTGATCATGTCCATGATCCCGAATACCAGCGTCAGGCCCGCCGCCAGCAGGAAAAGCATCAGACCAAACTGGATGCCGTTGAGGATTTGTTCTAGAAAAAGAGATGGGGGCATAGGGGTGGGTGGAGAGACTTAGCGGGGGAGCCAGGGCGTAGGGGGCACGGGTGAAAAGCGAGAGGAAAGGGAAGGCAAGAACCCCGCATTAACTTTTCTCCTTCCTCCTTCCTCGCCTTTATGCTCCACGCTACTTTAGCTTGCACTGCGACACGTAAGCGTCGCTGTGGTTGGCGAAGATGTTCCCGGCCAGCCGGTTGAGGATTTCTCCCCCCTGGCTCTGCACCACCTGGCGCAGGTAGTAGTTCTGGATGGGGTAGCCGTTGGGGTTGAACTTAATGGGACCCCTGGTGCTGTTGAAGCCCGCCAGCATGGCCCTGCGCAGGTCGTCTTTCTTGGAGAGGTCGCCGCCCACCGCCTTGATGGCAGCGTCCAGCATCAAGGCGGCGTCGTAGCCCTGCGAGGCGTAGAGGGTGGGGGTGCGGTTATAGGCCTTGCGGAACTCTTCCACAAAGCGCTGGTTCACCGGGTTGTTGAGTTCCAAAGCCCAGTGCGAGCTGTTGTAAATGCCCACCATCGGGCGGCCTACCGCCCGGATTACGTCGGAGTCGGCGGAGAAGCCGGGTAAGAACAGTGGAATTTCGCGCAGCAGGCCAGCCTCGGCATACTGCTTGATAAAATTCACGCCCATCGCGCCGGGCTGGAAGGTGTAGACCGCCTTGGGCCGGGCGGCGCGAATCTGTGCAATTTCGGCGGAGAAGTCGAGCTGGTTGAGGCGGTTATACACCTCGGCAGCAATCTTGCCCTTGTAGAAGCGCTTAAAGCCAGTCAGGGCGTCGCGCCCAGCGGGGTAATTGGGGGCTAGGATAAAGACGTTCTCGAAGCGGCGGGTGTTGACGTACTGCCCCATGGCCTCGTGCAGGTTGTCGTTCTGCCAGGCCACGTTAAAGAAGTAGGGGTTGCAGCGCTCCCCCGCGTATTCCGAAGGCCCGGCATTCAGACTAACGTAGTGGACTTTCTCCTCAAAGATGGCATCGCCCACCGCCAACAGAATGTTGGAGAAGATGATTCCGGTCATGAAGTCCACCCGCTCGCGCTTGAGCATCCGATCCACCGCCTGCCGCGCCACGTCGGGATTCTGCTGGTCGTCGGCTACGATCACCTCGACTGGGAGCCCGCCCAGCTGGTTATTGAGGAGCCGCACCGCTAGGTTGAAGCCGTCTCGAGCGTCAATTCCCAGCGCCGCCCCGCCGCCCGATAAGGTACTGACGAAGCCGATCTTGACGCTACGTTGCTGGGCCAGCCCGAGCGAAAAGCCCGCAAAACCCAACAAAACCATCAGCCAAACTGCTTTTCTCATCGCTCCTCCCTTTCTTTGTGTCTGTCCAATAATAACGGGTTTGCCCTCTGTTGTTTAGTCCGTGGTGTGTGTCTTTTGGGCTAGCGCCCCGGGTTCTGACTATCGGCCACGGATCATTGTCTATTGACTACAATTCTGTTCGCACCTGCCACAGCTCCGGGAACAGCACAATATCCAAAGCCCGTTTGAGGTAAGGCACCCCCGCCGTTCCCCCAGTGCCTGTCTTGTATCCGATGATGCGCTCTACCGTGGTCAGGTGGTTGAAACGCCAACGGCGGAAGTTGTCCTCCACATCCACGAGTTTTTCGGCCAGGTAATACAAGTCCCAATGTTGCTTGGTATGGCGGTAAACCCGAAGCCAGGCCTCGCGCACTGGATCGCTGGGCTGGTATGCTTCAGCGTAGTCGCGTTTTAGCACGCTATCGGGAATGTTCAACCCTTTAGCCGCGACCAGGCGCAGAGACAGATCATACAGGCTGGGGGCCTGCAGGGCCTCTTCCAGCAGCTTGTGGTGGTCTGGTTTGTGTTGGTGCGGGCGCATCATGAAGGGCTGCTTGTTGCCAAACAAAAACTCGATCAGGCGGTACTGGTACGACTGGAACCCCGAGGCCCGCCCAAAGGAGGAGCGGAACTCCAGGTAGTCGGCAGGGGTCATGGTCTTGAGCACCTCCCAGCTCGAGGCCATCTGCTCCTGGGCGCGGCAGACCCGGGTGAGCATCTTCAGTGCTGGGTCAATAACGCCTTGTTCCAACAGGCCCATTGCGCTTCTTAGCTCGTGGACGATCAGCTTCATCCAAAGCTCCTGCACCTGGTGGATCACGATGAACAGCACCTCGTCGTGGGCCTCGGTGAGGGTGCGCTGGGCCGAGAGCACCTGCTCGAGCATCAGGTAGTCGCCGTACGACAGATCCTGGCGAAAGTCGGTGTGGGCCTGGGTGTAAGTGTGTTCCTTGTCCATTAGGTCACCTTGGCTCTCTGGCCGAAGCGCGGCTCTTTCCACAGCTCCTGGCGCAGCACCTGCTCGAGCCGCCGCACCGCCTCGTGCACGTCCTGATAGCGCAGGTACAGCGGGGTGAAGCCGAAGCGCACGATGTCCGGGGCGCGGAAGTCGCCGACTACGCCCTGGGAGATCAGGGCCTGCATCACCGCGTAGCCCTCGGGGTGGCGGTAGGAGACCTGGCTGCCGCGCCGGGCGTGCAGGGTGGGGGTGACCAGCTCGAGGCCGTAGCGGGCGGCCAGTGGCCCCATCAGCTCGATGAAGAGGTCGGTGAGCTGTAGCGACTTTTGCCGCACCTGCCCCATGTCCACGTCGGCGAAAATCTCCAGTGCCGCGTCCAGCGCACTCATCGAGAGCACCCCGGGGGTTCCCACCGTCAGGCGCCGGATGTCCTCGGCGGCTACGTACTCCGGCACGAAGGCGAAGGGGGCCTGGTGGCCCATCCAGCCCGACAGGAAAGGAAAAGCCGACTGCTGATGGCGTCGGGGGACGAACACGAAGGCGGGGGCACCGGGGCCGCCGTTCAGGTACTTGTAGCCGCAGCCCACCGCGAAGTCGGCCTGGTGCTGGTTCAGGTGTACCGGGAAGGCCCCTGCGCTGTGGGCCAGATCCCAGATGGCCAGCGCCCCTTTCTGGTGGGCCAGCCGGGTCAGCCGGGCCATGTCGTAGAGGTAGCCGGTGCGGTAGTCCACCTCGGTCAGCATCAGCACCGCGGCCTGGTCGTCGAGGGCGTCCTCGAGGCGATCCTTGGTCACGAACCTCAGCTCGCACCCGCCCAGAAGCTCCGAGACCCCCTGGGCGATGTAGAGGTCGGTAGGGAAGTTGTCGATGTCCGAGACGATCACCCTGCGTTCAGGGCGCAGCCGCAGCGCGGCCAAGAGCACCTTGAACAGGTTCACCGAGGTCGAGTCGGCGGCGATCACCTCGTCCGGCTCGGCCCCGACCAGCCGGGCGATCTTGGCCCCCACCCGTTGGGGCAGATCCACCCAGCTGTGGGTGTTCCAGCTTTTGATCAGGTCGGTGCCCCACTGCTGCCGTACTACGTTTTCGACGTGCCCCTGCACCGCTACCGGCAGCGGCCCCAGCGAGTTGCCGTCGAGGTAGACCAGCCCCTCGGGGATATGAAACTCACCGCGTTTGGCCGCCAGCGGGTCGGACTGGTCGAGGGCTCGTATGTCGGCTAGATTCATAAGCTTTCCTCTAGGTGCGCCCACAATAGAAATTTCGGTCATCGCTGTAAAACATCCATGTTTAGGATTTGCGATGGCGCGGTTTCATTTCAGGCATCGAACTGTGCATCCCATTTCTAAAGTGGAGATACTTAGTGCTCTGGTAACTTAATTTCTGGGTATGGATTTAGCCCCTCAAATATCTGGGAGTTGCTTTGAGCACTTCGTTTCTGAGACTCCATTGCGAATCAATCTTTAACTTACCAGACCACTTAGTCGGGGATCACCGCGGTGGCCTCGATCTCCACCTTGGCCCGGTCTTCCATCAGGGCTTTTACCTCCACCACCGACATGGCCGGGAAGTTGCGCCCCATCACCTCGCGGTAGGCGGCCCCCAGGGCGCCCTGAGAGGCCAGGTACTCCTTCTTGCTGGTGATGAACCAGGTCAGCCGCACCACATGCTCGGGCCTTCCACCCGCCTCGGCGAGGGTCTCGAGGATGTTTTGCAGGGCCTGGCGGGTCTGCCCCACGAAGTCGTCGGTCTCGAACGCGCCCTGGCGGTTCCAGCCGATCATCCCGGCGGTAAAGACCACCGTGCCCCGGGCCGCGATCCCGTTGACGTAGCCCCTGGGCTTGGCCCAGCCGGGGGGTTGCAGAATGTGCAGGCCCTCCTCGACGCGCTCCACGCTCACCCCCTCACCCCCTGTGCGTCCTGGCGCAGCACGAAGCGCTGCAACTTGCCGGTCTGGGTGCGCGGCAGCACCTCGCGGAACTCGATGGCGCGGGGGTACTTGTAGGGTGCGATCTTCTGCTTCACGAAGTCCTGTAGCTCCTTCACCAGTTCCGCCGAGGCGGCCACGCCGGGCCGCAGCACCACGTAGGCCTTGACGACCTGCCCCCGCTCGGGGTCGGGCACCCCCACCACCGCGCACTCGGCCACCCCGGGGTGCAGCAGGATGGCGTCCTCGACCTCCGGCCCGGCGATGTTGTAGCCGGACGAAATGATCATGTCGTCGGTGCGGGCCTGGTAGACGAAGTAGCCCTGTTCGTCCACCATGTAGGCGTCGCCGGTGACGTTCCAGCCGTGCTGCACGTAGTTGCGCTGGCGCTCGTCATCTAAGTAGCGGCAGCCGGTGGGGCCTCGCACCGCCAGCCGCCCCACCTGGCCCGGGGGCAGGGGCCTGCCGTTGTCGTCGAGGACGCAGGCCTCGAAGCCCGGAACCGGCTTGCCGGTGGCCCCCGGCCTGGCCTCGGCCTCGGTGTGGGAGATGAAGATGTGCAGCATCTCGGTGGCCCCGATGCCGTCAATCAGCTCTATACCGGTGGCCTCCTTCCACAGCTTGCGCGTCGAGGCCGGCAGCGGCTCTCCGGCAGAGACGCACTTGCGCAGCGAGGAGAGGTCGTGGTTCTTGGCCTGGGCGGCCATCGCCCGGTAGGCGGTGGGCGAGGTCGAGACCACGCTGGCCCCGAACTCGGCAATCGCGGGCAGCAGCAGGTCGGGGCTGGCCCGTTCCAGCAGCGCCACCCCGGCCCCGATGCGCATGGGGAAGAGCACCAGCGCTCCCAGCCCGAAGGTGAAGGCCAGCGGCGGGCTGCCGATGAACACGTCGTCGGGCGAGGCCCGCAGCACGTGTTTGGCGAAGGTGTCGCAGATGGCCAGCACGTCGCGGTGGAAGTGCATGCAGCCCTTGGGCTTGCCGGTGGTGCCGGAGGTGAAGGCGATTAAGCAGGTGTCGTCGCTGGCGGTGTCCAGGTTGTCGAAGTGGGCGGGCTTGCCGGCCATCAAGGCTTCCAGGCTGCCGCCCTCGCCCCAGTAGGCCACCTGCTTCAGGGTGGGGCAGCCCGGCAGCGCGTTCTCCAGCTCCTCGGAAAGCCGCCCGTCGCACAGCGCGTGCGAGACCTGGGCCTTGGTCACCACGTCGGTCAGTTCTTTGGCCCGCAGCAGCGGCATGGTGGTGACCGCGATGCCCCCGGTCTTCACCACCGCGAACCAGGCCGCTACCAGCAGGGGGTTGTTGGGCGCGCGCAGCAGCACCCGATTGCCGGGCACCAGGCCCATGTCCTGGGTCAGGACGTGGGCAATGCGGTTGGCCTGCTCGAGCAGCTCGCCATACGTCCAGCTAAGCCCGGTGGCCCGCACGCAGGGTCGGTCGGGGTGCCGGGCCGCTGTCTGGTCCAGCAGCTCGCTGGCGCAGTTGAGCCGCTCGGGGTACTGAAGCTCGGGGAGCGTGAAGATCAGCTCGGGCCACTCCGCTCTGGGCGGCAGGTTGTCGCGGGCAAAGGTGTCTAGGTGGGCGCTATACCCCATGTCCAGCCCCTCCTTTCACAATCTGGGATTCCTTGAAGTTTTTGAGCAGTTCTCGAGCGATGATGAGCTGCTGCACCTCGCTGGCCCCCTCGTAGATGCGCAGGGCGCGAATCTCGCGGTACAGCGACTCCACCACCTGGCCCTTAGTCACGCCCAGCCCGCCCCACATCTGCAAGGCCGCGTCTATAATCTGCTGGGCGCTCTCGGTGGCGGTGAGCTTGGCCATGGCGGCCTCCTGGGTGACCCGTCTGCCCCGGTCGCGCAGCCAGGCCGCGCGGTAGGTGAGCAGGGCGGCGGCGTCCACCTGGGTGGCCATCTGGGCCAGTCTGGCCTGGGTGAGCTGGAAGTCGGCCAGGGTCTGGCCGAACATGGTGCGAGAAGTTGAGCGATAGAGCGCCTCGTCCAGCGCCCGCCGGGCGAACCCCAGCGCGGCTGCCGCCACCGAGGTGCGGAAGATGTCCAGGGTCTGCATGGCGATCTTGAAACCCTGCCCCTCCTCCCCCAGCCGCTGGCTGGCCGGGATCCGGCAGTCCTTGAACTTTAGCGTGGCCAGCGGGTGCGGGGCGATGACCACTATGCGCTGGGCGACCTCGAGCCCCGGCGTGTCGGCGTCCACCACGAAGGCGCTCACCCCCTTGGAGCCCTGGCTGCCCGGCGTGCGGGCGAAGACCACGTAGAAGTCGGCGATGCCGCCGTTGGAAATCCAGGTCTTCTGCCCGTTCAGCAGGTAGTGCTCGCCCTCGGCCCTGGCCTCGGTGGTTAGGGCCCCCACGTCCGAGCCCGCCTCCGGCTCGGAGAGCGCGAAGGCCGCGATGAACTCGCCCCGGGCGACTCTGCTCAGATAGCAGCTTTTTTGCTCCGGAGTGCCGTGCAGGGTGATGGCTCCGGAGCCCAGACCCTGCATGGCAAAGGCAAAGTCGGCCAGCCCCTGGTGGTAGGCCAGGGTCTCGCGGATCAGGCAGACCGCGCGGGTGTCGATGCCGTCGTGCGCCCCCCCGAAAGCCCGCCCCCCCACCGAGTAGCGCGTCCAGCCCCCCTCGCCCAGCATCCCGACGAGTTTGCGGCAGGCTTTGTCCACCTGGTGCACGGAGCTTGCTCCGTCCCGAAGGGGATCGTCCACCTGGTGCACGGAGCTTGCTCCGTCCCGAAGGGGATCGTCCACCTGGTGCACGGAGCTTGCTCCGTCCCGAAGGGGATCGTCCGTGTCGTGCTCGTCGTGCGTGGTGAGGTTGCGTACCGCCCAGGCCTCGAGGTCGTGCGCCAGCTTGCGGTGCTGCGGCTCGAAAAAGGGCCAGTCCAGGCAGGCTTTATCGCTCATGGCGAGCCTCCCGGCTTGGCCGATAGCTGATAGCTAAAGGAAAACGATAAGCGGCGAGCCACTAACGCCAGTCCTGGCCAGGCTGTAAGAGAGGCCTGCAAAAACCCCTTGCCCCAGGGTTCGATTCCCAGGCCCTCTGCCCTTTGCCCTCTGCCCTCTGCCCGCCTCATCTCAGTCCCCCTCGAACACCGGCTTCTCCCTGGCCACGAAGGCGTGGTAGGCCCGGTGGAAGTCCCTGGTGGTCATGCAGACGGCCTGGGCCTGGGCCTCGGCCTCTATAGCCTCGTCCAGACCCATGTCCCACTCCTGGTGGAGCATCTTCTTGGTCATGGCGTGGGCGAAGGTGGGGCCCTGGGCCAGCGAGAGGGCGAAGGCCTGAGCCTCTTCCAACAGCTTTTCCGGCTCGCACAGGCGGTTGAAGAAGCCCCAGCGCTCGGCCTCCTCGCCCCCCATGGCGCGGCCCGTATACAGAAGTTCGGAGGCCCGCCCCTGGCCGATGATGCGCGGCAGCATGGCGCAGGCCCCCATGTCGCAGCCCGCCAGCCCCACCCGGCTAAAGAGAAAGGCGGTCTTGCTGCGGGCGGTGCCATACCGGATGTCCGAGGCCATGGCCAGGATGGCCCCGGCCCCGGCGCATACCCCGTCCACCGCACTCACCACGGGCTGGGGGCAGGCCCGCATGGCCTTCACCAGGTCGCCGGTCATGCGGGTGAAGGCCAGGAGCCCCGGCATGTCCATCCGGGTGAGGGGGCCGATGATCTCGTGCACGTCGCCGCCGGAGCAGAAGTTGCCGCCCGCACCGGTAATGACCACGGCCTTCACGTCCATGGCGTACGCCAGCGCGCGGAACAGGTCGCGCAGCTCGGCGTAGGACTCGAAGGTGAGGGGGTTTTTGCGCTCGGGGCGGTTGAGGGTGACGGTGGCGACGGACTTTTCTACCGACCAGAGGAAGTGCCGGGCCTGGTAGCTGGCGAGTTCGACCGAGTTCCCCGGCAGGCTGGTCTGGCCTTCTGGTTTAGCAACGTTCCCCGGTAGGCTCACGGTTGGGCCTCCTTTGTGTTGAGGTGGGTTTTGAGCTTGCCCAACAGGGCGAACAGGCCGTCCCTCTCCGAGGCCGACAGCCCGGAGAAGAACTCGATCACCCAGCCCTCGTGCACCCGGGCCATCTCGCCGAAGACCTTGCGCCCCTGGGGCGTGAGCTTGACCGTGAAGGAGCGGCGATCCTGGAGATCTACCTCGCGGCGTACCAGGCCCTCGGCCTCGAGCTGATCGGTAATCCCGGTGACGTTGCCCGTTGTGACCATCATCCGCCTCGAGAGCTCGCCCATCCTCAGGCCCTCGGGGTGGCGCTCGAGCTGGGCCAGCAGGTCGAAGCGGGGCAGGGTGGTGTCGAACTCCTCCCGCAGGCGGGTGCGGATCTCGGCGGTGATGAGGTTGGTGCAGGTCAGCAGCCGCAGCCACAGCTTGATGGCCTGGTGGTGATCCTCGGCCAGGCGGGTCTCGAGGTCAGGCTTGAGCGAGACCACCTACATCACCTCCCCGCCCGCCACCGCGATGGCCTGCCCGGTGAGGGCCGCCGACCCCGGCAGGCACAGCCACACCACGGCCTGGGCGACTTCCTCGGGCTCGACCAGACGGCCCTGGGGGTTGGCGCGGGCCAGCTCGGCTCTAGCCTCGGCGGCGCTGCGCCCGGTCTTGTGCACGATGTTGGCTACGCTGGCCTCGAGCATCTCGGTCTGGGTGTAGCCGGGGCAGACCGCGTTGACGGTGATGTTTTTCCTGGCCAGTTCTAGCGACAGCGAGCGGGTCAGGCCGATCACCCCGTGCTTGGCGGCGCAGTAGGCGCTCACGTAGGGGTAGCCCCGAAGCCCCGCCGTGCTGGCCACGTTGACGACGCGCCCCCAGCCCGCCCCCAGCATCCCTGGCAGCGCGGCCTGGGTGCAGAGGAAGGTGCCGGTGAGGTTGACCGCGAGCATCCGCTGCCACAGCCCCAGGTCGGTCTTGGCGAAGGGCTGGCTCTCGGCCTGACCGGCGTTGTTGACCAGGATCGATACCTCTCCCAGGGCACGCGATGCGCCGCCGAAGGCCCGCTGCACGTCCTCCGGATCGGTCACGTCGCAGGTTTCCACGTGGATCTCGGTGTCCAGCCTCCGGGCCTGCGCCTCCAATTTCGCCCGGTTGCGCCCCATCAGCGTGATGTTGGCCCCGGCCCGGGCCAGCTCCGCGGCGATGGACGCCCCGATGCCGCGCCCGCCGCCGGTCACGACGGCGTGCTTCCCGGTGAGGGGTTGGGGGCTCATCGGGCGGCAAGCTCCTCGGCCTGCTCGGCCTGGGCTCTCGCCAGGTTGCGCTCGAGCTGACTCTTGCCCGAGAAGTACTGCTTGGGCCAGCCCGCCTCGCGGTAGCCCAGTCTGGCGGCCTGGTGCAGCGTCCAGTGGGGGTCGGCAAGGTGCGGGCGGGCGATGGCGCACAGGTCGGCCCGGCCTGCGGCGATGATCGAGTTCACGTGGTCGGCCTCGAAGATGGCCCCCACCGCCATTGTCGCGATCTTCACCTCGTTGCGGATGCGGTCGGCGAAGGGGGTCTGGTACATCCGCCCGTACACCGGCCTGGCCTGGCGGGTGGTCTGGCCGGATGACACGTCGATCAGGTCGCACCCCGCTTCTTTGAACATCCGGGCGATCCGCACCGCGTCATCGGGGGTGTTGCCGCCGGGCGCCCAGTCGTGGGCGGAAATCCGCACCGACATCGGCAGGTGTTGGGGCCAGACGGCCCGCAGGGCGGCAAACACTTCCAGTGGGTAACGCACCCGGTTCTCCAGGCTGCCCCCGTATTCGTCGCTGCGGCGGTTGGTGAGCGGGCAGATGAAGGCCGAGAGCAGGTAGCCGTGGGCGCAGTGCAGCTCGAGCCAGTCGAACCCCGCCTCCGCCCCCCACTGTGCGGCCCGCACGAAGTCGGCCTTGACCCGCTCCATGTCTTCTCTGGTCATCTCGCGGGGGGTCTGGTTGTTGGGGCCGTAGGGAATAGGGGAGGGGGCGATGAGGGGCCAGTTGCCTTCCGGCAGCGGCTCGTTCTCGTCCTCCCAGCCCACCTGGGTCGAGCCCTTCGGCCCGGCGTGCCCGAGCTGGAGCCCGATCTTGGCGTCGGAGTTGTGGTGCACGAAGTCCACGATGCGCCGGTAGGCCCGCAGGTGCTCCTCGCGGTACAGCCCCGCGCACCCCGGCGTGATCCGCGCGTCCGCCGAGGGGCAGGTCATCTCGCTGAAGACCAGCGCCGCCCCGCCCAAAGCCCGCGCCCCCAGGTGCACCAGGTGGAAGTCGTTCACCAGTCCGTCCTCCGCCGAGTACATCGCCATGGGCGAGACCACCACCCGGTTCTTCAGGCTCAGGTCGCGCAGCCGGAAGGGGGTGAACATCGGCGGAACCGGTTTGGGCGGCAGGCCCGACCTCTCTGCCAGCCAGGCTTCCACGTTGCCCAGGTAGGTCTTGTCGCGCAGCCGCAGGTTCTCGTGCGAGATGCGCTGCGAGCGGGTCAGCAGGCTGTAGGCGAACTGAGGGGCTTCCAGTCCGGTGTAGCGCTCGACGTTCTCGAACCACTCGGTGGAGTTGCGGGCGGCGTTCTGGATCTTCAGCACCTCCACGCTGCGCACCGCCTGGTACTCGTCCAGCACCCGGCGCAGGTGTTCGGGGGTGTCGCCCACCCGGGCAAAGGCCCTCGCCAGCTCGATGGCGTCCTCGAGGGCCAGCTTGGTGCCGCTGCCGATGGAGAAGTGCGCGGTGTGGGCGGCGTCGCCCATCAGCACCACCGGAGCCTCACGCCCGTCTAAGCAATTCCAGTGGATCCAGGTCTTGCAGACCACCCGGGGGAACTTGATCCAGATGGCCGAGCCGCGCAGGTGGGCGGCGTTGGACAAGAGTCTGTGGCCGTCCAGGTATCTGGCGAACAGCCGCTCGCAGAAGGCGATGGCCTCCTCCTGGCTCATCTGCTCGAGCCCGGCCTTCTGCCACACCTCCTCCGGCGTCTCCACGATGAAGGTCGAGGTGTCGGCGTCGAACTGGTAGGCGTGGGCCTGGAACCAGCCCCACTCGGTCTCCTGGAAGGCGAAGGTGAAGGCGTCGAAGCGCTTATTCGTGCCCAGCCAGACGAAGCGGCACCTGCGCACGTCCACATCGGGCTCGAAGGTCTGCTCGTATTTCTTGCGAATGCGGCTGTTGATCCCATCGGCGGCAATGACCAGATCGGCCTTATGCTCCCTGGCAATGGCCTCATCGTCGGTGACATCGGTCTGAAATACCAGATGAACCCCTAACTCGCGGCAGCGGTCTTGCAGGATGTTCAGCAGCCTCTGCCGCCCAATGCCAATGAAGCCGTGGCCAGAAGAGCGGATGGTGTGCCCCTTGAAATGCACTTCGATGTCGTCCCAGTGGTTGAAGGCCTGGCTGATGCGGCTGTAACTGGGGTAATCGGCTTTTTCCAGGTTCCCCAGGGTCTGGTCGGAAAACACCACTCCCCAGCCGAAGGTGTCGTCCGGGCGGTTGCGCTCGAGCACCTTCACCTGGTGGGTGGGGTTCTGCTTCTTCATCAGCAAGGCAAAGTAGAGCCCGGCTGGCCCACCGCCGATACAGGTAATTCTCATATGGTGGCCCCGTCCGCTCTAAAACTTAGTAGTAATTTCCCGAAGCTTCTCATCATCCCAAACTCCCAGGTAAGCTCTATTAATTTTTATTTAGACTTAAAATATTTAGATATGAGATAAACAATTGAATTCCAAGCAACAATTACAGCCTTCGTCTTTTCTCCGATGGAGGGCGTTGGACTGATTGCCTGATACGTCCTCTTGTACACCCCTTCCTCCGGTCGGCGAAAAAAGCGTATCCCGTCGATCGCTAAGAATCCCATGCATAAATCCTCGAACTCCAATCCCTTAACACCGGTCATTCCGACGAAGGAGGAATCTGATACCGCACGGACACAGGCGATTTCCTTGACCGCACCCTATCAGATTCCTCGGCAAACTGCGCCTCGGAATGACAGGGTTTTTTACAGACGGTTTTGGTACTGGGTCAATCACGCCGCGCGCTGTGCAGCGTAATTGTGGAAACAGCGATGAGTGGTGAAAACCCAACCACCCCGTTTTCTGGCGGGGTGGTTGGGGATGCTCGAGGGCAAATTTGGGTGAGCTTGTGTGCTAAGTGTTTCCATGATGACTTTGCGAAATCCGCCCGGCAACGCCCTGGGGAATTGCGCCTACCACGAGGTAGTTGCCCTTCGTACTGACGACATTTCACAAAATCACTATGGCGCAACTTAACGGCGCTGGATGAGCTTTTTGAGAGCTTGTAGTGCGGGTTCACGCTCGAGCTCGGCGGTCGTGCCGGAGGTCAGCTCGAGGCTCAGGTTGATGTTGCTGGCCGGTGGTCGGATTAGGGCCACCTGGCGGCCCACCAGGTAAACCCCAAAGTAATCGCCGCTGTCCACAGTCTGGTTTTGGTTAATGTCCTTCCAGCCCGCCACCGCATAAGAACCGGCCTCCAGGCCCGGGATGGTGTAGCTGCCGGTGCGGGTATCGGCGCTGAGGGTGACCCCTTTGGAGCGGTTTACATCGAAATCGCTGCCGGTCCAGAAGAGCGCTGCCATGAACACATCCTTCAGGGTGGGCAGGTTGGCAGTACCCACCGTGAGCACCAGCGCCGCATTCACCGTCTGGCTGCCAGCACTGCCCTGTACCACCATGGGGTACTGGCCTGACGGCACCGTAGCGGCCACGCTGAGGGCCAGGGTGGCGGTTGTGCCGGCGGAGGGGTTGGGGGTGAAGCTACCGCTGACCCCGGCGGGGGCGCCCTGCAGACTCAAATTTATCGCCCCGGTAAACCCTCCTATCCGCTCGATACCTACTACCACCTGGGCCGTACCGCCGGGGGCGACGCTAAGGCTGCTGGGGGTGGTGCTCAGGGTAAAGGAGCCCACGGGTGCCCCCCCAAGGGCCTGAATGGCGGCTTGGGCATCCACCAAGCCTGCTCCACAGTCGGCGGCGGTGATGCCAGGCGGAGGGGTGGGGCGTCTGGCGTCGGTCTCGCCCTGGCACTGGGTCTGATTGAGCGGACGTGCGGTGCGCCGCAGGATGTCGAGGGCCTCGGCCCGGGTCAGGCTGGGTTGTACGCTTTTCATCAGGGCGATCAGGCCGGCCACATGGGGGGCGGCCATCGAAGTGCCGTGGTAAAAAACGTAGTTGAACTGGTTGTTGGGGTCGGACTTGAGCGGGCTCAGCACCCCACCGCCGCTCTGGATACCGTTTAGGTTAACCGAGACATTCCCACCCGGTGCCATCACATCGATGCGCGTACCAAAGTTGGAGTAGGGTGCGCGGCCGCCCGAAGGTCCGGTTCCGCCTACGGTTATAACACCGCTACAGCTGGCTGGAACAAAGTTGGCTACGTTCTGAGCGTTGTTTCCTGCCGCTGCCACGATAATCACCCCGGCTGCATTGATGCGGTTGATGACATCCTGGTATAGCGGGGTCTGGCTACAGGGCCTGGCCCCGCCCAAGCTCATGTTGATGATGGCGGCTTTGTTGGGGTTGTTGGGCGCGCCCTCCACCGGCAGCGCGGCTGCCCACAACATTCCGTCGGTGATGTCTACCAGGCTTCCACCCTGTACGCCCAGCACCCGCACCGGTAGCAGCCGGGCTCCCCAGCTCACCCCAGCAACGCCCAGGTTGTTGTCGCTGCGGGCCAGGATGGTACCGGCTACGTGGGTGCCGTGGTAGCTGCTCTGGGTAGGTTCTATCAGGTCGCCGGAATCCTCTGGGTTGTTGTCGCGCCCGTTGCCATCGCGGGCATTGTTAGGATCGGAGATCATGTCGAAGCCGGGCAGGATACGCCCTGGGTCGAAATCGGGGTGTTGCAAAAGCTGACCGGTGTCGATCACAGCGACCGTGACGGGGTTGGTCTGGCCGCGCTCGGTATCCCAGGCCTGCGGCAGGTTGATGGCGGGGTAGTGCCATTGCTGGGCGTAGAGCGGGTCGTTGGGTGTGCGCGTGGGATACAAACGGTAGTTGGGGTGTGCGTATTCCACATCGCCTCTGGCCACTAGGTCCGCAATGGCGGCCAGCGTGCCCTGCACGTCCAGCGAGGCTTTGTAGAGCGAAACCCGTTCCACAGATAGGCTCCGTACACGCTGCAGAACTGCTCCCCCTGCGTGTAGAGCCTGCACGTTTTGCAGACTGACCCCACTCTTAAACTTAACGATCACATCGCCGGCCACAAAGTCTGTGTCGGAGGCCAGAGCCGCGCCGGTGGCGATGCTGACCGTACCCGAGATGTTGCCGCCGCTTCCACCGCCCCCGCCCCCACCCAACACGCTGAGCCTGAAGCTGGCGGTATTGCTGGCCCCGCCGCTGCTGCCGCGTACGACTGCATCGTAGGTTCCGGTTGCCACCCCGCTGCTGGCGATGATGGTGAGCTGGCTGGTGTTGTTGGAGTTGCTGACCGAGGGGGGGTTGAAGCTACCTGAAATTCCCTGGGGCACGCCCTCGAGGCTCAAGGTAACGCTGTTGCTGGCCCCAGGTGAAAAACTGGCCGCCACCGTAACGGTGGTGAAGCTACCCTGGGTTACGCTGCTGCCGGGCACCGAAAGGCTGAAGTTCGGACTGCTGCTGTCGCCGCAAGCGGCCAGCAGTGCAAAAAACCAAAATATCCACCGTGGCATACCATCTCCTCAAACAGGGCCAGCCCGATTGAGCAAGAGGGAATTGCCAATCGAGCCAGCCATAAGAGCACAGTTATTGCTGGTTGTAGGTTGCCGGAACCGTGAACTGGGTAGGGGAGTTGGGGCGGGTTACGCTAAAGGTGAAGCGGTACTGGCCGCTGATCTTGAGGTAGCAGGTATTGGGAGGCTGTAAGGCCAACCGCTCGCTGGGAATGGTGAGCGTTCCACCCAGGTTGACATCAAAGTTACCAAAGGAAGGCCCAATGGCGTGGGTGATGTTGACGCTCAGGAGCTGGAGGTTCTCGCTGGGTGCTGCCAGGAATTGCAGGCAGGGTCGATTCTGGCCGTTGAAATTTCCAGTGGTCTCGAGGGCGAAAATGGTGATGGTGGGGTTGTTGGGGGGCGGTGGGGGTGGGGGGGTGCTGCTACCGCCACAAGCGCTCAGGGCTGCCAGACTGAGGACAAGACCGATGGTTCTGATGAAAGCCTTCATATCTCCTCCTTGATCGTTTGAAACTGCATTTTTTGGCTCAGAAATAGATATTGGCTCCCACCCTCAGCTCGATGGTGGTGCCGCTAATAGGTATCGAGACCGCCGACCCCCCCGCCGTGCCGGTTACTGAACCGGTAGCGAAGCCGGGTCGGGCCTCAGCAAAGATGGCAAACTGGCGGTTGACCAGGTATTCCACCCCCAGTACCCCACTGCCTTCAAACACAATTCCCGAGACCGACGCCCCTTGCAAAAATCCGCTAAGAAAGCCGAGCCCAACCCCTGCGCCAAGGTAAGGGTTGATAGGGGAGTTGGGGGTGGCTACCAGATACAAGCCATCCGCGCCAAAGCCAAAGCCGGTCAGGCCCCCTCCGGAGCTGAAGGAAAGCACGCCCCTGGCTCCAAAGGCTGGGGTGAAGTTGGCCCCAAACTGAACCCCGAAGGTAGCGGTGCTATCGTTGAGGGCAAAAGCGAAAGTACCGCCAAGGTAGGGGCGCTGGGCCAGGCTCTGGGCAAGGAGACCAAAGACGATCAAGACTAGGGGCAACAAGATTTTTTTCATACCAATATTCCTCGGGGCTGGGCCTGAAGTGACGTTGAGGCGATTGTCTGGAGGGTTTTACTCGGGCTTGGACGGGGCAAGGCGAAACTGCTCCATCCAGTGCAAGGCGGCCTCGAGGCTGTCGGTCTGGGCCTCCGCGCCACTTTGCACATGGCGTACCTGGTAGCGTTGACTGCCACCTGGGAGCAGCCAGCAGCGAACCAGAAAAGTGGTTCGCCGCTTGGGCAGGCGTTTGGTTTTGTCCATAAAACGCTCCTCAGCAGGCTCATGAGGCCTATGATTTCGGAGGGTGCTTACCTGTCACTTACTTGCTCTTACTGGCTTGCTAAGATGAACCTGGATGTCTGCGCAACCGTGCCTGCGCATTGGTTTACTGGGCCAGTTTCGTTTGAGCCTGGACGACCAGGTTTTGCCCACCCTGGCCCAGCGCAGGAAGAAGGCCAGCGACATTATCAAGTTGCTCGCCCTCCAACCAAAGCAACGCCTTCACCGCGAACAGGTGTTGGAAGCCCTGTGGCCCGATCTGGAGGAGAAGTCGGGCATGAACAACCTGCACCAGAACCTATACCACGCCCGCCGCATGCTCGAGCCAGGGCTTTCCAGGGGAGCCAGACCGCGCTTTCTGACCTTTGAGCACGAGACCCTGGTGCTATATGCGGGCGGCCCGGTCGAGGTGGATTACGCTCTGTTCCTGCGCCTGGTAAACCAGGCCCGCAGGCAGAGCGACGCTGCACTCTACGAGGCTGCGGTGGCGCTTTACCGGGGTGACTTGTTGCCAGAAGACATTTACGAGGATTGGACGGAGCCTCAGCGCGACGAGGCCCGTTCGTTGTACCTGGCCGCCCTGCTCGAGCTGGCCCAGCTGCTGGAGCAGCGTGGCGATCTACTCCAGGCTTGTCACTTCCTCGAGCAAGTTACTGCTAAAGAACCGACTGCCGAGGCGGCCCATCTAGCCCTGATGCAGATCTATGTCCGCACAGGGCGACGGATGGAGGCCATTCAGCAGTTTCAAACCCTGCGCGAAGCACTGGTACAGGAACTGGGCGAGGAGCCCGACGAGGGCACCCGGGTCGTATATGAGCAGGTTTTGCAGCAGTGGCCCAACCTACCCGAGTTGGCGGCACCTGTCGAGCCCAAACCAGCCCATCAAGGATGGGTGCCGGTGCCTTTATCGCCTCTGGTGGGTCGAGAAGCAGCCCTGGAAGAGACCCAACAGTTACTGTCCGGTACCCGCTGCTTGACGCTAACGGGAGCTGCTGGTTCAGGAAAAACCCGCCTAGCGCTGGAGCTGGCCTCGAGGTTGCAGGGACAGTATGAAGGTGGGGTCTGGTGGGTGGAGCTGGTAGCCCTGAGCAATGCCCAGATGATACTACCCGCCATCGCCCAGGCTCTGGGGGTGCACGGCATTTCTCAGCCGCCCCTGAAGAGCGTCCTCGAGCGGTTGCAAGGCTGCAAAGCCTTGTTGGTGCTGGACAACTGCGAACACCTGATTGAAGGCTGCGCCGAGACTGTAATTCAGTTGCTGAAATCGCTTCCAGGGCTGCAACTGCTGACAACCAGCCGCGAATCCCTGGGGATTGAGGGTGAGATCGCCTGGGTGGTGGCACCGCTGGAGGTTCCCACTCCAAAAGCCGATCTGCGCCCCGAGGAGCTGGATCGCTATGGATCGGTGCGCTTTCTGCTGGGGCGGATTCGACAGCATCAGCCTCACTTTCAGCCTGACGCGCAAAATGCGATTTATCTGGTGCAGATCTGCCGCCGATTGGAGGGCTTGCCGCTGGCACTGGAACTGGTGGCTACCTGGGTGGGTATGCTTTCGCTACAGCAGATAGTTGCTCGCCTGGACAACAGCCTGCGGTTGCTGACCCGGGGCCACCGGGGTGGAGAGCGGCACCACCAGACCCTCGAGGCGGCCTTACAGTGGAGCTACAAGCTGCTCAGCGAGCCCGAGAAAAACCTGTTTGTGCAGCTTTCAGTTTATGTAGGAGGCTGGACACTCGAGGCTGCCGAAATGCTGTGCGCCGACCCAGGTTTTGGGGTTGGCGAACTGACTGAATGGCATTCCAGGCTGGTGCGCACCTCGATGGTGCTGGTTCAAGAGAGCGATTCCCGCTTGCGTTTTCGCATGCTCGAGCCGGTGCGCCAGTTCGGCCTAGCCAGGCTCGAGGCCCTGGGGTTGGCCGAAGCAACCCGAAAACGGCTGCTGGAGTGGTACCTGGCCGAGGCCACCACCATTGCCCCCAAGCTGACCGGAGCAGAACAGGCCTACTGGTATAGCTATCTTTCTACAGAGTATGAAAACATCCGGGCAGTTCTGCTGTGGAGCCAATCCCACCAAGTTGACCTGGGTTTGCAGATTGCAGCACGGCTGTGGCGCTTCTGGCAGGTGAAGGGGTATGCCCAGGAGATGCTGGCCTGGTTCGAGGAGGCCCTACCCCAGGCCACCCAGGTATCCCTGGCCATTCTGGCTGAAGCCTACAATGCAGCGGGAATAATGGCCCGTACCTGCGGTCGGTATGACCGCTCGTTTGATTACCTCGAGCAGGCCCTGGTCTCCCGACGCGCACTCGGAGACCGGCGGGGGGAGGCCATCGCACTGAACAACCTGGCCGTGAGTGCCCGCGACCAGGCCAATTATTCCAAGGTCGAGCACTATTGCCGTCAGAGCCTGGCCATTGCCCGCGAAATTGGCGACCGGAACCTCGAAGCCTTGGGCTTGATGAACCTGGGGGTCGCGTTGCGCGGACAGGCTCAGGATGAAGCAGCTCGAGACTATTTTCAGCACAGTCTGGCAATTTTTAGCGAGTTGGGCGAAAAGCGATCGGTGGCGGCCCTTTATAACTATCTGGGCGGTCTGGCCCAGGATCTAGGCCACTGGCAGGAAGCCCGACAGGTTTACCAGCAGAGCCTCGAGCTCAACCAGGAGTTGGGAGACTTCTGGGGATTAGGAATCTCCACCAACAACCTAGCTGCCCTTTGGTACGAACAGCAAGACCACGACAAGGCCTGGGAATTGCTGCTGAAAAGCCTGTCCTACTACCAGCGGGCGGGGGTGCGGCACGGTGTGAATGAGTGCTTTGAAACCCTTGCCAGGATTGCCTATAAGCGGGGCAACCTCGAGCAGGCCGCTTGGGCTTTGGGGGTTGTGGAACACCTCGAGGAGTCCATCGGTGTAATTGTATCTTCAGAGCGCAAGGGCATACGCGAGCGGTTGGTGGAAGAACTAAATCTGGCGATGGGCCAATCGGCGTATATTCAAGCACGCCAGAAAGGCCGCAGGGACTCACTGCAAGATGCCTACCGACAAGTCTTTGATGGTTTCTCGGGTGGGTCTAGCTAATTTTGGCCTGATGCGGTATCTGCCGCCAAACCTTTTCGGGTGTGAGCGGCATGTCCAGGTGGGCAATTCCCAGAGCATCCATCACCGCGTTCGCCACAGCCGGAGTGGCGGCGATAGCTCCGGCCTCACCCACCCCCTTCACGCCCAGGGGATTGGTAGGAGAGGGGGTCTGGTGCTGGTGGGGTTCCATCCAGGGGATCTGGTCGGCCCTGGGCAGGGTGTATTCCAAGAAGCTGGCCGTCAGGTTCTGTCCTTCGCGGTCGTAGTGGATGCCCTCAAAGAGGGCCTGACCGATGCCCTGGGCAATGCCGCCGTGCTGTTGGCCCTGGTATAACAAGGGGTTCACGATCACCCCACAGTCGTCCAGGGCAATATAGCGCAGAACCTGTACCGAGCCAGTCTCCCGATCTACCTCGACCATCGCCAGGTGTGCACCAAATGGATAGTTGGCATCCTTGAGGGAGAAACTCGAGTGTCCTTCCAACCCTGGCTCCATTCCAGGGGGCAGCTTGCGATGACTGAAGGCGGTGGCAACGATCCGATCTATCCCAACCGTCTTGTCGGTACCACGTACCCCCCAGCCCTGCTCGCCTAGCTCGATGTCCTCGGGGGCAGCTTCCAACAGGTGAGCGGCAATTCGGGTCACCTTGTCACGGACGATATCGGCAGCCTTCAATACCGCCGAACCTCCCACCGAGAGGGTGCGGCTGCCCGCAGTGCCCATGCCATACGGAACTGCCAGGGTATCACCCTGCACCACGCTGATACGCTCGGGTACCAGACCCAGACGCTCGGCCACAATTTGCACAAAAGCGTTCTGGGTGCCCTGGCCGTGGGGGGAGGTTCCAGTGAAGATTACCGTGCTGCCATCGGGGTTGATGCGTACACCGCCGGTATCCCAGCCGTAACCCGTGATCTCCACGTAGCTACACAGCCCAATCCCCACCAGCCGACCCTGGCGGCGGGCCTGAGCCTGTTCTGCTCGAAGTTGCTGGTAATTGCTTACCTCGAGCAGCCTCTGCAATGCTTCCGGGTAGGCACCGGAATCGTATTTGGCTCCGGTTCGGGTTTTGTAAGGGAACGGCCCAGTGATCAGGTTCTTACGGCGGATTTCTGCCGGGTCGAAGCCCAGTTCCCGGGCCCCCATGTCCAAGAGTCGCTCGAGATAATAGGTCGCCTCGGGTCGGCCTGCACCGCGATACGCCCCGGTAGGGGTGGCGTTGGTGTACACGCCCACCATCTCGAGTTCAACGGCTGGAATCTCGTAGGGACCTTGCAACATCAGGATGGTGCCAGGCAGGTTGCCCAGGGTTGTTTCCAGTGCATAGGCTCCTAAATCCGCGACAACTCGCCCACGCAGACCCAGAATTTTGCCCTCGGCATCGAAGGCCATCTCCAGCTCAGCTACCTGGGCCCGCCCGTGAATGGTGGCGTTGAAGGTCTCGCCACGTCCCTCCACCCACTTAACGCTCTGGCCCCGGTACTTGGCGAGGTAGGCCGCCAGGACTTCCTCTGGATAGATGTTAATCTTGGCCCCAAAAGCCCCGCCCACATCGGGGGTGATGACCCGAACCTGGTTCTCCCCGAGCTCGAGTTTTTCTGCTACCGCACTGCGCAGATCGTGGGGCATCTGGGTGCTCGACCACAGGGTCAGAGCTTCGCGGATACCGTCCCAGGCTGCCAAAATGCCCCTGGGTTCCATCGAGGTGGGGGCCACCCGCTGCTGCAAGAGCCGACCCCCCACCACCTTGTGGGCTTTAGCAAAAGCTTCCGTGACTTCACCGGAGGAGGTCTTGCGTTGCATGGCGATGTTGCTGTCTAGTTCGGGATGCATGGAACTGGCCTCGAGGGCCTGTAGCGGCTCGGGGTGCGCGGGCAGTGGCTCATAGTTCACAAAAATCTGCTGGGCCGCGTCCTGGGCTGCCGCTACCGAGATTGCCAGAATTGCCGCCACCGGCTCACCTACGTAGCGCACCGTGTCCCTGGCCAAAACCGGATGCAAGACTAACCTGGTGTCGCGCGAGGCGGAGGCGGGCGCGAAGAGTTCGGGCAGGTCGTTGGCAGTATAGATGGCCACCACACCGGGGGTTTCCAACGCATCGCCCACATCAACTGAGCTTAGCTTGGCGTGGGCATAGGGACTGCGCAGCAAAACCATGTGCAATGGGTTTTCTTGCTGTAAGTCGTCCAGGTATTTTCCTTGCCCCCGCACGAGTTTGCCGTCCTCGAGGCGTTTCATGGGTTTGCCAATATAGCGGTTCGACATGGAGCCATGTTACCC
Organism: Meiothermus sp.; assembly: GCA_037440185.1. Lineage (GTDB taxonomy): Bacteria > Deinococcota > Deinococci > Deinococcales > Thermaceae > Meiothermus. The sequence continues at coordinate 232 of JBBIUP010000007.1, read as the reverse complement.
ATAGTTGCTGGTGGGATAGAAGCCCGCCTTACTACGATGAGTTGAAACCAACTTCCTACAACCATTTGCTACCGGTGGCTTCGTGCGTATGCTAGGGAGGCCATGGCGACTCTTTCTTTCCAACCGACCCACTACTACAACACTCTCGGCTCCCATTCGCCTGTGCTCGAGATCGCTCCTGGCGACACGGTAATTACCACCTGCGTGGATGCGGGCGGGCTGGATCAGCATT
>JBBIUP010000006.1:0-47433 GCA_037440185.1 Meiothermus sp. | reverse complement strand
TCCGCCGGTGGAAACCAGCTCAAAGCCAAGTTCCACCAGGCCCCTGGCAAATGCCACCAAACCCGCTTTATTGGACACCGATAACAGCGCAAGCATACCTCAAAAATCATACCCTCCACACCGCAACGTTTCGAAACCCAGGCTTCCGATAGCCCTGGACTGTGAGCGTCAGGCTGGCCGCTTGTGACCTATGCCCCCTGGGCGTGTATTGGCATCTTCGCAACGGTGTGGTCGGCCTCGGCAGGATACACTGAAAATATGAGTACGACTATTTATGAAGCAATCAAAAAAGAAATTATCGAAGCCATGAAGCGAGGCGACGCCGCCAACCGCGACTTTGCTCGGGTGGTCAAGGCCGAGCTGGATCGCAAGGGCGACGGCAGGCCCCTGCCCGACGCCGATGCGGTAAAGATTCTCAAGGCCCTGCGGGTTACGGCGGAAGAGAACCAGAACACCTTTGAAATTGCCTTCCTCGACAAATACCTGCCACAGGAGATGAGCGAGGCCGAGATCGAAGCCTGGATACGGGCCAACGTGGATTTTGCCTCGTTGGGGTCGCCCATGGCCGCCATTGGAATCGTGACCAAGACCCTGGGGCCGGTAGCGCCAGGGAATCGGGTGAAGAAGGTGGTTGAAAGAATCGTCAATGGATAAGCCTGCCAACCCCTGGACAAGCCTCCGCCTCGAGTCCGTCACCCACAGCCCCTATCCCATCGTGCGGGAACAACTTCGCACCCACCATGGACGTGAAATAACCTACATATATGTGCCCGGGCAGCACCAGTGGGTTTCCATATTGCCCATCACCCCCCAAGGAAGTGTCCTGCTGGTACACCAGTACCGTCATGTGTGGGGAAGCTATTTCTTTGAACTCCCCGGAGGTTCTGCCGATCCTGGTGAAACCCCCGAACAAGGGGCTAGGCGTGAGCTGCGCGAGGAAGTAGGCGCCGAGGCCAGGGAGCTTTTTCCGATCCAGCCTTTCCGGCCCCTGGCGGGCATTGTAGCCGCTACCATCAACCCCTTTATTGCGCTGGACAGCCAAATTGTCTGTTCTGCGCAGCCAGAGGATGGTGAACTGATCGAGGTGGTGGAGTTTTCCCTGGGTGAAGTGTACGGGATGCTGGATCGGGGGCTGCTTAACGAAGCCACCCATATCATCACCCTGTTGCGGGCCAGGCCCATCCTTATCAAAATGGGCTATCTGAGCTAAAATAGCTTTTTGGGAAGAGGGCGCAGCCGCTGGTGGCAACACCAGAGGAAAGTCCGGGCAGCACAGGGCATGATGCCAGCTAACGGCTGGGCGGGGCAACCCGACGGAATAGTGCAACAGAAAGCAGACTGCCCTCGCCCTTGGGCGAGCGGTCAAGGTGAAACGGTGCGGTAAGAGCGCACCAGTGCCCCTGGAGACAGGGGGAGCTAGGCAAACCCCATCTGCTGCAAGTCCCACGCCTCGCCAAGGCGAGGCGACGCAACAAGGAGATTTGACCCGAATCGCTTGTACTTGTGCCAGGGACGCTCGAGGTGAGCGGCGACGCTCATCCCAGAGAGATGGCTGCGGAAACAGAACCCGGCTTACGCCTCTTCCCTAATTTTGAACAATCCTGAGCCATCCCTCGACCCCCAGGCCGCCCCGAGGCCTGGCACAGGAAGGGACGGAGAATCAAGGGGGACTCCCCACAACATCAAAAACGGCGTTTTTGTTTTTTGCTGCCTCCCAATCGCAGTACAATCCCACCCATGAACCGCCGCCTTATCGGCAAGGAGCTGCTGCGCCAGGGTGAAGAACGCGGCCCAGGCGGGCGGAGAATTTGCCGCTACGTGCATTGCCACAACGAGGTGCCGCAGGGCCGCCGCACGTGGTGCAGTGAGGAGTGTGTGCACCAGTACCGCCTACAGGCCCACTGGAACTATGCACGGCAACACCTGCGCAAGCGCGAGAAGGGGGTTTGCCAGGTCTGCGGCACCGACACCCGCAAGCTCAAGAGCGGCCTGATGACGCTGTGGAAGGCCGCGGTGCAGATTGGACGGGCCAACCGGCTGCACAAGAACCTGTACCGCTTTGCTGAGTACAAGGCGCTGAATGGGGCCTACGGGCAACTCACGGATGAGCTGTCCCAGCTGGGTTTTCATGGCTTTGCCCTGGAACTGCCCAAGAGCTGGCGGCCCCGCAAAGCCTGGAAAGAGCCCTCGGACTTGTGGGAGGCCGACCATATTGTGCCGGTGGTGGAGGGCGGCACCCACGCGCAAGTCAACCTGCGGACACTGTGCCATCCCTGTCACAAGCAGACGACCAGGGCACTCGCCACCAAGCGCCGAAAATCTAGCGTCGTTGCAGGATAAGAACCGAGGTCAACACCAAGGCTCCGCCCGCCAGTTGTAAAGCCCCGAGCCGTTCGCCCAAGATCAGTACCCCCATCGCGATGGTAAAGAGGGGTTCCAACATCGAGACAATCGAGGCCTGGGTGGCACGAATTCGGCGTAGACCCACAAAGATCAGAACCACCGGGAAAACCGTGGCAATGGTGCTGATGCCCAAGACCAGACCCCAGTCGGGCAGGCTGCCAGGAATTTTGAACTGACCATCCAGCAAGGCCAGAGCGGTAAACGAGAGGGTCGCTCCGATAAACACATAGCCCGAGGTGGCTACTGGGTCGGTAACGCGGCTCACCCGCGCACTCACCAGCAGATAGGTCGCATACACGGCGGCCGAGGCCAAGGCCAACAGTACCCCCGGGAGCCCCACCCGCCCCGAAAGATCGGTGGTGAGGGCAATGCCCAGCAAAGCCATCCCCATCGCCAGCAGCGCGGCCCGGCTGGGGCGCTCACGCTCGAGCAGCCAGGCCAGCAACACCACAAACACTGGGTAGACGTAGAGCAATAGCACCAGCACCCCCACTGGAAGGCGCTCCAGTGCAGCGAAATAGAGGGTGGTCTGGGTGGCGTAACCCACCGCCCCCAGCAAAAAAGGAATCAGGGCCTCGGAGACACGAAAGCGCCAACCTCCGCGCCACCACAGCCAGCCCCAAACCACAACCGCCGCCAGGGCCATCCGCCAGGAGAGCAAATCCGAGGACGACCACTCCAGGCTAAAAGCAATTTTGCCAAAGATACCCAGGGTGGCAAATCCCAGGGCCGATAGCGCGACGAAGATGATTCCGGCCCGATCCACCCCAAAAATCTATCAGTTGGAGCGGACAGCTCCAAGTATTAAGACCCTGCCAAGCGGTTCTTTCTTGAATCAACCCAGTGGAGCAAGCAGTGCCATTTCAGAAATTTGCAAATGGCGTTTTCTTCATCCCAGACAACGTATACCTGCCCAAACCTGCCGGGTAGATTGGCAGTTCTGGTCTTGTGGGAATTCGGCCCATTTGGTTCTCGAATGGTGGGAAAAAGTGGGGCTTTGGTGGGAGGTGGTGGTAAAAAGTGGAGAAAACATGGTACATTACTGTGCAGAACAGCACCTCCGGTGGGAAACGCTCGTGGGGAAGCGAGCCATAAGAACCGAACCTGTGCAGGAGACGACGAGATGCCCTTCGGTGAACACCAGTATAGTCTCGATGACAAGGGAAGGGTTGTGATCCCACAACCCTTCCGTCCCTTTATCGAGGATGGGGTAGTGATCACCCGTGGGCTCGAGGGCTGCCTTTACATGTACCCCCTGCTGGCCTGGAGCAACATCGAGCGCCAGTTGCAAAACGTGCCCCTGATTGACCGGCCTGCCCAGGAGCTGGTGCGCTTCTTATATTCGGGAGCCCACAAGACCCAGATGGACAGTGCCTCGAGAGTGACCATTCCTCCACCTCTGCGCAAATTTGCCGGCCTCGAGGACACCAACGATGCAGTGGTGGTGGGTGCACCCACCCGCCTGGAGCTTTGGAGCGAGCGCCGCTGGTGGGACAACATCACCAAGTTTGTAGAGAACCCCTCCACCCCCGAGGCCCTGCGCGGCCTGATTGGATGAACCCATGTATGCCTCCCACATTGCAGTCCAGCCGCCCCTCCCCATCCAGCAGGGAGGCACCCCTGTGAGCCATACCTCGGTGCTCTACCACGAATCCCTGGATTGGCTAGCCGTTCGACCCGGTGGGGTCTATGTGGATGCCACGCTGGGCGGAGCAGGCCATACCAGGGGCATCCTCGAGCGGGGTGGACAGGTGATTGCTTTCGACCAAGACCCCCAGGCCATCGCGCGGGCAAAGGCGTTAGGCCTGCCCAATCTGACGCTGGTAGAGGCCAACTTTAGCGAACTCCTACCCCAAATGGGAAAGCTGGGCATCGCCCAGTTGGACGGCATCCTGGCCGATCTGGGGGTGTCCAGCTTCCATTTCGACGATGCCCAGCGCGGCTTCAGCTACCAGCTCGAGGGCCCGCTGGACATGCGTATGGGCTCGGGCGACCTGACCGCCGCCGAGGTGGTGAATACCTTCGACGAGGAAGAAATTGCCGATATCCTCTACAAATACGGCGAAGAGCGGCGTTCGCGCCGCATTGCCCGCTTCATTGTGCAGAACCGCCCCCTCACCACCACCACCGAGTTGGCCGAGGTCATCCGCCGGGCTACCGGTTTTCGGGAGGCAGGTCACCCGGCCCGCAAAAGCTTCCAGGCCCTGCGCATCTACGTCAACGACGAGCTGGGGGTGCTGAGGCAATTGCTTCAGAGCGCCGAACAAGCCCTAAAACCCGGTGGCAGGCTGGTCATTATCAGTTTCCATTCGCTCGAGGATCGCCTGGTTAAGCACTACCTGCGCGACTGTGAGCAACTGGAGTCCCTCACCAAAAAACCCATCGTTCCCTCCGAAATCGAGCAGCGCCAAAACCCCAGGGCCCGCAGTGCAAAAATGCGGGTGGCCCAGAGGATAGATGGAGGTACCGCATGAAGACTGTATTGAGGTGGGCCACGGTGTATTTACTGTTGCTAACAGGCTTAACTGTGCTGGGGCATTACAACCAGCAGTTGAATACCCATTTGCAGGCTCTCTACTCCACCGAAGCTGATCGCAGCCGCAAGGAAACCAAGCTCCTGCTAGAGCACTATCAGCTGGTTGCACCGCTGGCCCTGCGAGAGTGGGCCGAGGCCAACGGTTATATCCCCATGAGTCTGGCCCGCTGGGACGCTCCCCGCTCAGCAGCAGGGCCTGCCCAACCACGGGAAAGGAGCACCCCTTGAACCGCCTGGGTTCAAGCACCAGCGAACCAGCGACCCTCCACCGTGGCTGGGTGGTGATGCTGGCTTTTTTGGCTTTTGTATTGGGGCTGGGGTACGGCTTCTATATCCTGTGGCACAATGCACCCAGCCTGCTGTTGCGGCCTGCCTCGGCAGTGGTGCAACCGCCTCCGCTGCGGGGGGGTCTGGAAGCCTCGGATGGCACCCCCCTGGCCTTCAGTACCAACGACGAGGCTAGGTTATATCCGCTGGGGCCCTCTGGCACACAGCTCATTGGCTTTGGTGAACGCAGCAGCGGTAAGGGGCTTGCGGGCCTCGAGCTCGATCTGGAAAAAATGCTATCGCTGGGCCAGAGCCTACGCCTGACCATAGACCCAGTGGTGCAATCCATCGCCGAGCAGGCCCTGTGGAAAGGCATCGAGGCCGCCAAGGCCGACTGGGGTACGGTGGTGGTGATGGAAAGCAAAACCGGGCGGCTGCTGGCCGTGGCCAATGGGCCGGCCTTCGACCCCACCGCACCCCGGCGCAACACCCAGCAAGACCCCTCCTGGCGCAACCATGCCTTCGCCTATGCGTTGGAGCCGGGTTCTACCATCAAACCCCTTACGGCAGCGGTGCTGCTCGAGGAAAACATGGTCAAGCTGGACACCAAGGTCTATGCCCCCATGAGCCGGCGCATCGCGGGCTGGACCATCAACGATGTGGTCAAACACCCCGAGACCCTCACCCTGAGCGAGGTACTCAGATACTCCTCCAATGTGGGCATCACCACCCTGGCCGAGCGAATTCCGCGCCAGACGCTCTACAACTTCTTCCAAAAGATGCACTTCATGGATAAAGAGCTGTTGCCGCCCTTGTCCTATCACCCCCGTGTGGCCGTACAGGTTGCGGCCCCGCAGATTCGCCCACTCCAGCGATGGGGGCCGGCCGAGTATGCCAACGCCACCTTCGGACAGGGCTTCCTGATCACCCCACTGCACCTGGCGGCAGCCTACAATATCCTGGCAGACGATGGCGTCTACCGCCAACCCATCCTGTTTGAAGGTAATACGTCGAAAAGCACCCCGGTTTTCCGACCCCAGGTGGCCCGTGACATCCGCAAAGCCCTCACCGAGGGCATCGCAGAAAACGCCAAGCTGCCCGGCTACACCCTGGCTGGCAAGACCGGTACCGCCCAGGTAGTGGTGAATGGGCAGTACAGCAGCAGCGTATATGCAGCCCTGTTTGCCGGGTTCATCCCGGCCAACACCCCCCGTCTGACCGTGGTGGTCACCTTGTTTCATCCCAGGGGAGAGCGTATCCACGGTTCGCAGGTGGCCGCCCCCATCTACCGCGACATCGCGGCCCGGCTCCTTGCACTCTGGGGCATCCCACCCCAGTTGGATAACTCATCTGTCAAGGGTAAACTGGTCAACCGATGAGTGTCTTGTGTATGTTGAGGATGATACTAACGTGAGGACAGAGCCCGTGTGGCTGGAGGCGGTGGTGCAGGTTACTGGACGCAGAGAACTCAGCCCCGAATGGGTCGCCGGCCTGACGGGTGGCAAGGTGCACGAAGGTGCAACCAGAGCCCAGGACTTGCACTGGGACTCGCGTAAGGTGGCCCCTGGTATGGCGTTTTTTGCTTTACCAGGTGCTAAAGTCCACGGGAGGGCGTTTGGTTTGCAGGCCCTGGGGGCAGGGGCTGCATTTGTCGTTAGCGACCAGGCCCATCGTGGAGCGGTGCAGGTGGAGAAACCCGAACGGGCCTTGTTGGCGGTGGGACGGGCACTGCGCGACGGGTTTGGCGGCACGGTACTGGCGGTGGGTGGGAGCTCTGGCAAAACCACCACCAAGGAATGCTTGGCTCAAGGCCTGGGGTGGCCCGCGCCCGAGGGCAACCTCAACAACGCTCCCGGTCTAACCCGGTTTTTCTTTCATCTAGAACAGGGTGAAGGCTGCGTGGTGGAGTTGGGCATTGACCGGCTCCTGGAGATGGCCGAGCTGACCTATCTGGCCCGGCCCGATTTTGCTGTGTTGACCAGCGTGGGAGTAGAGCACCTGGAAGGGCTGGGCAACCTCGAGAACGTGATTCGGGAGGAAGGCTGGCTGCTCCGGGCCAGTCCAGTGGGCCTCGCAAGTGTGCAGGCCGCCCAGATGGTGCAGCTGCCAAACCTCAAAACCTATGGTATTGAGGCCGGAGACTTTCCGGCCCGTGAGGTGGAAATGGGCCAGGGGTTCACCCGCTTCCGCTTTGAGGGCCGCCCCGTCACCCTCCCTTATCCCGGCGTGGGGCCGGTGATGGGCGCTTTGGCGGCCCTGGCTGCCACCCAGATGCTGGGTAAATCGGTAGGCCAGACCATCGAGCGCCTGGCCGCACTCACCCTGCCCGCAGGCCGGATGCAACGGCTTCGGCTGGGTACCGTGGATTTCATCAACGATGCCTACAACTCCAACCCTCTTTCCTTCAAGGCCGGGATGGAATACCTACAAACCCAACCAGGCCGCAAATGGCTGGTGCTGGGGCGGATGGCCGAACTGGGCAACGAAGCCCTCCAGCATCACCTCGAGGCCGCCCGTCTGGCCGTTACCATCAGCCCGCACCTGGTATTTATCGGCCCGTTTGCAAGGCAACAAGCCGCCGAAGCCGGCGGAACCGCTGTCGAGACCCTCGAAGAAGCCGCCCAACACCTGGCCCGCGCCGTTCAGCCGGGCGATCTGGTCTACTTAAAGGCTTCCCGTAGCGTGGGGCTCGAGCGCCTGCTCGAGCTGTGGCCCAAGCCTGTCGATCCCCTCAAGGAGGGTGTATGAGGTGGGGGTTGCTGGCTTTGGGCCTGGGGCTGTCTGCGTGTGTACCGCAAACCCAAAGCACCCCTGCCTCCAGCACCGCGCCCATCCTAATCGAAGCGGGGGTGGTGGAAGGGCGTATGGTACGGGCTCTCGGGTTGCAACTGGCCTTGCCCAACCCCACCCAGTCCGTAGCACGCAACGGCGAAACCCTGCTGGCCGCTTATCCATTTCAACTGCTGATCTACCAGAGCGGCTTCCTCCGCGATAGCCTGCCACTGCCGGGGGTTCCCACCTTTGTGCGGGCCAAGCCCCTGCCCTTGGTGGGTCTGGAAGACCGGCTATTTGTACCGGGGTTGGGCACACTCTTGTACAAGGCCAAGGATGCGCTCCACACCCGCGAGGGCGTCTTCTGGCTCGACGACGATGGCCTCAACCTAGATCGCCGCCGTCTTAGCGAGGGCCGCTATAGCTTCCTGAGCGCCAGCCAGCGCTACGTATATGCTTTCGGGCGCGAAGCCTTACGCATCCCCGACAACCTGCGCATCCCGCTGCCAGGCATCGCCCGGGCTGCCGTAGTGCTGGATGATCTCTACGTCCTCACTGCCGAGGGCCTCCATCGCTTGAGCCTGGAAGGCTTGCGTCTGGGCTTCCGGGCCGGCAATTTTAGTGGCCTCGAGACCGACGGTACCTATCTCTACACCCTCGAGTCGGGCCGCCTGGTCACCTTACGTCTCAACCTGGATGCAGCAAGCAGTTCGGGACTCGCAGTGTCATTAACCAGGGTCGAAGGACAAAGACTCGACCTGAGCGAAGCCGAGGGATCCAAAGCCGAAAGCCATTGGACAGTTACGGCCCCCATCGCCTCTTCTCCCCTTCTCCCCCTTCCCAACAAGGAGGTTCCATGAGCACCCTCGCGGCTGCCGCACTTCTGAGCTGGTTTCTGGTGGGGCTCTGGATCACCCTGATGCAGTCGCTTCGACTGGGCAAACAGGTTCGGGCCGATGGGCCGCAGAGCCACCTGGCCAAGAGCGGAACCCCCAGCATGGGCGGCGTGGCCTTTTTGGTAGCCGCCGCCGCTGTGTACGGATGGGTGGGAGGCGATCAATGGGCAGGGCTCTGGCTGTTGGTGCTGGGGATGGCTCTGTTGGGCCTGGCCGACGATCTGGCCGGTTCGCTGCGCCGTCCTTTGAAAGCCCGCGAGAAGCTGGTGGTGCAGGTGCTGATGAGCCTGATCTTCGCTATCTGGGCAGCGCGCCAGATCCAGTACACCCCCTATCCGTTGCTGGACATTGCTCTGTTCACGCTGGTGGTGATTGCTGCCTGCAACGCCTTCAACTTCACCGATGGGGTGGATGGCCTGCTGGCGAGTGTGTCGGCGGTCATGCTGTTGCCCTTGGTCGGGCTGCCAACCGCCCAGGCCACCATCGGGGCCTTGCTGGGCTTTCTGTGGCACAACGCTCCCAAGGCTACGGTGTTTATGGGCGATACCGGCAGCATGGCCCTGGGTGCAATGGCTGCCGGGCTGTTCATTCTGGAAGGCAAGATGTGGTGGCTTCCCCTGGTGGCGCTTATTCCGGTGCTGGAAGTGCTCTCGGTCTTTATGCAGGTCACCTATTTCCGCCGCACCGGCAAGCGCCTTTTCAAGATGAGCCCCCTGCACCACCACTTTGAACTCTCGGGCTGGCCCGAGAGCAAGGTGGTCTTTCGCTTTGTGGTGGTCACTGCGCTGTGCACCGCGCTGGCCGCGCATCTGTGGGGAGGTCTGACGTGAAACGGCTGGTCTATGGCCTGGGGCGTAGCGGCCTTGGCGTGCTGGGTTATCTGAAGAAGCACGACCTCCAGGCCCGCTTCTTCGACGATCGGCCCAAACCCGAAGAGGTGGCCCAGGCCGAAGCGCTGGGCTTTACCCTCGAGGCCAACCCAAGCCCGGGAATCTACGACCAGGTCATTGCCGCCCCCGGTGTGCCCATCCGGCATCCCCGGCTGGTCGTGCTCAAAGCTGGGGGGGCCGAGATTATCGGCGAGGCCGAGCTGGTCTACCGGCATTCCTCCACCCCGCTTATCGGTATCACCGGCACTGCTGGCAAAACCAGTTGCACCCTGTTTACCGGGCACTTCTTGCGGGCGCTGGGCTTCAAGGCAGCAGAGGGCGGTAACATTGACCCCCCACTGGCGAGCGTGGTAGATGATGCGGAGGTGGTCGCAGCCGAGCTGAGCAGTTTCCAGCTCGAGCGTATCGTGCACTTCCGGCCCAGGGTAGCAGTGCTCTTGCTCCTGGGCGTGGATCACCTCGACCGCCACGGCAGCCTCGAGGCCTACCACGCTGCTAAATTCAACCTGATCCGCAACCTCACCGCCGAGGACGCGCTGGTCTACAACGCCAGAGACGAGAAAATCCTGGCGGGTATCGAAGGAAACCCTGCCCAGCGCTATCCCTTCGAACCCACCCACAACCCCCGCGAAACCAACCTGAACGCAGCCGAGCAAACCGCCCTGGCCTATGCCCACATCGTAGGGCGCGAACAACCCCAGCGGGTCTGGGCTCGAAAGCCCACGGCCTTTGGCTTGAAGCCCTTCCGTACCTCTGCCCCAAGACCCGAAGCCCGCTACGAAATCTTTGCCCGTATAGGCGAGTTACAGTTCATAGACGATTCCATCGCCACCCGCATAGATTCGGTACGCATGGCACTGGAAGCCGCCCCTGCCCCGGTGGCCTGGGTGCTGGGCGGTGTGGACAAGGGCGCTCCGCTCGAGGAGTTGCAGGACGTGGTACGGCGCAAGGTGCAATTGATCCTGGCCGTGGGACGCGATGGCCGCCGCATGGCCGAACCTTTCCAAAACCTAGCGGAAGTGGTAGAGATTAGCGAGCCGGACGGGCGCAAAACGTTGGAACAGGTGGTGATCGAATCACGCAAACGGCTCTCGTCAGGCAGCGTGCTGCTGGCCCCGCTGGCCACCTCGTTTGATCAATTCAAAGATTACAAAGAACGCTCCAGGGTATTCCGGGAAGTGGTGTTTGATTTGGGAGGCATTCGTGGATAGCATTCTTTTGCTGGCGCAGTTGCTGCTCTTTGCTCTTTCGGCGCTGGGTGTTGCCACCTCCGACTGGATGCGGGCTGCACCTTCACCGCACAGCCTGGAAAACCTGCGCAACATCGCCATTTCGCTGGCCCTGATGTTACTGGTGTGGCGCTTGCGCCCCCACTGGGCCATCTGGGCCGCACGGCCCTTTTTCGCCCTCTCGCTGGTGCTGCTGGTAGCCAACCTTTTGGTGGGGTTTGGGCCGGGCAGCGAACGACGCTTTATTGACCTGCCCTTCACTTCCTTTAACCTCCAGGCTTCGGAGTTTGCCAAGCTAGCAGTGGTGCTCTACCTGGCTGCCTTCTTCCACAACAAGCCCACCGACTACCCCATCATCGGCCCCATCATTGCCATCAGCCTGGCAGCCGGGTTGATTATCGCCTCTCCCGACCTGGATACCGGCCTGTTTGTGCTGCTCTTATCGGGCTTTTTGCTGGTCGTGATTGGAGTGCCCTGGCGGCGCCTGCTAGCGATTGGGGCCACCGCCTGGATTCTGGCCCTCTCGGTCTCGGGGTTGTACCTGGATCGCTTTGAAAAAGTGCGCGACCGCTTCGATGGCTGGAGCACCTACGTGACGGGGCGGGTACATGAACTGAGTCCAGAAGTCATCCGGGGGCCTTTGTACCAGATCACCCAGGCCCACAAGATCATCGTGAATGCAGGGCTTTTTGGGCAGGGGGTGGGGTCTCGAATGCCCAACCTGCCCGAATCGCACAACGACTTCGTGCTGGCCTCGATCATCTGGGCCGGCGGCTGGCTGGCCGGTTTGATGGTCTTGTTGGCCTTGTGGCTGATACTGGCCAGGGGACTTCAGATCGCCGCTAATCTGGACGGCTCCAGGAGCGTCCTGGCACTGGGTCTAACCCTATACCTGGTTTTGCAAGCAGCCCTCAACGTTGCCGCCGTGATCGGCACCGTCCCGATTGGGGGTTCTCCACTGCCCATGGTCAGCATGGGTGGCAACTCGATGATCATGGCCGGGCTGGCCATGGGGCTCTTGCAAGCCCTCTCGCGCGAGGCCTTCGCGGGCAAGGAGAAAAGACCCGCCAGGGAGGCCCAGCAATGAAAATGGGCTGGAGAGAAAAAGTGCAAATCGCAGAGGTACACCCCCCTAAGTACCTCCACCGCAAAAATCCGGGTTGTGATTCAGGACGGGGTTATAAGAGGCGTCATTCCCAAATTCAGATTCTACCCAGCCCTGGAGCGTACATTTCTTTCGCGTGTGGACTTAAGTTGCGCCCAGGTAAGGTTCATCTGTGGCTTTTTTATGCAGCGTCGTACTGGGCGCAATTCCCGAGCAATTGCCGATACGCCAATTATCCAAGATATACGCGGGAACCACGTAGCACGCCAGGGGGTTGGGTAGAGGTTAGGTATGCTCCACCTCCCACCTACCCATTGCAAGCCTCCTCGGCCCCGCTTCGCACGGTGCGACTGCTCCACAAAGGAGGCGCATGGTGATCGTCACCGGCGGTGGAACCGGCGGACACCTCTATCCAGGGCTGGCGGCGGCGCGGGCTCTGCTGGCCGCTGGAGAGCCTGTGACCTATGTGGGGGCCCAGGGTGGCCTCGAAGAAGGGGTGCTACCTGAAGCAAGACTGCCATATCGGATCATCCCGGCGGGTAAACTCTCACGCGATGCGCTGCGTCCGGGTGAAGGGATGAAAGTTCTGCGGGGCCTGTGGGAAGCCCGGCAGGTCGTGCGGGAACTGCGGCCCAGAGCTGTATTGAGCATGGGCGGCTATGCCGGTTTTCCGGTGGCTTTCGTCGCCGCGCTGCTGGGCATTCCAATGGTTATCCACGAGCAAAACGCTAAGCTGGGGCTGGCCAATCGGATCTTGGCCCGGCTGGCCAGCCGGGTCACACTCGCTACACCCATGAAACTAGAACCTCCGCTGGCCGCCAAAACCCAAGTGGTAGGTTACCCGGTGCGCGAGGAAAAACGCAGCCAAGCCGAGGCCCGGGCGGCACTTGGGCTGGATGCAAAACGTCCTACCATCCTGATCCTGGGCGGGAGCCAGGGCAGTAAGGAACTCAATGAGCAGCTACCCCCTAGGCTCTATCCCCTCTTGGGCGAGTGGCAGGTCTTACACCAGTGTGGGGTGCGTTGGGAGAGCGAACTCAAGGCCCAAGAGCGACCTCACTACTTTGTGCGCGGCTATTTGGACAGCGTGTTGGCCTGGAGCGCTGCCGAATTCGCGATCACCCGTGGCGGGGCGGGCACCATGTCGGAAGCGGCCTTTCACCAGGTACCGGTGCTGGGCGTACCACTGCCACGCAACCTGGACGGGGGAGCGCAGTGGGCCAACGTGGGCTTTTATGCCGAGCAGGGCGCAGCCCGGCTGCTGCAGTCCTGGGATCAGTTCGACGCACAGATTAATGCTCTGCTCGACCCCTCCACGCGGGCGCAAATCCGCGATAGACTCAGGGGGTTGTCGCCAGCCGGAGCAGCCGAGCGGCTGGCCCAAATTGTTTTGGAGGCGGCGTGAAGCACTATCACCTGATGGGCATTGGCGGGATCAGCATGAGCGGACTGGCCCGCATCCTGCGCAAGGACGGGCACATGGTCAGCGGCTGCGACAGCCAGCTCTCCGACCTAACCCGTCACCTCGAGCGCGAGGGCATTCGGGTACACCAGGGTCACAGCCCTGAACACCTGCAAGCGGTAGATGTACTGGTAGCCTCCACAGCTATCAAGGACAGCGAGCCCGAACTCACCACCGCGCACACCCTGGGCATCCCGGTTTGGCGGCGGATTCAGGTGGTGGCTGAAATTCTGCGGGGTGGCTATAGCCTGGGCGTCACCGGCTCGCATGGCAAAACCAGCACCACCTCGATGCTGGCGAGCATTTTTGTAGCTGCCCAGACCGATCCCACTGTGCTGTTGGGCGCGGAGCTGGGCTTGATAGGAGGCAGCGCCAAGGTGGGCTCGGGTCGTTATCGGATTGCCGAAGTCGACGAGTCCGATCCGCTGTTTCGCTTTTTGGAGCTGGATGTGGCAGTAATCACCAACCTCGAGGCCGACCACGTATCGCCCGATGGGCAGGCCCGCCCCAACTACCACGCTTCTTTCGATGCACTCCAGGACGCCGTTTGCTCTTTCGCCAGCCGGGCCGGACACATCGTCTACAACGGTGAGGCCCGTTGGCGCTTACTGGACACGCTCACCCAGGGCAGACCGCGCAGCAGTTTTGGGCTTTTGGCAGGCGACTGCCACGCAGCCAATATAACCCTCGAGCCCTTTGGCAGCCGTTTTGATCTGGTCTGGCAGGGCCAAACCCTGGGGCAGGTGCGGCTGCAAGTACCCGGCGAACACAACATCCTCAATGCGCTGGCTGCGGCTACGGCCACTTTAGTAGCAGGTATTGCCTTCGCGGCTATCCAGCAGGGGCTTTACCAGTACACCGGGGCCAGCCGTCGCTTTGAGAAGGTGGGCGAACTTAACGGGGCCTTGATCGTGGATGACTATGCCCACAACGCCACCAAATTGTTCGCCCTGCTTAAAGCCGCCCGGAACACCGGCCTGCGTGTGCGGGCGGTGTTCCAACCCCACCGCTTTGGCCGCAGCGAGCAGGAGTGGCCGCTCTATGCCCAGGCATTGGAACAAGCTCATGAGACCCTGATTCTCGATGTCTACGCTGCCGAGGAAGCGCCCCTCAAACTGACCAGTGCCCAGATCGCCCAGCACATGCTCGATCACCTAAGCGCCCAGGGCTGCCTTGCTTCCTACCAAAGCTGGGACAACACCCTAAGCTACCTGCGCCAGAGTGCCACACCGGGCGATCTAATCCTGACCATCGGTGCTGGCAGCGTATCAAAACTGGGGCGGATGCTGGTAGCCGAAAAGGAGACGGCGTGAGGGGTTTCAGGGCTCGAGGTTCAGGACTCAGGGAAGACTTCCGTTTCTACCGTGAGGTAGGGTCGTGAAAATCGCTCGCCTGCCACTCGCGAAACTCACTACCATCGGGGTAGGGGGTGAAGCCGAAGTCTGGACGGTGGAGACGCTGGCCGATCTACAAGAGGCCACCCAAGCCCCCTACCGGGTACTGGGCAATGGCTCCAACCTGCTGGTAGCCGATACTGGCGTGAAAGAACGGGTCATCCGACTGGGGGGCGAGTTCGCGGAGTGGAACCCAAACCTACAGGGCTGGGTGGGCGCGGCCGCCCTGGTTCCCGGTCTGTTGCAAGCCTCAGCGCGGCAGGGCCTGAGTGGACTGGAAGGTTTGCACGGGGTTCCGGCCCAGTTGGGGGGTGCAGTCAAGATGAACGCTGGCACCCGCTTTGGCGAGATGGCCGATGCTTTAGAACGGATTGAGGTTTTCCATGATGGTGCGTTGCACCTCTACCAGCCCGGCGAACTGGGTTTTCGCTACCGGCACTCGGCCCTACCCAAAGGTGGAATTGTGACGCGGGTCAGACTACAACTACAACCTTCCAGCGAAGAAGCAGTGCGGGCCAAAATCGCCCTGGTAGACGCGGCCCGCAAGGGCCAGCCCAAAAAGAAAAGTGCGGGCTGTGCTTTCAAAAATCCACCTGGCGACTCGGCAGGGCGTTTGATAGATGTGGGCGGGCTCAAGGGAACCACCGTGGGCAAAGCCATGATCAGCCTCGAGCACGGCAACTTCCTGGTCAACCTGGGCGGAGCCACGGCTGCCGAAATGTATGCCCTGATCCGCAAAGTACAGGCCATCCTTCCCCTCGAGGTGGAGTGGGAAATCTGGGGCGAGATTGCGGTGGAGGCGGAGGTGAGCCGATGAGAGGGAGCAAGAGAGCAAGGGAACAGGGGAGCAGGATATCCAGACGCGGTGAAGAAATAAAGTTCGTGCTCCCCCTCTCCCTAGCGCGGAGCGCGGCGCACCTGAGCGGCAGCGGTGCACGGCTTGAAAGGGGGTTGGCATGATCCGGGCCGTGCTCTTGGCCTTGCTGCTGGCTTCGCTGGGGATTGGCTCTTATGTGGTGTTGCCCATCGAGCGTATCGAGGTGGTGGGCAACCAACAGCTTTCCGAGGCCCAGATACGGCAGGCTACCGGCCTCGAGCCGGGTCGTCCGTGGCTTTGGGCCTGGCCTCAAAAACTCGAGCCCCTGCAGCACAACCCCTGGATCAAAAGCGCCACCCTCGAGCGCCCAGCCCCAGGCCAGTTGCGCATCGTGCTGGAAGAGCGCACCTCCATTGCCAGTCTGACCCAGGGCTCTCTGCGCTACGGCCTGAGCAGGGATGGGGTGCTGTTGCCGGGCGCACCTGCACGGAGCCCAGTGCTCGAGGGAAGGGGCGAAATTCCCATTGCAGACCTGCTTTTGCTGGTGCAAACTTTCCCAGATGCCCAGCGCATCCGCTACAGCGTGGCTGGCTATCAGGTCTTGGCCCCAAACCTTAACATATGGGGCAAGAATGTCAGAGAGTTGCAAGATTGGGCCAAAATCAGCAGAATAGGCAAAAGTGACGCAAGTAACCCTCTTGCGCACCCCGGCGCTCCGTCGGATAGCCGTATCTATGTGTATTCTTGGGGGGTGAGTGCTCGCCGATGATTCTTGTAGGCTTAGATGTTGGAACCACCAAAGTGACTGCGGTCATCGGCGAGCTATCCTCGGATGGCATCCTGGACATAATCGGAGAGGGCACGGTTCCTTCTCAAGGGCTCCGGCGAGGCGTGGTCACCAACCTCGAGCGCACCACCGAGTCCATACGCCAGGCCATCTTTCAAGCCGAGCGGGTCGCGGGGGTCAAGGCCGAGCGGGTCTGGGTGGGCGTAGCCGGAGCCCACGTCCGCAGCGTGACCAGCCACGGCCTGGCGGCCATCCGGCGGGGTCAGCAAATCTCCACCACCGATGTCGAGCGGGCCATCGAACAGGCCAAAGCCTATCCCTTCGAGGGTGACTACGAACTTATTCATGCCCTGCCGCTGGAGTACCGCGTAGACGGTCAGGAAGGTATCCGCGACCCCATCGGTATGGCCGGGGTACGCCTGGAAGTAGATGTGCATCTGGTCGCGGGCAGCAAAGGCCCCCTCACCAACTTGCGCAAAGCAGTTGAAGACGCCGGCCTGGATTTGCAAGGCATGGTCTTGCAGGCCTATGCCTCGGGGCTGGCAGTGCTCTCGCCCGAAGAACTCTCCATGACCGTGATGCTGGTAGATATTGGTGGAGGAACCACCGACGTAGCGGTCTTCCGTCAGGGGCGTCTGGCCCACTCGGCCGTGATCCCGCTGGGCGGTGACCATGTCTCGCAAGACATCGCCAAGCTGCTGCAAATCCCCGTCGAGGAAGCCGAGCGGGTTTCCAAAAAATACGGGGCTGCGCTGCCCGAGCTGGCCGATCCCGAACTGGTGCTGGAGGTCAGCCAGGAAGGCGCTGCACAAATCACCTATCAAGCCCCCGACCTGGCCCGCATCATCCGCCCGCGCCTGCGTGAAATCCTGCACCTGGCCCGCCAGAGCGTGGATGAAGCCTTGGGACCTCTGGAAATAACCGTCGGCAAGGTCATCGTGACCGGCGGCACCAGCATGGTACGCGGTTTGGAAGAACTGGCCCGCAAGCAGTTCAACCTGCCAGTTCGGTTGGGCAAGCCCCTGGGCGTGCAGGGTCTGACCGATGTGGTAGCCTCCCCTACTCACGCAACCGCCGTGGGGCTGGTACGCCATGCAGCCAACCTGGCAGCCCAGTCTCCCCTTCCAAGGGGACACCGCCCCAGCCGCAGCAAAACCATTCAACCCAGCAAACCGGTCATCAACACCGAAGGGGCGGTCAATGCTGCAGGCGGGCTTTGGGAGCGTATTAAAGGGATGTTCAAGAACTTCTTTTAACAGGCCAGTATCGCATTGTGGAAGTTCGATCAGAGGAAGTACTGAAGCAATCGTAAGAGGGTACTAGGAGAGATTATGGGTGACGTGCAGATCAAGGTAATCGGACTCGGCGGCGCAGGCAACAACGCAGTCAATCGCATGATCGAGTCGGGGCTCACAGGCGTGGAGTTTATTGCAGCCAATACCGATGCACAGGTATTGACAACCAGCCTGGCCGATGTACGCATCCAATTGGGTGACAAACTCACTCGAGGGCTGGGCGCAGGAGCCAACCCTGAAATCGGCGAAAAAGCCGCCCAAGAAGCCGAAGAACTGGTGAGCGAATACCTCGAGGGTTCCGATATGGTCTTCATCACTGCCGGGATGGGCGGTGGTACTGGTACCGGCAGTGCCCCAGTGGTAGCCGAAATTGCTAAAGGTTTGGGTGCGCTCACGGTGGGGGTCGTCACCCGCCCCTTCGCCTGGGAAGGCCCACGTCGGCTGCGGGCTGCCGAAGAGGGCATCAAGCGGCTGCGCGAACAAGTAGACGCGATGGTGGTCATCTCCAACGACCGATTGCTGAACGCCCTGGACAAAAAAGTCTCTGCCAAGGATGCCTTCATGATTGCCGACCGGGTGCTCTACCACGGGGTGAAGGGCATTACCGACGTTATTAACCTGCCCGGCCAGATCAACCTCGACTTCGCCGATGTGCGTACGCTGCTCACCGGAGCCGGTCAGGTTCTGATGGGCATTGGGGCGGGCCGGGGCGAAAACAAGGTTATGGAAGCCGCCCAGTCGGCCATCCAGAGCCCGCTCCTGGATCGCTCGGTGGATGGGGCCCGCAAGCTGCTGGTCAACGTGGTGGGCGACGAAGACATCTCGCTGCTGGAAGCCAGCAGTGTAGTGGAGCACATCCGTGAAGCCACCGGCATGGAAGACGTGGATGTGCTGTATGGTCTGACCTACGACAACCGTGCCCAGGACGAAATGCGGGTGATCCTGATTGCAGCGGGTTTTAATGAGAGCGCGGTGGTCGCCAAGCCTGGTGGTCGCCCGCTAATGGACTTCCCCACCAGCAACGTAGACGTTGGCAACTTCGATATCCCGGCCTTCATCCGCTACGGCGATGGCGACTACCCACCCAAGCGGGGCAACTAGCGTTGCCCGTCGAGGGCGGAGGGTCGAGCGTCGAGCACCAAAGACTTTCGATTCTCAACCCTCGACCTTAGACCCTCAATATGTACCGATTCTGCATATGACTGACCCAGAAAGTGTTGGGAGAAACCCTCGGACGCGCCACATGGCGCGGCAAGTGAGGGTCGCGTTTAGCGGCTCACACACGCAGAGTTGGTAATGGTCGTCCTCGGCGTTGACCCTGGCATCACCAATCTGGGCTTGGGCGTAGTAGAACAGGTGGGTAAGCAGACCCGGATGCTCCACGCCGAGGTGGTCAAAACCACCCACGGCGAGTCCGCACCCGAGCGGGTGGGTAAGCTTTATCGGGCGGTGTATCAGGTTGCTACTACCTACCCGCCCCAGGCCATTGCGGTAGAGGAGCAGTTCTTCTATCGGCAGAACGAACTGGCCTACAAGGTAGGCTGGGCTATGGGGGCGGTATTTCTGGTAGCCGATCAGCTTTCGATTCCGGTCTATGGCTATGGCCCCCCCAAAGTCAAACAGGCCCTGGTGGGCAATGGTCAGGCCGACAAGGATCAGGTGGCCTATATGGTGCGGGCTATTCTGGGTCTAAAGGCCCTCCCCAAGCCCACCCACCTGGCCGACGCGCTGGCAATTGCCCTGACGCACTGCTTTTACAGCCAGTTTGTGCCAAATAAACAGGTTGGCTAATTCCCTGCGCTAAAATGGAGGTGATATGAATCGCGTACTCACGATTCTGGTCATAACCTTGGGGGTGGGTGGGTTTGGCTTTACGCAAGGGGTGCGCAGCCTGGGCATGGCAGGCCTGGTTCTGCCCGGCCCCGCTGCAGCTTATCTCAACCCCGCTTACGCAGCCTTTCCGGCGGGGCTTTACGGCAGCGATACGGGTTTTCAACTGCCCATCGGATTGCTGGGCCTGGTACTGCGCCCGGAAAGCAACCCCTTGCCAGCTTTTAGCAATCTTTCCAGCCTAACCAATGAGAACAGCCCTTTCGACGTGCTGACCTTCTACGATCAATTCAGCCACCCCTTTCAATTCCTGATCAACCCGGCCTCCTCTAAAGCCTTTATCAACCCCAACACCGGCTATCCTGAAATTCAAATTGAGGTAGAAGCCACCGGCATCCGTGTCACCGACTACCAGGGCAACCCCATCCAACTTGACCTGGGACTCGGCACCCCCACTGGGGTGGGTTCGAGTAAGGCCCTCACGCCTAGCCCAATCTTTCGGATTCCCTTCTCGCTGGGGAGCAACCTCTACCTTGACTTTGGCCTGTACGCTGGGGGTTTTGGTCTGGGTCTTTCGCCCAACGACAAACTCCGTCAAGCGCTACAAAGTGGTGGGCTCGAGCCCAACACCGAATACGCTCTCATCTTAAGTGGAAGCGCACAGGCAGGCATTAGCGTGGCCTTTGGCTATGCGACCCGGCTGCCCGATGTACCTATCCCCGACTTTGGCCCGGCCAAGCTCTACGCGGGGACTCGAGGGGAAGCTTTTTACGGCCTGGCCTACCTCGAGGGCAACGGTAGCGTGGGGGTTCAGACCAATGCCCAGGGCCAGTTTGACCCCAACCAGCCGCCAGTCTATCGGGGCAGCGTGTTTTATACCATTCCTGGCAACGGCAGCGGTTTTGGCGCCCGGGCCGATATTGGCGTAGCGATGGAAAGCCAGGGCACCACGGTGGGGCTGGGCATCCGCAACGCACTGGGATTTGCCCGCTGGAGCGGCACCGAACTGCGCTGGGATGGTACTTCCAGCAACCCCATCTCGGGGCAGAGCGAGCGCAGCAGTTTTGGCTTTGTCCCTGCCTTCTTCCTGAATGCTGCCACCCGGCTACCCCTGGAGGTGGGGGCGCTGATTGTCGGCGGCGATTTGGGCTATGAAGCCAGCTTGTTTGGCCGTATTGGCGGCGAGTATAGCCTGGGGCCTGCCCGCATCCGGGCTGGGTTGGGCTTCGACAATGGCTTCCGCTTTGGTCTGGGAGCCGGGTTTGTGGGGCCAGGGTTCACTATTGATACAGCCCTGACCACTCACCGGGCACCTATCGTGGGCAATACGGTGTTTGGTATTGCCTTGAGCCTGGGTTTGGGTTTCTGAGGTGAGATATGCCTAGACTTACTTTTATCGCGCTTATCTTACTGCTGGCAGGGTGCAGTGCAGCCACCCGCTACACCATAAACGTCAACATCCTCAGCTTTATTCCGCAAAACCAGCGTACCCTGACCATCCCCTCAGGCTCAGGCTCTCTGCTGTTTCCAGGGGCCAACCAGGAAGGACTCCTGGTTCCGCTGCCAATTGGGCTCGATATCCTCGAGCGGGGGCAGATTCTGGTAGTTGCCACCCTCAGCAACACCGGCAACTCGACATTCAGTGGCAGCTACGAATTACGCCTGGCACCCGAAAGTGACACCAATGTTAACGACAATGCCGGGGGCGATATTGGGCTAGGGGCTGGCAGCTTCAGTGTGCCAGTGGGGGGCACACAGGAAATCTCGATCAACCTGACCTTGAGTGATACCCAAAACAAAAACGCCCTGGACATCATCAAAGGCGGCGCTTTCCGAGTGGCTATTCGGGTCGGGGTGAGTAGCTCAGGGGGCACCCTGGCCCTGAACCAGGGTCGCATCTCGGTCACCGGGCGACCTTTTGCGGTCATCAAGTGAACGAAAAAAGAGCCTGGGCTCGGTTCTATCGAACTTCGCCCATCTGGCGTCGGGCCAGCACGATTTCTTTGGTTGGAATCCGGCTGTGGATGAACCAAAAACCTATCAATCCCAACACCAGCACCGCTGCCTTTACCCAGAACACCGGAATCAGAAAGATTGCGCTGGTAAGGGCAAAAAAGCTCAACATACACAGCGCGAATATCTTGGCTCTGCGCGACATGCCCAGCCCGCTACGGTAATCCCGCACAATAGGCCCCACTTTGGGCAGATTGAGCACCCAGTTGAGAAAGCGCTGGCTGCTCCTGGAGAAAAAGTAGGCAGCCAAAATAAAGAACACGGTGGAGGGCATTCCCGGAATTGCTGCACCGACAAAACCCAGTGCTACAAAGAAGAAACCTAAGAAAAGCCACAGCGGGCGCAAGGGATCCATGGGCGATTTCTTCATGACTTCCCAATAGTATGCCAGAAAGCCAACCGGGATAAATGTACCCGCACCAGGCCCAGGAATGTCGCAGCGTTTCTCCAATATTTCCTCACCAGTAGAAGTCAGTCCGTTCAATGCTGTTACCTGGGGTCTGATAAACCGCCGAATCTATGGGCCCTGGCATAATAAGACCGACAGCCGATGATCTTGATCACATCGGCTATCGGTTTGTTGAGCAAGGATTCCTATGGCTAAAGTAGCCCTGCCTCGCGCAGTAGCCTGAGTGCAGTATCGAGCGGGAGCTTCTCAAAGTCCACCCTGGGGCTCTTGGCTACAGCCTGGTTGATGGGCAGTAAATTGGCGGTAAGCACGATGCCACGCGCAACAGGGTACTCGATGATCTCGCTGGTAAAGAATTGTTGCCCTTTGGGCGACAACAGCCACAGCAAGAAACGATTGGCTTCTGCCAGGTTTTTGTGGGTCTTGAGAATGCCTGCACCGGTCACCAGGGCCAGTCCACCCACATCCCCATCAGCAAAATAGTAGGTGCCGATCTGCTGCCCAGCCCGTACAAAGCGTAGGATGTAGTAGTGGTTGGTCGAAGCCAAATCAATCTCGCCGGAGCGGATGGCCTCCATCATGGCGGGGTTGGAGGCGTAGACTTTGGGTTCCAGCGCTTTCATTTCGTTGAGCCACTGGCGGGTACGGGCTTCGCCAAACTGCAAGACCATGGCGGCGATCATGTCCTGGAAGCTGCTGTAGGTGGGCGTCCAGCCAATTCGACCCTTGTACTGCGTCAGCTTGGGCACTTCCATGATGCTCTTTGGTAGGTCTTCGGGTTTGACCTTGGCCGGGTTGAACGCCACCACCCGCAAACGCATGGTCAGGGGAACCCACTGGCGGCTGGCGGGCACAAAGTTGGTAGCAAGGCGGGTGACGGAGTCTCCCAGTCGAATAAAGAGTCCCCGCTCGGACGCAACCCCCAAAGCACCCGTCGTGTTGCCCCAAAAGATGTCTGCTGGGCTTCGGCTTCCCTCTTCTTGCAGGGCCGCGAGTATTTCGGCATCGCGCCCATAGCGCACATTCACCTTGATTCCGGTCTCGGCTTCGAATTGCTTGACCAGCGGTTCAACCAGCCCCTGCCCGCGCCCGGTGTAGACCGTAAGGGTTTGCTGCTGGGCCTGTGCCAGGCCTAGCAATGCCAAAGTAGAGAAGATCAAGACACGATACTGTTTCACTTTCATCCTCCTGAAAAAGTTTCAAGTCGTCACCGACTTCAGCGTGAGTCTAGTAGGCCCTAACTCTAATGTCAAGTAACCCAGTCGGATTTATAGAGTATTGATAATGGGAATCATTCGCAGTGTGAAGTGCGCTATACACTTGAAGCCATGAGCAGGTACTTGACGCCCACGGTTATCAAGGCCATTGGACAGATTCTGGCGGTTTCGTATCCCTTGCTGGCGCTTTCGGCGGGGGTTCGCTCGGTCTATCAGCTTTTTTTCAAACCCGGTGTAACGGACTATTTCCCCCCAGCACTCTCGGCGGTAGCAGCACTGTGCTATCTGTTGGCGACGGTGGCCTTTGTGATCCGCAAACCCTGGGCTTGGTGGATGTCGGTGGTGGTGTTGGTCTTCGAGACCGCAGGGGTGCTAATCGTCGGCACCCTGAGCATCTTTCTGCCCGACGTCATTGGGCGTACGGTCTGGCACGACTTCGGCATTGACTACGGCTTTCTCCCGCTCATCCAGCCCATACTGGGATTGGTGTGGTTGTTTTGGTCGGAAAACCGCCAACAATTTTTTGCACCCGGCATAGAACAACGAACCCCAGACACGCCCTGAGCAGTCTGAACCAGGCTGGCTAGCCCAAGCGTAAGCCCAGCACCGTGCTCACCACGATCAACAGGCCGAAAGCCATCTGCGTCCAACCCACCACTTTGGCGGGCACCGGAGGCTTGCTAAAGGTATAAAGCGAAAATGGAATTAGCATGGCCAGGGCCGCTATGCTCAGCCAGGGAACCAGGTTCATCAGCGCTCCGATACTCAGCACCGTGATGGCGAGAACTTCTGCGACGTAGACGGCTACCAGATTTACCGACTCGCCCCTGGCTCGCCGAACTTGTGCTCGAGCGTAGTAGATGGCTGCAAGAGAACGCATCGCCAGCACCAGCCACAACCCCCCCGCCAGCTTCGCCTCCAGGCCCCCTGCTAGCCCAATGCCTGCTGCCACCGAACCCATTGCGACAGCCCCAGCAATCTCGGGGATCAGGTTGCGGCCCTGGTTGCGGGCATCGAACCAGAGCTGAAGGACCATCAGCGGCAAGGCCCATAGCAACGGCCACCAGAAAACACCCTGGGCCATCAGGGTTGTAATCAGCAGACCAGTAAGAGCGAATGTTGCGTATAGTAAGGCAAAACTACGGGCAATGGGGGTTCGAGGGTATGATTTACCCTTACGCAAATCGGCCAGCCACAGCCTGAGCGGGTGCCGGGTAAGGAAAGCCGCCAGCGCGAAGATGCCCAAACCCAACCCAGCCCAGGTGGGTGCAACCAGCAGGCCGAGCAGAACGGGCTCGAGGGTAAACCCCCAGCCGCCGTGCTCGTTGGGCAGCGCGACCGACTTGAGGGGAACTTTGACGTTGTGGGATTGGGCTACCACGTGTTTATTCCTTTGGCAGTAAGGTGAGCAGCATCGTGAGGGGGCTTTCGGCCCGCACCGCGTGAACCAAGCCAGCGGGCATGTAGACCCAAGTACCAGGAGTAGCGGGCTTTTCCTCGCCGCCCAACTTGAGCGAACCTTGCCCTGCAAGGATGTGAATTACAGCGGGCCGGGCGGCAGTGTGCTCGGAGAGTTCCTGTCCGGCGTCGAAGGCGAAGATCACGGTCTTGATGCTGCCCTCGTTGTGCAGGGTGCGGCTGAGGATGCCGTTTTGGGGTGGCTCTACTTCCTCCAGAAGATCGGGTATATGGTGATAGTTCATAGAGTCCTTCGGTAGACTTCCACCTCGGGCGGACGCTCGAGCAACGCCCGCCAGCGCTCGAGGTAGTGCTGCATGGTTGGATCGGATTCAACCCGTAGTTGGTCTTGTTGGTAGATTTCTTCATTGGTGTACTCCACCAACTCGATGAAGCACGTGGGGTCGGAGGAGTCCTCCAGAAGCCGCACTTTTATTCCCCCCGGTTGCTCGTAGAAAGGAATGGCTTCGAGCAAAAATTTTCGAAAAGCCTCGAGGCAATCGGGTTTCACCTGGACTCTGAGATGGAGTTCGATCATGTTGGTTCCCAAAAGGCCGTGATCCAGCACGCCAGCCTCAGGTGCCTAACCGTAACATCTCGGCAAAATTGGGGGAAACCGGCAAGCCCTCACGCTCCATCCGCACCCGATACTGTTGGAACATGCTGCGGGCTTCGGGTTCTTGCCCCGTAATCATCAGGGCCTGTATCAGTTCGGCGTAGGCTTCCTCGCGCCAGGGATCGAGGGTGAGGATGCGGCGGTAGGCTTCCAGGGCTTCACGCTGCATCCCCAAGTCCAAAGCTAAGGTTGCCATATGAAACAGCGCTCCCACTGCCCGCTCGCGCAGGTAACTGCGATCCAACTCGGCCCAATCGGCATAGGGCTCATCGGCCAAGAAGTCGCCTTTGTAGAGAGCTAGGGCCTGGCGATAGGCCTCCAGGGCAGCCGTGCCTTCCAGACAATCGCCCTGGTGCAATAGTTGTTCAAAACGCTCCACATCTAGAAAATAGCGAACCTGAGGGGCAAAGCGGTAGCCCTCGCCCTCACGCAACACGATTTGCGGTTGGGTCGGATCGGCTTCCAAAGCCTGGCGCAGCCCGTGCATCAAGACATGTAGGCGGCGCAGAGTCTCGCCAGGGTCTTCTCCCGGCCACAGGCGCTCGCAAAGCTCTTCTTTGGAAAGGGTCTGGCCCCGGTGAGCAATGAGCAGCTTAAGCAGGGTCAGGGTCTGGCGACGGCCAAAGGCCTTGGCCGAAAGCGGCTCGCCTGCGCGGCGTACCTGCAAACCCCCCAGCGTATGAATCTCCAGCAAGGGGCTTTCCTGTTCGGTTTGCTCCGAATGGGGCCACAGAGCCTCGGCACCCAGGCGTTCCAACCACAGGATGGGTACAACCGCCTGGCTAGGGGGTTGGGGCAGGCGGACAAAATGAAACTGTTGTACCCCCATCACATGCCCCCCCGACCACAGCGGTAAGCAGTAGCGGGGTCGCCCGGCATCGGTATGGGGGCAGGGTTCCAACCCCACCTTCACGCCTTGGACTTTGCCCTGCCAGACCGGGCACTGCTGCACATGCTGGCATTCAGGCACCTCACAGCGACCCTGCGTCAGGTTACGCCCGTCCTCGAGCACCAACCGCACGCACGAAGCCCCGCTGATAGAGGTGGCCTGGGCCAGACAGTTCTCGAGGCCCTCTGCCTCGACACCCAGGCGCAGGGTAGAGGCAATCGCCAGCAGACCCTTCTCCCCCAGCCGGGTCAAAACCGTATACAGCGAGGCAGCCAGCATGGGGCCTATCAGGGTGAGCTGATCGAGGAGGGCTTCGTCGTTTACTGCGGGATCGCGGCTGGCCAGGTTCAATACCCCGATCAAGCCCTGAGGTAGCTCCAGCGGATAACAAATATAAGTCTTGTACCCAAGCTTCTTGACCTTCTGCCGCAAATAGCGGTTGTCGGAGGCCAGGTCATGCGTCACGAGCGCCCGGTGGCCCAGTGCCACCAGCCCCGGATAGCCCTCGCCCCAGGCAAACCAGGGCTTCTCCATAAAGGCTTCGCGGTGTACGCCATCGTAGGCGGTGAGCACCAGGTAGTGTTCCTGGGGGTCTGCCAAGAATAGCTCGGCGGCCTCCATCTTGAGGCTTTTGCGAAGCCCCGCCAAAAATACCTGTAGGGTCTGGAAGAAGCGGCCCGGTTCGCTCGCCATTTTGCGCACTGCCCAAGAGAGAGAAGCCAATACCTCACTGGTATCGCTCTGGTGTTCGGGTTTGAGTTCGACATGGATGCTCTCATTGGCGTAGCCCAGACAGGTCAGACGTTTGCCCGCTACCGATAGGGCCGTACTGGCTTGATAAGCCCCGTATTTGATTTCGCGCTGCACTGGGCAACGCGCACACAAGGAACGCCCAAAGCTGTCGGTACCCCGCACCACCTCAGCGCAGGTTTTCCCCAACACCTGTTCGTTCGGAAGCCGAAAGAAAGCAGCCGCGCCAGTCCCCCAAGCGACAATTCGCCCGTCTGAGTCCAGTTGCCAACGAACCTGGTTCAAAGCTCCTCCCCAACTCTTTAGCACCAGCCTAGGAGGTTCGAGTGGTGCAAATGTCCCAAGCCTGTAAGCAGGCTGTAAGCACCAGGAGCGAAGCTACATGTATGGCACAGGAACCTGCTCACCGCAGTCTGCCCCCTGCCAAGTTACCGGTATATGTGGTGCTTTTGTGGTCGGATGGGGCAGGTCACTGGGAAGGCCGAATCAAGGACGCCAAGACCGGAGTCGAACATCCCTTCTCAGCCATCGAAGAGCTTTTGTCTTGGCTGGAAAACCACAAAGAACAAAGGAGGCTGGCATGAAACAACCACTCGTGGTCATGGCCGCCCTGCTCGGTCTGGCTATTGCTGCCGATGGCGCGCAGCTATATAGCCAAAATTGCGCGGGCTGCCACGGGGCAAACGGACAGGGCATAGCAGGGGTCTTTCCTCCCCTGATAAACAACCCGCGAATGCAGGACGAGGCTTATGTGGTCAAGGTGATTCGCGAAGGCATCAGTGGCCCCCTGGAAGTAAGCGGGCAGACCTACAACGGAGTAATGCCTGCCATGCCCCAAATTTCCGAAACAGACGCAAAGGCCATTACAGTTTATGCACAAGGATTGGGTGGAACCAGAGCCGCAACCCCCCAACCCCCAGAGCCCACCTCCGCAGCACAAGCCAACCCTGCTCTCGCAGCAAAAGGCCAGGCGCTATTCTTGGGTCAACAGCGCTTGCAAAATGGCGGTGCTCCCTGCATGGCCTGCCACACCGCGGGCAACTTCGGCCCCATGGGCGGAGGCAGCTTGGGCCAAGACCTTACCGACCTGCATACCCGGCTGGGAGCCGCAGGAATTCAGGGCGTACTGACCAGTATTGCCTTCCCAGTAATGCGCGAAAGCTACAAGGGCAAGCCCCTAACCCAGGAGGAAATCTCGGCCCTCACAGCTTTTTTTGCTCAGACGGTAGGTAAGCCTGCCAACACCAACCAGATGGACATGGCCCGCATGTTGTTTGCCGGACTCATCGGCTTTGTGGTGCTGTTTGGCGTTATGTATGTGTTGTGGAACAACCGCCGGGTGGGCCTGGCCGAACGGATTCGCACGAGCGGTAGGAGGAGCGCATGAGCGACTGGATCAAGGAACTAGAAGCCCCCACCGAACGCAAGTGGGAGGAGTTTTACCGCAACCGCTTCCAGCACGACAAACGGGTGCGCACCACCCACGGCGTCAATTGCACCGGCTCGTGTAGCTGGGAAGTGTTTGTAAAAGACGGCATCGTGACCTGGGAGCTTCAGGCCACCGACTACCCTGCTATAGACCCCAACCTGCCCGACATCACCCCCCGGGGCTGCCAGCGCGGGGTGAGCTACTCCTGGTACCTGTATAGCCCCATCCGGGTCAAGTATCCCTACGTACGCGGGGCGCTGATAGACCTGTGGCGCGAGGCCCGTGAGAAGCACGCAGACCCGGTAGAGGCCTGGAAAAGCCTGGTGAACGACCCCGACAAGCGCAAGCGCTGGCAGCGGGCGCGGGGCAAAGGCGGCTACCGGCGGTTTAGCTGGGACGAGGCGCTGGAGATTATCGCCGCCTCGCTGGTTCATACCATCCAACAACATGGCCCCGACCGGGTGATCGGTTTCAGCCCCATCCCCGCCATGTCGCAGATCAGCTACGCGGCGGGCTCTCGCTTCCTGAGCCTCTTGGGCGGCGTGCCGATGAGCTTCTACGACTGGTACTGCGACCTGCCCAACGCCAGCCCCGAAATCTGGGGCGAGCAGACCGACGTACACGAGGCTGCCGACTGGTACAACGCCCGCTTTATCGCGGTAGTGGGCTCCAATCTCAACATGACCCGCACCCCCGACACCCACTACATCGCCGAGGGGCGCTACGCTGGGGCCAAGTTTACGGTCTTCGCACCGGACTTCAGCCAGGTCGCCAAGTATGCCGACTGGTGGCTACCGATCAATCCAGGCCAGGACGGGGCCTTCTGGATGGCAGTGAACCACGTCATCCTCAAGGAGTTCTACCTCCTCAAGCAAGTCCCGTACTTCGTGGACTATCTCAAACGCTACACGGATAGTCCGATTCTGGTTGAGGTCAAAGGCGGCAGGCCCGGGCGCTATGTCCGGGCGAATCAACTCGCCGACTACGCCGACCAGGAGAACGGCGACTGGAAGATGCTGGTCTGGGACGAGAAGTCGGGCTCGCCCAGGATGCCGGGGGGGACGATTGGGTTCCGCTGGCAGAGCGAGAAGGGCAAGTGGAACTTGGAGCCCAAAGACGCCAAGACCGGCGAGGAGATCGACCCGCTGCTGAGCTTCCGCGATAGCTCGGACGGGGTGGAGTTGCTCGAGTTCGACGACTTCGGCGCGGACAAGAAGACCAGGCGCGGCGTGCCGGTCAAGAAACTGACCACCAAGAACGGCCAGCAGGTCACCGTCACCACCGTCTTCGACCTGCTGATGGCCCAGTTCGGGGTGGATCGCGGGCTGGGCGGAGATTATCCCAAGACCTACGACGAGGTGGGGGCCTACACCCCGGCCTGGCAGGAGCAGTACACCGGTATCCACCGCGACACCCTGATCCGCTACGCGCGCGAGTGGGCCGACAACGGCGAGAAGACCAGGGGCAAAAACCTGATCATCATCGGGGCAGGGGCCAACCACTGGTACCACAACAACCTGCTCTACCGCTCAGGGATAGTAGCGCTGATGCTGACCGGCGCGGTGGGGGTGAACGGCGGCGGGCTGGCGCACTACGTGGGCCAGGAGAAGCTCGCCAACCAGGCCAGTTGGGGGCCGATCGCCTTCGCGGGCGACTGGGGGCTGCCCTCCCGCCAGCAGAACACCCCCAGCTTCCACTACGTCCACTCCGACCAGTGGCGCTATGAGCGCGGCTACAAGGACTACGACAAGACCGTTGGGAAGAACGGCTCGGCGAAGACGAGCATGGATCATACGATTGACCACCAGGCCAGGGCGGTGCGCAAAGGCTGGCTGCCCTTCTTCCCGCAGTTCAACAAGTCGAGCCTCGAGGTCGTCAAGGAAGCCCAGGCAGCCGGAGCCCAGACCGACCAGGAGATCATCCAGTACGTGGTCAAGCAGCTCAAAGAGGGGAAGCTCGAGTTCGCCATAGATGACCCCGACGCCCCCAGCAACTGGCCGCGCACCTGGTTTATCTGGCGCGGCAACGCCATCGGGACTTCCGCCAAGGGGCACGAGTACTTCCTCAAGCACTACCTGGGCACCCACACCAACACCGTGGCCCAGGAGCAAGCCAACGGACATGTCTCGGAGGTCAAATACCGCAAGGAGGCCCCCCAGGGCAAGATTGATCTGGTGGTGGACCTCAACTTCCGCATGGACACCTCGGCGCTCTACTCCGATATCGTGCTCCCCACCGCCTCCTGGTACGAGAAGCCCGACCTCAACACCACCGACCTGCACACCTACATCAACCCCATGCAGGCGGCGGTTGCCCCGCTGTGGGAGTCCAGGAGCGACTGGGATATCTATAAGGCCATTGCGGAAAAGTTCTCCGAGCTAGCAAAGGTACATCTGACAAATCCGGTCAAGGACATCGTGATGATCCCGCTCCAGCACGACACCGTGGACGAGTTGGCGCAGCCCGACGACCGCGACTGGAAGCGGGGCGAGGTCGAGGCCATCCCCGGCAAGACCATGCCCAAGTTCCGGGTGGTCGAGCGGCAGTACCCGTTGGTCTACGAAAAGATGATCAGCCTGGGCGACGGAATCGAGAAGAACGGCGTGGGCATGCACGGCCTCACGATTTCCGCGGGCGACTTCTACGACGACCTGCGCAAACGCCAGGGCCGCAAGCTGAACGGGAGTGTGTACCCGAGCCTCGAGGACGCTAAAGAGGTGGCCGAGGCCATCCTCTACCTGGATCCGGTCTCCAACGGCGAGCTGGCCTACCGTGCGTTCAAAGATGAAGAAAAGAAGACCGGCGTAAAACTTGCCGACCTGGCCGAGCCGGTGCGTGACACCCGCATCAGCTTCGCCGACATCGTGGCCCAGCCCAGAAGGCAGCTCACCACCCCCACCTGGAGTGCCAACATCAACCAGGGCCGGGCCTACAGCCCCTTCACCCTGAACGTCGAGCGCAACATCCCCTGGCGCACCCTAAGCGGGCGGCAGCACTTCTACCTGGATCACCAGAACTACCTGGACTGGGGTGAACACCTGCCCACCTACAAGCCGCGCCCCGACCACTCGATGCTCCTGGAGACCGAGATCACCAAGGCCGAGGCCCAGGGGAAGCTCCTCAACTACATCACCCCCCACGGCAAGTGGAGCATCCACTCGACTTACTCGGACAACCACCGCATGATGACCCTCTCCCGTGGCAGCTACCCCATCTGGCTCAACGACAAGGACGCCAAGGAGATGGGCATCCACGACAACGACTGGGTGGAGCTGTTCAACGACAACGGGGTCTTCGTGCAGCGCTGCATCGTCTCGGCCCGCATCCCATCCGGCACGGTCTTTGTATACCACGCTACCGAACGTACCCTCTCGGTACCGAAGTCGCCCCTGCGCGGCAAGCGGGCCGGCATGAACAACTCCATCACCCGGGCCCGCCTCAAGCCGGTGTTGATGAGCGGAGGCTACGCCCAATTCACCTACGCCTTCAACTACTGGGGGCCGGTAGGGGTTAATCGCGACACTTTCGTCTACGTCCGGCGTATCGAGGAGCCGAAGTGGTAGCGGAGAGCAGAGGGCAGAGAGCCCCTTTGCCCTCTGCCCTCTGCCCTCTGCCCTCTGCAAGGAGTTAAGCATGAACGTCCGCGCCCACATCTCAATGACCTTCCACCTCGACAAGTGCATCGGCTGCCACACCTGCTCGGTGGCCTGCAAGAACCTCTGGACCGACCGCAAGGGCACCGAGTACATGTGGTGGAACAACGTCGAAACCCGCCCAGGAACCGGGTATCCCACCGGTTGGGAAGACCAGGAGCGGTTTAAGGGGGGTTGGGAGAAGAAGGGGGAGAAGCTCGAGCTCAAGCTGCACTCCCGCGCCCGTGGCCTGACCAACCTTTTTTATAACCCCGCCCTGCCCGAGATTGATGACTACTACGAACCCTTCACCTTCGACTACCAGAACCTTTTCAATGCCCCCGAGGGCGACGACCAGCCGGTAGCCCGCCCCATCTCGATGATCACCGGCGAGCCCATGAACATCGCCGCTGGCCCCAACTGGGACGATGACTTGGGTGGCAGCAACCTCTACGCCCAAAACGATCCCAACTGGGAGGGCGTGGCCCCGGAGATCCAGGCCCAGATGGCCGAGATCGAGCGGGTGGCCTTCAACTACATGCCGCGCATCTGCAACCACTGCCTGAACCCCTCCTGCGTAGCAGCCTGCCCCAGCGGCGCGATTTATAAACGGGCCGAGGACGGGGTGGTGCTGGTCAACGAGAACAAGTGCAAGGGCTGGCGCATGTGCGTAGCGGCCTGCCCTTACAAGAAGGTCTACTACAACTGGGCGACCGGCAAGAGCGAGAAGTGCATTTTGTGCTTCCCGCGTTTGGAAACGGGTCAGGCCCCAGCCTGCTTCCACTCCTGCGTCGGCCGTATCCGTTACCTGGGTGCGATTCTTTACGACGCCGACAAGATCGCCACCGCAGCCAATTCCGAGACCCAAGACCTGGTGCAGGTGCAACTCGACGCCATCCTCGACCCCTTCGACCCCGCCGTAATCGCTGCTGCAAAAGAAAATGGGCTTGGCGACGACTGGATCAGGGCTGCGCAGGACTCGCCGGTGTATAAGTTCGTCAAGGTCTGGAAGCTGGCAGTGCCGCTGCACCCTGAGTACCGCACCATGGCCATGCTTTTCTACATCCCGCCGCTCTCGCCCATCGTGAGCACCATCGAGGACGGCTTGTTCAAACTCGATCTCTCGCCTGACAAGGTGGACTTCGAATTGTTCAACCATCTGGAAAAGGCTCGCCTGCCGCTGGAATATCTGGCTAATATGTTTGCCGCAGGCAACGTCGAGGTCATCAAGCCCATCCTGCGCAAGCTGCTGGCCGTACGCATCTATAAGCGCCGCCAGAGCGTGGAGGGCAGCATTGACGAGGCCACCCTGCAGATCGTCGAGGCCGCAGGCACCAGCCCTGAGGAAATTGAGGCGATTTACCAGCTCACCACCAAGCCCACCCTTGGAGAGCGCTTCGTGGTGCCGCCCTATCACCGCGAGATGGCGACTGAAGTCTGGAACGACCCGCTGGCGCATAAAGGCGAAACCGGGGTCGGGTTTATCGAACTACCCGTGAGAGGAGACTAGGTATGGACACCCTTCTCGAGACCCTGGCACTCGCCTACCAGTACCCCAAGTCCGGCTCTACCAAAGCCTTGTGGGAGCGGGTAAAAGACCTGCCCAAGTCCAGAGCTAAAGACCTGCTCGAGCGCTTCCTCAGAGTCTTCTCCGAACTCAAGCTCTCGGAGCGCGAAGAGCTTTATACCCGCACCCTCGACCTGACCCCGCTCACCGCGCCCAACGTGGGTTATGCGGTGTATGGTGAGGACTACCGCCGGGGGCGCTTCATGTCCGAGCTGAACGCGGAGTACGCAAAGCTCGAGATAGACACCTCCAATGAAATCCCCGACCACCTGATTCCGGTGTTGCGTTACCTGGCGGTTGCCGAAGAACCCCTGCCCGAGCTGTTGCAACTGCTCGAGCCTGCCCTCCATCAGATCATCCATACGCTCAAGACCTTGGAATCCAAGAACCCATATCTACTGCTATTAGAGGCAACGCTCGAGGCCCTTAAACCCTACGCAAAGCATGCTGCGGCCATGCCGGATCAACCCCATCAGCTCCCCGTCGCGATGGGTTCGCTCATGCGCAATCTCCCGTTCTGGAAGGGAGGTAACGAATGAACTGGAATATTCTGCTTTTTCAGGTTTTTCCCTACGTCGCGCTGGCACTGGTCATCATCGTCAGCATCCAGCGGATGCGTAGCAAGCCGTTTAGTGTTTCTAGTTTGTCCAGTCAGCTTCTGGAGCGCCGCCTGCTCTTCTTCGGCTCGATTCCCTTTCACTGGGGACTTCTGATTATCTTGTTAGGACACCTGCTGGCGCTGCTGGTTCCGCAAGGGCTGCTCTTGTGGAACTCCGTACCAATTCGGTTGTATCTGCTCGAGATCACTGGCCTGATCTTGGCCTTGTGGACACTGGGCGGGCTGGGTATTTTGCTCTACCGCCGTCTCACCAACCGGCGCATCCTGGCCGTAACCCGCCCTACCGACGTGATCGTGCTCTTGCTCCTTGGTGTCTCGATCATTACAGGCATTCTCACCGCCGTGATGTACCGCTACGGTTCCTACTGGTTCCCCTCGGTCTTTACCCCCTACCTCTGGTCCATTTTCACCCTGCGCCCTCGCCCCGAGCTGGTAGCCGATCTCCCCTTCTGGATTCAGTTGCACGTCTTCAATTTCTGGTTGCTGCTGGCGGTCTTCCCCTTCACCCGGCTGATCCACATCATCACCGTGCCACTGGGCTACTTGTGGCGGCCCTGGCAGATTGTGATCTGGGTAGGCAAAAACCGCCGTCTTCGAGTAAACCCACCCACCCCAACTACCAAGCCACAAACAGCCTTGCAGGACAAAGGGGGATCCTATGGTTCAGACTAGCGCACCCGACAGCGCCTCTGAGCGAAAACAGCGCCTGGAGGTGCTCACCCTCTCGACACTGGGTTTCACTCTGATGTTTGCGGTCTGGCTGATGTTTGGGGTGCTGGGCATTCCCATCCGCAAGGAGTTCGGCCTGACCGACGTGCAACTTAGCTGGCTTGCAGCGGTCGCAATCCTCAATGGGGCGATCTGGCGATTGGCAACGGGGATTCTGGCCGACCGCTACGGCGGCAAGATTGTTTTTACCCTGATGCTGTTCCTGACCTCTATCCCGGCCTTCTTGGTAGCCCACGCCACCAGCTACACCATGTTGCTGTTCTATGCCTTCCTGGTGGGTTTCGCAGGCAACGCTTTCAGCGTGGGTATTGCCTGGAACTCAGCCTGGTTTCCCAGGAATCAGCAGGGTTTCGCACTCGGCATGTTCGGTGCGGGCAACGTAGGGGCCAGTGTAACCAAGTTCATTGGCCCTGCGCTGATAGCTCTCACCCCCGCAGCAGGCTACTTGGGCGGTGTGATTCCGGGTGGTTGGCGCTTTGTCCCTTTCATGTATGGCGTGCTGTTGATACTGATGGGGCTGGCTATGTGGTTCCTCACCCCCCGAGTGGATCGCAAGCCGGGCCAGGGCCGCCCGCTCTCCGATATGCTGGCTCCGCTCAGAAATGTGCGGGTCTGGCGCTTCAGCCTCTACTATGTAGTGGTCTTCGGCGCCTATGTGGCGCTCTCGGCCTGGCTGCCCAAGTACTACGTAGATGTGTTCGGTCTGCCTCTATATCAAGCCGCTTTGCTTACGGCATTGTTTATCTTTCCAGCCTCGCTGCTGCGCCCAGTAGGCGGTTATCTTTCGGATAAGTTCGGGGCCCGAAAGGTAATGTACTGGACCTTTGGAGCCATGCTTTTTTCGACCTGGCTGCTCTCGATGCCCGACGGGCACATCGTGCTCTATCTGCCCACCCGCTATGAGCCTAGTGGCCTGCGCGATGTAATGCACTACACCATGACGGTCTGGCCTTTCACCCTTTTGGTGTTCATTGTAGGAGTGGCTATGGGCGTCGGCAAGGCTGCTGTCTACAAACATATCCCCGAGTACTTCCCTAAAGATGTAGGTGCCGTCGGTGGATTGGTGGGTTTGTTAGGCGCGCTGGGAGGCTTCTTCCTGCCCCCACTCTTTGCCTATTCCCAGGCCTGGACCGGATTGCCGCAGATGACCTTTGCCATCCTGTTCGTACTCACCGCCATCAGCGCAATCTGGATGCACCTGACCGTAATCTCGCTGCTCAACAAGGCGGCTCCACACCTCAAGGGCAAGATTGAGCACCACCCTGAGGAGCATTGAGGTGACCTGTGCTTCTGCCAGAACCCATGCAAATCCTGCTGCAAAGCCACAACCATGGCGTATCCTCCGCACCCTTCGCCCAACCCGCCTTGGCAGTCGTCACCCGCATGGACTTTCGCGTCCACTTGCACATGCCGGAAAACTTCGCTTTCATGCTGCGCACTGGGGGGGCCAACCCCGAGCCCGTAGAGCCCTATCTGGCCTTCTCGGTAGCCCGCATGGGTATTGGGGCCATCACCCGAATTGGGCACACCGACTGTGCCATGCAGTACCCCGAGCCTTATGCGCTCAACCACCTACCCACCCACAAAAATCATATCCAGCGCTACCACGCCCAAATTGCCGCTCTGGCCATCGGCGAGGTAGAGCACTTCACCCGGCGCCAAGCCCACAAACTTGACCGCACGGCTGGGGCTTCAGGTCGTACCGCTTTTGTACCGAGTGGAAGACCACCGGCTGGTCGTTTTGGATGCCCATACCCCAGCGCATGAGGCCGCTTGGATGGGCCTCGAGAGGAACCTATGAACCCTCCTAAACCCCTTCCCGCCACCTGGCTTACCCGGTGGGAACCCGAAAACCCACAGTTTTGGGAATCCCAGGGTAAAGCCCTGGCCTGGCGCACCCTCTGGATTACCACCTACACTCTGATCCTGGCCTTTATCACCTGGTTTGTGGTGAGCGCCCTGGTCGTACGCCTACCCAACGTGGGTTTTCAGCTCAGCACATCGCAGCTTTTCTGGCTGGCCGCCATGCCCGGGCTGGCCGGGGGCACCCTACGCATCATCTGGACCTTTTTGCCACCCATCCTGGGAACCCGCCACCTGGTTACCTTTTCCACACTGCTACTGCTGGTGCCCCTGCTGGGCTGGGCCTGGGCAGTACAAAACACCGCCACCCCGTTCTGGGTTTTGATGGTACTGGCTTTTCTGGCCGGGATTGGCGGTGGCAATTTCTCGGG
The DNA here is from genome assembly GCA_037440185.1 of Meiothermus sp. Classification (GTDB taxonomy): domain Bacteria; phylum Deinococcota; class Deinococci; order Deinococcales; family Thermaceae; genus Meiothermus. The sequence continues at coordinate 10,188 of JBBIUP010000006.1, read as the reverse complement.
ATTTATGCCCAGTACCAGCTATTTCTTCCCCAAAAAGCTGCAAGGCACAGCCCTGGCCATCCAGGCTGGGGTGGGTAATTTTGGGGTTTCGGTGGTGCAGTTTGTGACCCCCTGGATTATCGGCTTCGCCCTGCTGGGCTCGTTGTTGGGCGACCCACAAACCTTCACCAAGGGCGAGGTCAGTAAACCCCTCTGGCTGCAAAACGCCGTTCTAGTATATGTACCGCTGGTGCTGCTGGGGGCCTTACTGGCCTGGTTCTGGCTCAAGAGTGTTCCGGTACGGGCCAACTTCCGTGAGCAGTTCGATGTCTTCAGCGATAAGCATACCTGGATCATGACCAGCCTCTACATCATGACCTTTGGCTCCTTCTCGGGTTTTTCGGCTACCTTTCCTCTGCTTATACGCACCGTGTACGGCAAATTTGAAGGGGCTCCCGACCCCCTGGCCTTCGCTTTCCTGGGGCCCCTGGTAGGCTCCCTCATCCGGATACTGATGGGCCCCCTCACCGACCGCTATGGCGGGGCCATCTGGACACAGGTAAGCGGCATTGGCTTGCTTTTCTCGGCCATCGGCGTTTCCTTCTTTCTGCGTCCCGTTTCCCTCGAGCAGTTCCCTTGGTTTGTGCTCTTTATGCTGCTGGTCTTCTTGTTTGCCGGCATCGGCAACGCCAGCACCTTCAAGCAGATACCCATGATCTTCGAACCGCGCAAGGCCGGTGGGGTGATCGGCTGGACCGCCGCCATCGGTGCCTATGGCCCATTTGTGTTTTCCGTCCTGATTGGAGCCATCATTGGCAGCACCGGCTACGCTACCGGCTTTTTCTATGGAATTGCGATTTTCTACGCCTTCAATGTGCTGCTCAACTGGTATTACTATGCCCGCAAGGGTGCAGAAAAACCTTGTTAGGCTCCCCAATCTACGCAAATAGCTTCACAACCATCGCAGGCAAATCCGTGACCGAGAGGCCTTGTTGCAGGGCCTCTCAGTGCTCTGGTAACTTAATTTCTGAGATGGGTTTAGCCCTTGTAAGCTATGGGCGTTGCTTTGAGCGCTTCGTTTCGGGAGCTTCCCTGCATATCCATCTTTAACTTGCCAAACCACTAGCTAATCCTTGCCAGGCCTGCTCTGGTTGATCAAACCGGAGCAGGTTTGTAGCGTCACTCTGGGACGGGCTGATAGCCCTGTATTTACAGCGGTTTGTGTATGGCCGATCTCGAACCGCAAAAGCGGTTTTTACGGACAAGCGGCCATGATTCACCTCGAGAATCCTAGCCGAGGCCGCTTGAAAGACGCACCCCCCCGGCGGAATCATTTAAAAACACCATGATGGCAGGTGAGGCCTACCGTATTTCCGGCGATAAACAGTACAGGGAATTCCCTGAGCTTGTCGAAGGGAACATGGCTTGGATGTAGGCAGTATTTATGGAAAATGCTCTAAGCCTTTATAAGATTCAGCCCAGCAACACCCTTCTGGCCTTCTTTGGTAGGCTATCTGAATAAATGGCTTAGGATGGCCCGAAAACATCGGTAAGAACTGGCTAAGTCATTTGGAGAAACGAATGAAAGCACGCACTTATTTGCTGGCTGGGCTAATACTGCTGTTTGGGATGGGAAGCTATCTGGCCTGGGATATCAGCCGATTACAGGCCGGTATTGTGCGCCCATCGGGCCAAGTTCGCCAAGCAGCCGAGGCCAAGCTGGCCCAACTACCGCCGTATCCTCCCATTACCAGCTATGCCCGTTTTGCAGTGGAGTCGGATGGTATTGCCATCCAGGTGTGGGCAGCCGAAGAAAACCATCCCGATGCGATGTTGTTGGTGCACGGGGCAGGCGGCGGGGCCTGGGTCTGGGAGGCTTTGATCCCTCACCTGCGCCAACAGTTCAATGTGTATGCGCTCTCCTGGCGCGGCCACTTCGACTCGGGGAGCGCGCCCGAAGGCAACCTCGAGCTCTATACACGAGACACTACCGCAGTCCTGCAGGCCGTCCGGCAACGCAATCCGGGGTTGGGACGCATCCACCTGGTCGGGCATAGCTGGGGAGGGCCCGTGGCGATTGCCACAGCCTTAGGCAATCCAAATGTAATTGCTTCCCTAACTTTGTTGGCCCCCGTCTTGCCGCTGGCCTATACCCCTGCACAGCAGCTTTTTTACCCCAACGTCATCCGGCCCATGGTGCGACAGGTGTTGCTGGCTGGACGGGTTGGCGATAGCTTCAAGGGCATGTTTTTGGCCCGTTCTCAGATGCAGCGCTACCTGGAGACCCATGCTGCCAAACCTTACTCGGTGGAAAAACCCGGCCTTCTGGCCGATGATGCTTTTCTGCCCGAACGCCAGGCCCTGTTGGTGCGCAACAACGTGGAGTTGGTAAAGTTGCAGATTCCCCTGTACCTGGCGCTGGCCCGCTACGACAATGTGGTTCCACCGCCCAGGGTGCGGGCCTGGGGAACCGCCTGGGTCAGCGAGGCAGAGGAGTTCGATAGCGGGCACTACCTGATGCTGGATGCAGCCTACCTCGAGGTAGCTACCTGGCTGCTCCAACGCCTGGCCCGCCCCATCCTGGTTTCTCGATAATGGTTCTCGTTTGCAATACTCACAAATCCCGACAAACATACTTGATTTATTTTCTATAGCTTGTTAGTTTTGTGCATGCTGTTGGCAAGATGCCTGGCATCACCAGCTTCCAAACGCCACTCGCCAAGACCAACCACCCCTGAGCTTTATGCCCATTTCTTCTCTACACCCGAAGCCCCCTCCACCCAGCAGATAGACTGCCTGGTTTTCTAGTTGCCCTCCCTCTGGCAATGCTTCCCAGCCTGACCAAACCCATTCCCAAAGGACTCCTGGCAGTGGCTTTGCTGGTGGGTTTGGCGGTGATGTTGCCACTTTTCTATCTGGTGTTGCGGGCCGCCCAAGCCGAGCCCCATCAGCTGGTTGAAATTGTTTTGCGCGAACGCAATCTGCAACTACTGGGCAACACCGTGGCGCTACTGGTTGGGGTGATCGCCCTGAGCACCTTGTTAGCCTTGCCCTTGGCCTGGATTACCAGTCGTACCAACCTGCGGGGCAAGCGCATCTGGACGGTTCTGCTGGTGTTGCCACTAGCAGTGCCTGGATATGTGGGGGTGTTTGGTTTCTTTGGTGCAACCGGTGCCAATGGCTGGTTGGAAAACCTGTTGGGCTTCCCCTGGCCCCGGCCCACGGGTTACCTGGGGGCCTTGGGGGTGCTGACCCTATTCACCTATCCCTATTTGTTTTTGAACTTGCGGGCCGCGCTCTTAGGGTTGGACGCAGGGCTCGAGGAATCGGCCCGCAGCCTGGGCTATAAGAGCTACGAGGTTTTTTGGCGGGTAGTGCTTCCACAACTACAGCCTGCACTGTATGCTGGCTGGCTCTTGATCGGGTTACACGTACTGGGGGATTTTGGGGTGGTGAGCCTGGTGCGCTTTGAGACCTTCAGCTATGCCATTTACCTGCAATACTCGGCCTCCTTCGACCGGATATATGCGGCCTGGCTTTCCCTAATGCTAATCCTGCTCACCGGCAGTTTGCTCCTGCTCGAGTCGCGGCTACTCAAGAACCTCTCCCTCAGCCGAGTAGGTCTAGGCAGTGCAAGGCGGCAAAACCTGGTGCCGTTGGGGGCCTGGACACTACCTTCCTATGCCTGGATGGCACTTCCCATCGTGGGGGCTCTGGTGGTCCCGCTCATCTCTATTGTCTACTGGACGGTGCAACACCCCAATACGTACGTAGGCGGCCTGGCTGGAATCCTGGAGTCGCTGCAAAACTCGGTGCAGGCTTCGGCCCCGGCAGCCCTGGTAGCAGCCGGTCTGGCGCTGCCGCTGGCCTATCTGGGGGTGCGTTACCCCAGCAGGCTCTCGAGGCTTCTGGAGCGCACCGCCTACATCGGCTATGCCACCCCCCCCCTGGCTTTCGCACTGGCCCTAATTTTTTTCAGTTTGCGCGGCGTACCCTTTCTCTACCAGACCCTGGCCTTGCTGATCCTGGCCTATGCGCTGCATTTTCTGGCCGAGGCCATTGGCCCCATTCGCAGTGCGCTCTACCAGGCCCCACCCCGGCTCGAGGAAGCCGCCCGCAGCCTGGGCTACAGACCGCTGCAAGCTTTCCTCAAGGCCACTTTTCCCCTGCTACAGCGGGGGGTGTTGGCCAGCATGGCCCTGGTATTTTTGTCGGCTGTGAAGGAACTTCCGCTCACCTTCCTGCTGGCCCCGGTGGGGTATTCTACGCTTTCAACCCGCATCTGGGGCTACACCTCGGAAGCGATGTTTGCCGAAGCTGCTCCCTATGCCCTGCTGATCGTGTTATTCTCGGCCTGCCTGGTAGGCCTGTTGCTCGCTCAGGAACGAAGATGAAGCCGCTTAACGCCGAACGCCCGTCCCCCAACCTCACCGGCACGACCCCCATCCTGCGGGTGCAGAGCTTGACCAAGCGTTTTCATCCCAGCCTTCCGCCAGTGGTGCAGGAAGTGAGTTTTGAGATGGGGCCCAGTGAGGTGTTTGCCCTGTTGGGGCCCTCTGGCTGCGGCAAAACCACCACCCTGCGCCTGATTGCTGGCTTCGAACAGGCCGATAGCGGCCAGATCTGGATGGACGGCCAGAACCTGACCGGGCGCCCGGTCGAACAGCGCGGGATTGGATTCGTATTTCAGGATTACGCCTTGTTTCCGCACCTCAGTGTCTATGGCAATGTGGCCTTTGGCTTGCGCCAGCTCAGTGGCAAGACCAGGCAAAAGCGGGTCGAGGAAGTGCTTAGCCTGGTCGGGCTTACGGTGTTCAAAGACCGTAAACCCGGTGAGCTTTCGGGTGGGCAACAGCAACGCGTAGCCCTGGCCCGCGCCATCGCACCCGGCCCCAAACTGGTGCTGCTCGACGAACCATTTAGCAGCCTGGATGCTGCCTTGCGACAATCCACCCGCGACGAGGTACGGGCGCTTCTGAAGCAGTCGGGTATTGGGGCCATCCTGGTCACCCACGACCAGGAAGAAGCCCTCTCTTTTGCCGACCGGCTGGCGGTCATGCGGGGTGGGCAGCTCGAGCAGATCGGCACGCCCGAGGAGGTCTACCATCACCCCCGTACCCCGTTTGTAGCCCAGTTCCTGGGCCGCACCAACCTCATCCCTGGCGAGGCCAGGGGCCTCGAGGCCGAAACCCCACTGGGACGCATGGTGCTGATGGACGAAGCCCAGGGCGCTGTGCTGCTCTCGCTGCGCCCAGAAGGGCTGAGCCTGGCAGCCCCGCTCGGACATCTGGGCATTTCCGCCAAGCAGTTGGAAGGCACCGTATTGAGCCGCGAGTTCAAGGGCCACGATCTGACCTACCGCGTTCAGTTCGGTAACCGCGAACTCACCGTACAAGAAAGCCCGGAAAGCCCGTTCTACCCCGGTGACAAGGTGCGGGTGCTGGTGCGGGCCAAGGCGGTGGTGGTGGGGCGCAGTAAATGATGCGCCAACCGCTAAAAACCAAAAGATAAGCGCCAGGGTGGTTGACCTTTGGCTCTGGGCAGTAGCAATAACCGTTGCAGTACAATCGGGATGCAATTCTAACGTGAACTGCTGACTGAATCTTGAAGAAAAGTGCTCTACAATGGCATTCGTTTTGGAAGACCAGGAACCATCATTGGAATCTACCTCGAGACTGCGGCGCATCTTGCTAAACCTCGAGTACGACGGAACCCATTTCGCCGGACTTCAGACCCAGACCCAGGGTAGCCTTCCCCCCTCAGTCCCCTCTGCTCAGGAGGAGATGGGAGGGTTGAAGGTTAAACCGGTACGCACCGTCCAGCAGGTGCTCGAGGCAGCCCTCGGCAAAATTCCTGGGGCAAAGCCCAAAATCTGGGCCTGCGGCCGCACCGACGCTGGTGTGCATGCAATTGCCATGCCGGTGCATTACGATACCGAGGACAACATCCCCACCGAAAAAATACCCTACGCCCTCAACAGCTTGTTGCCTCCGGATATCCGGGCCATCGCAGCCCAGGAAGTCGCACCGGATTTTCATGCCCGCAAAAGCTGCTACTGGCGTGAGTACCGCTACCGTATCGCCCAACGCCGGATGCCCCCAGCCCTGGAGCGCTGCAGGGTTTGGTGGGTTCCGCAGTCGCTGAACCTGATTCCGATGCGCCACGCGCTGGAGCACCTAATCGGCAGCCACGACTTTCGGGCTTTCGCTGTAAAGGAAGAGCGCGCCACCATCCGGCAAATCTACCGTACCCATCTGGAAGTGTGGCCCACCGAGGGCGGGCGGGAAATCTGGATTGAGTTTGTGGGTTCGGGTTTTTTGCGTGGGCAGGTACGTAGCATGGTGGGCACCCTGGTAGAGGTAGGGCTGGGCAAGCGCGACTCAAGCTCCATTGCCACCCTGCTCGAGGGCGGTACCCGCAAGGATGCAGGCGCTACCGCTCCTGCCCACGGCCTCTACTTTGTACGTGCTGGCTACCAGCCCTACCGCTAACGAACGTGTTCGTTACCGGCCCTGCCAGTAAAGCCGAAGATACAACCGCAGCGCCTCTACAGGAGCCCTGGAGAGGTCTACGCCCAGGCGCAACTGGTTATTCCAACTATAGGCAGCCCCGATCAGCAGTTTGCGCGGCTCTTGCAACCAGGCCTGAAACCGATCCTCGGGCAGAAAGGGGCTGTTCTCCCCCAGGTAGTCCCATTCGGGGTTCCACCACAAGAGCCCTTCAAACCGGCTTTTATCCAGGGCCTCCACCCAGGCTTGGGTATCGCTATCGCAGGGACACTGCAACACAAAAGCCAGGGCCTGTCCTAGAGGGAGTGGCAGGGAGGCAGTGCTCCACAAGCCCCGATCCCACTGCCAAAAGAGTCCCACTTCCCGACCCTGCAACCCCACCCTGGGATTGAGGCTCAAGGAGGGCTCGAGGTCTCCCAAACCATTGGGTATCTGTACAATTTCAACAAAAGTACCTAGTTGGAACATTCCTGCGCTGCCCCCCACAAAACCCTGACCCCCGGAAAACTTCGCATTGGGCAGGTAGGCCATCTCGATGCCTAGCCAGGGTACCTCGGTTGGGCTGTAGCGGGCAAACATCCCCCAGCGCCCGTCCCGCCCCATCAGGGTATCGTCCCAGGGGCCGCTGTAATCGCGGTGCTTGCCCAGGCTCAGCCCAAACTCCCCCAGATCCACCTCAGCCAAAGCTTCCAGGACGCCAAACTGCACCACCGACTCGTACCAAAGGCCCAGATCAGCTCGAGCCATCACCCCTTCCCACCGGGTTTGGGCCTGCACCCTTCCACCCAAAGCCAGCCCCAACTCCAGCGGTGCAGGCTGGCCTAAGACGCCATTGCGACCCAGGCCAAACTGCAGCACCCCAAAGGGTTGTAAACAAACCACCTTTTCTTCTGGAACCACGCAGTCCCACGAAACTCTAAACCCGGAACCATCCTGTGCTAAAACAAGCTGCGAAAAAGCCAAAAAACTTGCCAAAAACACAATACGCATTCCCCTACAATACAGCCCCCCCAACCCAAACTCAGGCCGAAATCCACACTTACCCTACCGATTGCTTTGTTACCAGACTGCCAGGCCTCCAGAATTCAAAACCAGCCAGTTTACAACCTGCTGCGCGGGTCGAGCGCATCCCGCAAGCCGTCTCCTAGGTAGTTGAAAGCCAGCACCGTCAGAAAGATCATGAAGCCAGGAGCCAAGGCCAGCCAGGGCGCGGTAAAGATGTATTCCTGGGCCTTGGTGAGCATGTTGCCCCAGGTCGCTACGGGCGGTTGAATCCCAAACCCCAGGAACGAAAGCGCCGCTTCGGTCAGAATAGCCCCCCCGATCGCCAGGGTAGCGTTCACAATTAGTGGGGCCAGGGTATTGGGCACCAGGTGGCGGAACATGATGCGGGCCTCCCCTGCCCCCAGGGCCTGGGCCGCCGTGGTGAATTCCTGCTCTCGCAGGCTCAACACCGCCCCCCGGATCAGGCGACCTGTACCAATCCAACCAAACAACACAATAATGGTGATGATGATGAAGACCGAGGCAGACTCGCCAAAGGTCGAACTCGCCCACTGACCCACTACCCCCTGGGTATCGCGCAACAAGGCCGATAGCACCAACAACAAGGGCAGCTCGGGGATGGTCAGCATGAAGTCCATGAAGCGCGAAATGGCAATATCCAGATCAAGCCTACCCCGGCCAAACAGCCCCCAACCTGCCACAACCAGCACCAGTCCCCAGACCAAAGCCAGACCCAGCAGCGAGAGCACATTGTTGAGGGAGACAGTGCCCGTAAACAAAGCTTGCGCATTCGCCCCCGCGAGCAGCCAGGCCAGGTCGGCTACCAGGAAAAGTGCCCCATACAGTAACAGCCAGGAAATCACCCGCCAAACTGCGAAGGGCAGTGGGTTCCAACCATTCTTTTCCTTGGCCAGGGGTCCCACATAAAAGCGCAGGGGTTTGCCAGAGAAATAACCCGCAATCACCCCCAGGGTCGTACCCAGAATAGCCCCGGCAAAGGCAGCCACAAAACCCACCAGCAACGAGATACGCGCCCCATAGATAATCCTTGAAAGCACGTCTCGGCCCAGTTCATCGGTTCCCAGCCAATGGGTCGCCGAAGGGCCTTGAAAGTAAAAATCGGCCAGATTGTCACCTGTTGGTTGTTGGGTAGGGCTAAAGGGCGCAATCCAGGGAGCAAAAATCGCCATAGCTATAAGAAATATCACGACCCCCAGCGAGAACATCGCGGCTTTGTGCTTCTTGAAGCGGCGCCAGGCCAGGGCCGCAGTGGACTGGCTCTTTTGTGGAGAAGATGTAACAGCAGCCATGAAACCCCCTAACTATAGCGGATGCGGGGGTCTACCACCGCATACATCAAATCAGCCAGCAGGTTGAATGTGGCTGTCAACAAGGCCAGGAAGGCCAGAGCTGCCATTGCAACATTGTAATCTTTCTCTACCAGCGAGTCGAAAATGGCCCGCCCCATACCGGGGTATGAGAAGATCGTTTCGGTGATCACCGCTCCACCAAATACCCCCGGAATTGAAAGTCCCACCAAAGTTACGATGGGAATCAGAGCATTGCGCAAAGCGTGTTTATAAAGAACGATCCGTTCACCCAGCCCCTTGGCCCTGGCGGTGCGAACATAATCTTGGTTCAAGACTTCAAGCAGGCTTGCCCGCATGAAGCGGGTCCAAGAAGCCATCTGGATGGTTGAAAGAGCCAGCACCGGCAAGACCAGTTTGAAAGCCCAGTCGCCGATAAACTGGAAAAAACTAATCTCGCCTGCTGTAACTTGCACCCACTGGAAATCGGAGATACTTTGCACCGGGAACCGCGGGAACCAGGGTAATCGCTCTGGCAACCAGACCGCAAAGACGAACAACAACAAAATCCCTAAAAAGAAAATCGGCATCGAGAAGCCCACAAAGGACATAAAGGTGATGGCATAATCGGCTCGGCTATACTGCCGGACAGCCGAGAAAATGCCGATCGGAATGGCCACCAGCAAAGCCAGGGTTAGGGCTGCACCCGAGAGAATGAGCGTGCGGGGCAATCGCTGACCAAAAATGATCTGCCCAGCCGGAGAAGCATAGGTGCGGGACTGCCCAAAATCGCCCTGCAAAGCCCGCCCAAGCCACTTGAAATAGCGAACGTAAATGGGCTGGTCGAGGCCATAGGCACGGCGCAGTTGCTCCAACTGCTCGGCTGTGATGCGGGGATTCTGCTGGCGTAACTCATCCAGCGGGTCTCCCGGCTGTAGGGCCAGCAGCGTGAAAATAACCACAGAAGCTGCAAACAGTAGTGGAATCATTTGCAGTAGTCGGCGCAGCGTGTAAGCAAACACGCCCTATATTACCGCCCAATGACCGTTTTTGTATCTATCCAGCCTTTATGCACAGCATCCGCTGAATGGTTGATTGGCGGCCGCCCATAACACCAGCCCCCTCCATCTGGAAGGGGCTGGAGAAAGACCATCGAGCCGGCTTACTTGATGGGTTGGCCATACTTGGCCTGGTCGTAGACCTTTTGGGCCCCTCGAGATTGCCAGCCAATCAGCCAGGGCTCGATGGTGGGGTAGGCCGAGTTGGCAAAAGTGGAGGAGGTATAGTTCAGCAGTCCCACCCGGAAAACCCGTGCATCGGCCTGGAAGTAAAGCGGGATCATGGCGACCTCGTTGGCCCAGATCTCCTGCATACGGGCAAAAAGCTGC